>JBFWKS010000212.1:0-7668 GCA_050252545.1 Solirubrobacteraceae bacterium
GTCCGCTCGGCCTTGACCTGCTGGGTCAGGAGCTCCTTGACCTCGTCGTAGGGGACGACCTTGGACGCGGTGATCTTGTCGACGCGCACGACGTAGAACCCGGACTCGGTCTTGACCGGCCCGACGATCTCGCTCTGCTCGGCGCCGAACGCGGCGTTCTCCAAGGCCTTCTCCTGCTGGCCCTTGGTCACCCCGGCGAGCTTGCCGCCGGCCTTCTTGGTCGTCTCGTCGATGGAGTACTTCTTGGCGACGTCGGCGAACTTGGCGCCCTTGTCGAGCTCGGCCTTGGCGGCCTTCGCCTTGTCCTCGGTCTTGGTCAGCACCACGTGCAGGTTGCGCGTCTCGGGCTGCGTGTACTGGGCCTTGTTCTTCTCGTAGTAGGCCTTGACGTCCTTGTCGGTCGTGGTGCCGTCCTTCTTCTGCACGGCCTCCTGGAGCTTCTTGCCGAGCTGCTCGCTCGCATACTGGTTGCGCAGCACGGACTCCTTGAGCCCGACGACCTTCTCGAACTTGGCGACGTTCTTCTTGCCGCCGATGGCCGCGGTCAGCCACTCCTCGTAGCCCTTGTCGAGCTCGGCCTTGGTGACCTTGACGTCGCGGTCCTCCGCCTCGCTCTTGACGATCTCGTCCTGCAGCAGCAGGCTCATCGCCTCGTTGCTGACCTGCTCGTGGAGCTGCTCGCACTGCTGCTTGTACTGCGACTCCGGGATCGCCGGCTGGCCCTTCTCGGGCTTGGGCGCCTGCTTCTTGATCTCGGCGATGCAGGTCGTGAACGGCGGCTTGACCTCGATGAGCTTGGCGTCCTTTTGCGACAGCACGGCGACCCCGTTGAGCTTGTAGGTCGCGAGCTGGAAGCTCTGGTCGTACTGTGCCTTGGTGATCTCGGTTCCGCCGATCTTGGCGACCGCGTCGGCCGAGAGCCCTCCACATCCGGTGAGTAGGAGGGCGACCGGGACGCCGATCGCCCCCGTGGCAAGAACGGTGCGCAGCTGTCGAAGCATCCGCGGGAGCGTAGCGATCGAGCCTTGGTCCTCGCTGAGGCATCCCTCAACGGCGGTGAAGTGCCCCCGCTCGCGCCTCAGGCCACCGCGGCCGAAAGGACGGCGGCTCGCAGGGCGTCGGCGGCGTTCAGCACCGCCTCCAGCCGCTCGGGACCCTCACGCGGGACCATCAGGGTCACCTGGGACTTGCCGCCCTCGTACCGGAAGGTCAGCCCGTGCTCGGCGCCCTCCTCGCGCAGGCGTGCCAGCGCGTCCGGATCGAGCTCGACCGGGCTGGCGGTGAGCTTGGTGCCCCGCAGCGTGACGACCCGGCAGCGGGACTCGCCGAACCGGATCCGGGCACGTTGCAGCGAGATCAGGTTGTCGAGCTCCTCCGGCGGAGCACCGAACCGGTCCTCGAGCTCGCCCCGAAGCTCCTCGAGCTCGGCGACGTCGATCGCCCCGGCGATCCGCCGGTGCACGTCGACCTTGGCCTGCTCGTACGGCACGTACTCGGCGGGCACGTACGCGGTGATCTGGGCGTCCATGCGCACCGGCTCGGGGGCGTCGTCGCTCGCGTCGCCGTCAGCGGCCGCCTCGCGCTCCGCGACCGCCGCCTCCAGCATCGACAGGTACAGCTCGAACCCGAGCGCCGCGACGTGCCCGGACTGCTCGTCACCGAGCAGGTTGCCGGCGCCGCGCAGCTCCAGATCCCGCATCGCGATCTGGAATCCGGCCCCGAGCTCGGTGTAGTCGGCAAGAGCGGTCAAACGCTGCATCGCCTCCTCGGTCAGCGCCGCCGCCGACGGGTACAGCAGGTACGCGTACCCGCGCTCGCGACCCCGGCCCACGCGGCCACGGATCTGGTAGAGCTGGCTCAGGCCGAAGAGATCGGACCGGTCGACGATCAGCGTGTTGGCCTGCGGGATGTCGATCCCCGACTCGATGATCGACGTGGCGACGAGCACGTCGGCCTCGCCGCGGAGGAACCGCAGCATGTGCTCCTCCAGCTGCTGGTCGCTCATCTGGCCGTGGGCGACCTCGAACTCCATGTCGGGGCACAGCCCGCGCAGCCGGGCGGTGGTCTCGTCGATCGTCTCCACGCGATTGTGGAGGAAGAACGACTGGCCGCCGCGGTCCTTCTCGCGTCGCAGCGCCTGGCGCACGAGCTGCTCGTCGTACTCGCCGACGTAGGTCTTGACCGGCCGGCGACCCTCCGGCGGGGTCTGGATGGTCGAGATGTCCCGCAGACCCGCCAGCGACATCTGCAGCGTCCGCGGGATCGGCGTGGCCGACATCGCGATCACGTCGACGCGGAGCTTGAGCTGGCGCAGCAGCTCCTTCTGCTTGACCCCGAACCGCTGCTCCTCGTCGACGACGATCAACCCCAGGTCCCGGCCGACGACGTCGCGGCCGAGGATGCGGTGGGTGCCGACGAGCACGTCGACCTTGCCCTCGTTGAACGCGGCGACCGCGGTGCGCTGCTCGGCGGCGGAGCGGAACCGCGAGACCTGGTCGACGGTCAGCGGCAGATCGCGCAGCCGCTCCGAGAACGTGCCGTAGTGCTGCTGGGCGAGGATCGTCGTCGGCGCGAGGATCAGCACCTGCTTGCCGTCGGCGGCGGCCTTGACCGCCGCGCGCAGCGCGACCTCGGTCTTGCCGAACCCGACGTCGCCGCAGATCAGCCGGTCCATCGGCCGCTCCGACTCCATGTCGGCCTTGACCGCCTCGATCGCGTCGAGCTGGTCCGCGGTCTCCTTGTACGGGAACTTCGCCTCGAACTCCTCGACGAGCTCACCATCTCCCGGGAACGCGTAGCCACGCTTGGCGCGCCGCTCGGCGTACAGGTTGATGAGCTCGCCCGCCATCTCGTGCGCGGCCTTGCGCGCGCGGGTCTTGATCGTCTCCCAGCCCTTGCCGCCGAGCTTGGACAGGGTGACCGCGGCCGCGCCGCCGGTCACATAGCGGGTGATCTTGGCGAGCTGGTCGACCGGGACGAAGACCTTGTCCTCCCCCGCGAACCGCAACTCCAGATAGTCGCGCGTAATCCCGGCGACGGTCTTGGTGTCGAACCCCTCGAAGCGAGCGATGCCGTGGTCCTCGTGCGCGACGAGGTCACCGGTGCGCAGGTCGGCGAACGACCGCAACGCACGCTTGCCGCCCGCCCGGCGACGCTGGTCGTCGGACTGCTCGTCGCGGCGCCGGCGAAGCAGCCGGTGGTCGGGCAGCACCGCCAGCTGCAATCCGGGCGCGATGAACCCGTGGCGCAGGTCGGCGACGACGAACCCGGCGCGGGACGGGTCGAACCCGGCGGCGTCGACGATCCGTCCGCTCGCGGCCTGCGCGCGGGCACCACTCTCCCCCACCCACTGTGCCCGGACGCGACTCAGGTTGTAGGCGGCACGGTCGCCGTCGCCCTGCCGGCGCCAGGTGACGACGGTGCGGTACCCCGACCGCAGCAGCTTCTCGAGCTCGGTCTCGGCGACGGTGAGGTTGCGGGCCGACAGGTCACCGGACTGCGCGTGCAGCTGCAGCTCCTGGTCCTGCAGCATCCCGTTGATCCGCAGCTCGGCACGCCGGTCGAGCTCGGCCAGGACGACGTCCGGCTCGACGTACAGGTGGCCGACGTCGTCGGCGTCGATCGCGGTCGTGACGTCCTGCCACTGGTCGCGCAGCGAGGGCTCCAGCTCCTCGTCACCGACGAGCACCACGCACGCGTCGGCGGGCACCAGGTCGAGGAACGCCCCGAACCGGTCGACCGGGAGCAGCTCGGCGACGTCGGGCCGCTCCGACGCGTCGTCCTTGGCGTCGAACGTGCCGAGCGCCGCGGCGATCTCGGCGTCCTCGCGGTGCTGGACGGCGAGCTCCGCGGCCGGGGCGACCTCGACCTGCGGCAGCTCGTCGAGCGACCGCTGCGTGAAGACGGAGAACGCGCGGATCGACTCGATCTCGATGTCGAACAGGTCGATCCGGACGGGGTGGTCCTCGGTGGCCGAGAAGACGTCGAGGATCCCGCCCCGGACGGCGAACTGGCCGCGGTCGGAGACCTGGTCGACGCGCTCGTAGCCGGCGGTGACGAGGTCGGCGGAGCACTCGTCCAGATCCAGCAGGTCGCCGACCTTCAGCGTGAACCCGTGCGGGCGCAGCTCCGGGTCCGGCACCTTCTCGGACAGGGCGGCGGCCGACACGACGACGACCGGGGGCTCGGCCTCCTCGTCGATGGGCCTGCGGGTGCGCCGGACACCGGCCGGTGCACCGTCGTGGCCGGGGTCCGCGCCGGGGCCGTTCGGGTCCTCGTGGCCCAGCAGGGCGTCGAGCGCCGCTACCCGAAGACCGACGAGGTGCGGCGGCGGGGCGAGGTGCGACTCGTACGCGACGCCGCGCGAGGGGTAGAACCGGACCGGACGCGGCTCCAGCCAGGCCTTGAGGTCACGGGCGAGCTCACGGGCCTGCTTGTCGTCGCCGGCGACGACGAGTGCCGGGCGCCCCAGCCCGATCGCCCCATCGACCCCGTCGAGCGCCGCGGCCACGGCGTACGGTCGCAGTGACGTCGACACGAACGCGCGCCCGCCCTCGCGAGCGATCCGTGCCCCCGTGGGCTCGTCGGCGAGGTGACGCAGGAGGGGTCGCAGTGAGGACATTCGGGTGCGGGTGGCCTCGGGTCGGGCGGTCGGGCGGTCAGGCGGCGGCGGTGGTCGGTCGGCAGCGGTGGTACGTGAACCGCGGGCGCCGACCGTGCGCGCGTGGATCCCGGACGAGGCCGGGCAGACCCTCGATCATACGAGCCCGAGACGCGCGGGCGCTGGTGGACCGGCGACACGGGGACCGACGCGGCGGGCGGCGTTGGGGGGTGCGCGTCGCAACGGCGTGGGAGGTTGCGGCGACGTGGGAGGTGCGGCAGCCGGGGGCGGCGCGGGCGGCGGGCGGCGGCGGCGGGCGGCGGCGGGCGGGGACACCCGATCCGGTCTCGCGTCGTATGACACCCCCATCCCGGAGCGCGTCCCGACCGCCCGGCCGCGTCTGCCACCCGATCCGGTCTCGCGTCGTCTGACACCCCCATCCCGGAGCACGTCCCGACCGCCCGGCCGCGTCTGCCACCCGATCCGGTCTCGCGTCGTCTGACACCCCCATCCCGGAACGCGTCCCGACCGCCCGGCCGCGTCTGCCACCCGATCCGGTCTCGCGTCGTCTGACACCCTCGCCCCGGAACGGGTGCAGGCGAGTGGATGTGCACCACGCGCTCGAGGTCGGCGAGCGCCCTCGACCCGAGCCGCGTCACGCCGCGAGCCGCGGTAGGAGCCGATCCAGACGTGCGACCGTTTCGTCCTCTCGTCGGACCACCTGATCCCAGTCCAGCCGCACGACGCGGTAGCCGGCAGCACTGAGGTCGGCGGTCCGCTCGTGGTCACGACGGAACGACTCGCGATCCTGGTGCGTCGACCAGCCGTCGAGCTCGATGATGAGCCGCAGGCCCGGCCAGAAGGCGTCGACCTCCCAGTCGCTCCACGGCGTCGGGACCATGACGTTGGTCGCCGGTATCGCGAATCCGTGCCGCCGGACCAGGTCGAGGAACCGTCGCTCGAGCTCCTCCCTGGTCCTGATCCCGTCTCGCGTGTCCCTGAACAGCGCATCCACCGCACCGCGCAACAGGCGCGTACCCGGCCGGCGCCGCGCGATCATCGCCTCGACGGCGTCGCGGTCGTAGAGGCGCAGTTCCTCGGCGCGTCGGACGGCACGATCGAGTCGACGCTCGTCGAGCAGCGTCGCGAGGTCCACCAGCGTGCGTGGGACCGAGGTGCACGGAATCCCGTCGTGCTCGGCGCGATCGGCCGCGGTGATCGTGCGGGTTCGGTGGCCGTGGACCCCGGCCAGCGTGGTCGGGGTCCGCGTCAGGGTGACGTCGGTGCGTGCAGGCGTACCGTCGAGGAGACCCCAGAGGCACCCCGCCGCCCGGTGGCTCAGCAGCGCGCCCTCGCCGCACGCCAGGACGCTCGCCATCCACCACCCGTGTGCCGTGAGCACCCGATGACCAACGGCGTACACGGCGATGCCCGGGAACAAGACGTAGAGCCGACCAGCGCGCAGGCGATGTCGAATCGCGCCTGGGGTGAGGCCGGCGCGCCGGAGCTGTCCGCCCGCCACGACGCCGTGCTGGGCGGTGGCGAGCTCGGCGAGCACCCGGTCCCAGTGGACCGGCAGGAGTCGGCCAGTGGGGCGTGTGCGAGGAGGGTGGATCGCGTCGGGGGCAGCCACGCCGCGATCGTCCCTCGGGAGGGTGGCACGACACAGGTGGCCAACAGTGCCGATCTGGTGTCGAACCGGTGTCGGAATCGTGGATCACTCGACCCCGCGGGCCAGATCCATCCATCGGTCCCGAGGCGCCACGATGGCCAACCGCGAGGTGATCCGGTCTCGCGTCGTCTGGCACCCCCATCCCGGAGCACGTCCCGACCGCCCGGCCGCGTCTGCCACCCGATCCGGTCTCGCGTCGTATGACACCCCCGCCCCGGAACGCGTCCCGACCGCGCGCTGGCCGACAGCCTCACCATCGCCACCCGAGCACGCGCCGGCCCACCCACCCGAACGCGATACGACTCGAACGGACGTCCGTCACGCACGATCCGCCCCCGCGACCGGTACCTTCTGAAGACGGACATCGTGTCCGGTGCAATGGCCCGTCATTCCCGGGCGGGAGTGGCCGGTCGGGCGCGCCGGGTCGATGACCGGGTCCCCGCCGCCGACCCACCCCGCCGCCATGCCCGAGATCACCGCCCCGTCGACCCACCGCCCGGCCGCTCCCGCCGCCGCCGAGATCGACCCGGGTGAGAAGTTCGCGCTCGAGGGTCTGACCTACGACGACGTCCTGCTGCTGCCCGGACCGTCGGAGATCCTCCCCCACGACGTGTCGACCGGCACGTGGCTCACCCGGAACATCCAGCTCAAGGTGCCGCTGCTGTCGGCGGCGATGGACACGGTCACCGAGGCGAAGATGGCCGTGGCGATGGCGCGCCAGGGCGGCATCGGCATCCTGCATCGCAACCAGTCGATCGAGGACCAGGCGGCCCAGGTCGACACCGTCAAGCGGTCCGAGGCCGGGATGATCCGGCACCCCGTGACGATCGGTCCGGACGCGACGATCGACGACGCCGACGCGATCATGGGGCGGTACGGCATCGGTGGCCTGCCGGTCTGTGACGAGGGCGGGCACCTGCTCGGCATCGTCACCAACCGCGACATGCGGTTCGAGACCGAGCCGGGCCGGCCGCTGAGCGTCGTCATGACCCCGATGCCGCTGGTCACCGCGTCGCCGGGAACGTCGGCCGACGAGGCGCTGCGGCTGCTGCGCGAGCACAAGATCGAGAAGCTGCCGCTCGTCGACGGCGACGGCCGGCTGGCCGGGCTCATCACCCTCAAGGACTTCACCAAGACCGAGAAGTACCCCAACGCGTCCAAGGACTCGTCGGGCCGCCTGCTCGTCGGTGCGGCGGTCGGGGTGGCCGGCGACAGCCGCGAGCGGGCCCACGCGCTCGTCGACGCCGGCGTCGACGTGCTGATCGTCGACACCGCCCACGGCCATCAGCGCGGGGTGCTCGAGACGGTCACGCGGGTCAAGCGCGAGACGTCGGTGGACGTCATCGGCGGCAACGTCGCCACCCGCGCCGGTGCCCAGGCCCTGATCGACGCCGGT
>JBFWKS010000213.1:0-7643 GCA_050252545.1 Solirubrobacteraceae bacterium
ATCCGCGCAGGATCACGGCATTGCCGCTCTTGAGCGCCAGCGTGGTCGAGTCGATCGTGACGTTCGGCCGCGCCTCGTAGACGACGGCGACGACGCCGAGCGGGATCCGTTGGCGCTGGACGTCGAGCCCGTTGGGCAGCCGGTGGCCCTCGATCGTCTCGCCGACGGGGTCGTGGAGCGCCGCGACGTCGCGGGCCTGCTGCGCGATCCCGGCGAGGCGGCCGCCGTCGAGCGCCAGGCGGTCCATGAGCGCCGCGTCGAGGCCCGACGCACGCCCGGCCTCGAGGTCGAGGGCGTTGGCCTCGAGGATCTCGGCCTCGCGCTCGAGGAGGGCGTCGGCGATCGCGTGCAGCGCCGCGTCCTTCGTCGCGGTGTCGACCGCCGCCAGGCGCCTGCCCGCCAGTCGGGCCCGCCGGGCGATCTCCTCCACCGGCGGCCGCACGGAGCCGGTGTCGGTGCGGTCCTCGAGCGCGGTGCTGGCCATGCGCCTAGGGTACGCCACCGACCCGGCCGGCCCGCGGGCGTCGGGCTCGCGGGCCCGTCGCCCCGCGCCCCCGCCACCCGCAGGCGCCCACGACGCCTCGGCCTACTTGACCTCGCGGCGCAGCACGCGCCAGGTGCCGACGGCCACCGGCAGCCCCACCCACACGATCGAGGCCACGACGATCTTGCCCCAGTCGTCCCCGGTCGCCGAGCCGTCGAACAGCGGCTCGAACGCGACGTTCATGTCGATCCACTCGAGCGTGCTCCTGATGCCGTCGATGAGCTCGCCGACGATCGAGAAGACGGTCGGCAGCGCGAAGTACATGACGATCGCCAGGGCGGGCATGACGAACACCAGGCCGAACCCGACGCCGATCAGGATGCTGAGGAGCTCACCGATCAGGGTCTGGTACAGCAGGTCGCCGCTCACCGACCAGCTGCCGTCGGCACCCCCGGCGATCGACCCGATGATGTTGCCGATCGCCGCGGCGAGCAGCGACAGCACGAACGCGGCGACGCCCAGCAGCACGCCGGCGCCGAGCTTGGCCAGGACGATCCGGCTGCGGTGCGGGACGAGCGCGAACGTCGTGAGCGCGGTGCGCTGCGACCACTCCGATGTCACGAGCAGGATGCCCATCACCGGCAGCAGCACCGCGAGCGGGAAGACGGTCAGCTCGTAGGCGGCCGTGAGGGTCCGCTCGGATGCGTCCCCCGTGAGGCACCGCACGACGGCGACGATCAGGGCGATCGCGACCGCGGCGATGAGGAGCCAACGGCCGGACCGGGTGTCGGCGGTCTTGCGCAGCTCGACGAGGACGAGCCGCGCGAGCGACGGCGCCGGGTGGCGGCCCCGCGGCGAGGTGGTCGCCGGGACGGACGACGCGGCGGGGGTGGGATCGGTGAGAGGGGTGCTCATGGTGAGGGCTCCGGAGGACGGGCGGGTCAGGGCGTCGATGATCGGCGGGAGGCTCACGCCGCGACGGCGGAGCCCTCGGCGGCCCCGGAGGTGAGGGACAGGAAGAGGTGCTCGAGTCCGGCGCCGTCGGCGGGCCGCAGCTCGAGCAGGACGATCCCGGCGTCGAGCGCGAGCCGGCCGACGACCTCGGTCTCGTCGGTGGCGACGAGCTCGACGCCGTCGCCGATCGTCTCCGACGCCAGGCCGGCGGCCTCGATCGCACGACGCAGCGCGGCGTGGTCGGTGGCCCTGACGCGGGTGCCGGCGCCGCGCAGCAGCTCGGCCTTCGTGCCGTCGGCGACGATCCGCCCCGCCGCGATGACGACGAGGCGGTCGGCGACCGCCTCGACCTCGTTGAGCAGGTGGGACGACAGCAGGACGGTTCCGCCGCGATCGGCGAAGTCCCGCAGCAGGCGGCGCATCCACGCGATCCCCTCCGGGTCGAGGCCGTTGGCGGGCTCGTCGAGGATCAGCACCTGCGGGTCGCCGATCAGCGCCTGGGCGATCCCGAGCCGCTGGCGCATGCCGAGCGAGTAGTCGCCGACCCGGCGCCCGGCGGCCTTGCCGGCCAGCCCGACCTGCTCGAGCATCGCGTCGACGCGTCCGCGGTCGACGCCGAGGACCATCGCGGCGAGCGTCAGGATCTCGCGGCCCGTCCGGCCGGCGTGCTGGGCGGACGCGTCGAGCAGGACGCCGACCTCGCGTCCGGGGTTGCCGAGGTCCAAGTAGGACGTGCCGACGACCGTCGACGTCCCCGCGCTCGGCACGGTCAGCCCGCACACCATCCGCATCGTCGTCGACTTGCCGGCGCCGTTCGGCCCGAGGAATCCCGTGACCGTGCCGGGCTCGCAGCTGAAGCTCACGTCCTGCACCGCGGTGTGGGCGCCGTAGCGCTTCGTCAGTCCGGAGACGTCGATCATGGCCGCACAGGCTGCCAGGCCGGCGCCGTCGGCACATCCGTCTTCGGTCTACGCCCGCGTCGACCTTCGGCCGTGGCCCCCCGGCCGACCGGACCGTACGCTGCCCGCATCGCCCTCGTCGTCGACACGCCGCGCCCGTCCCGCGTCTCGCGCCTGTGGGCCGCATGGACCGCACCGAGCGCTCCTCCCCCGCCCCGCAGTCGCCGCGACTGGAGCGTCGACGTCGTCCTGTTCCTCTGCGCGGTCGGGTTCGGCGCGTACTCGTTCGTGACCACCTACGACCACGGTGCGGACCGCGCCCTGCTCGCCACGGTCGACGTGATCGTCGGCGCCGTGATGTGCCTGGCGCTCTGGTGGCGGCGCCGGTGGCCGGTCGCGCTGGCGCTCGTCCACGTCGTCATCGGCACGTTCGGATCGGCGGCGGCCGGTTCGGGCGTGGTGGCGATCTTCACCCTCGCCGTCCACCGCGAGGCCGCGATCACGCTCACCGTCACGGCGCTGACCATGGCGTCGGCGTTCGCGTACATCGAGGTCCACCCCGATCCCGAGGTGCCGTACCTGGCGTCGGTGATCACGATCGTGACGGTCCTCGGAATGCTCGCCGCATGGGGCATGTTCATCCGGGCGCGGCGGCAGCTCGTCGCGTCGCTGCGAGGACGGGTCGAGCGGGCCGAGGCCGAGCAGGAGCTGCGCGCCGACGGGGCACGGGCCGACGAGCGTGCCCGGATCGCCCGCGAGATGCACGACGTGCTCGCCCACCGGATCTCGTTGCTGTCGATGCACGCCGGAGCATTGGAGTTCCGCCGCGACGCGACCCCGGACGAGGTGGCCCGCGCCGCCGGGGTGATCCGCCAGAGCGCCCACCAGGCGCTGGAGGACCTGCGCGGCGTGATCGGCGTGCTGCGCGACCGCGACATGGACGACCCGACGAGGCCGCAGCCGACGGTGCGTGATCTGCCCGCACTGCTGGAGGAGTCGCGGGCCACCGGCACGCGCGTGCACGACCGGATCGCGGTGGCGCGGATCGACGACGTGCCCGACGCACTCGGCCGCAACGCCTACCGGATCGTGCAGGAGGGCCTGACGAACGCCCGCAAGCACGCCACCGGCACGACGGTGACGGTCACCCTGGAGGGTGGTCCCGACGACGGGCTCATCGTCGCGGTCGCCAACCCGGCACCGGTCCGTCCGCCCGATGGACCACCGCTGCCCGGGGCCGGGACGGGCATCGTCGGGCTCGGCGAGCGGGTGGTCCTCGCCGGGGGACGGCTGGAGCACGGCCCGACGCCGGACGGCGGGTTCCGCCTGCGAGCATGGCTGCCGTGGCCGGAATGACCGACGCCGACGGCTCCCCGATCCGGGTCCTGCTCGTCGACGACGATCCGCTCGTGCGCAGCGCCCTGTCGATGATGCTCGACGGCGCCGACGGGCTGCGGGTGGTGGCCGAGGCCGAGGACGGCGACGAGGTCCCCCGCGCCGTCGCCGAGCATCGACCCGACGTCGTGCTCATGGACATCCGGATGCCGCGCGTCGACGGGCTGCGCGCCACCCGTGAGCTGCGCTCCCGAACCGGTGGCGACGTGCCCGAGGTCATCGTCCTGACGACGCTCAACATCGACGGCCAGGTCGTCGAGGCGTTGCGTGCCGGCGCGGCCGGGTTCCTGCTCAAGGACACGCCGCCCGCCGACATCGTGCGGGCGATCCGGCTCGTCGCCGACGGCGAGGCGATGCTCTCCCCAGCCGTCACCCGCCGGATCGTCGACCACGTCGCCGCGAGTCCCGCCGGTGACCGCCGGCGCGCCGCGCGCGCACGGCTCGCCGAGCTGACCGACCGTGAGCGCGAGGTCGCCGAGGCGCTGCGGCGCGGCCTCGCGAACGCCGACATCGCCGAGCAGCTGTTCATGAGCGTCGCGACGGTCAAGGCGCACGTGTCGCGGGTGATGCAGAAGCTCGACCTCGACAACCGCGTCCAGGTCGCCCTGCTCGTCCACGACGCCGGCGACGAGGCGGGGTAGCCGAGCTCCGCGTACCCCCCGCGATCGGCGTCGCGGGGGACGATCAGTAGAGGACCAGCCGGTCGCGGTGGATCGCCTCGGCCGGCGACTGCGGCAGCAGCTCGCGGATCCGGCCGGTCCGCTCGCCCATGACGCGCCGCAGGCCGCCGGACGCGTAGCCGGAGATCCCCTTGCCGAGCGTCCGTCCCTCGCAGACGATCTCGACCGCGTCACCGACCTTGAAGTTGCCGGTGACGGCGACCACGCCGACCGGCAGCAGCGACGTCTCGCCCACGGTCAGCGCCCGCGCGGCACCCTCGTCGACCGCGATCGCGCCCTGCGCGGGCTTGGCGTAGCGCAACCAGAGCTTGAAGCTCGAGAACCGGGGCTCCCCGGCGTGGAACCGCGTGCCCTCGGCCTCCCCCGCCACGACCCGCCGCAGCGCGTCCGGGCGCAGGCCGTTCGCGACGACGGTCGGGATCCCCGCGGCGGCGGCCATCTCGGCGGCCAGGACCTTGCTGCGCATCCCGCCGGTCCCCAGCGACGACGTCGTCGTGCCGACGTCGTGCTCGATCAGTGCCCGTGCCGCGTCGGCGACCTCCGTCACGAGCCGGGCGTCCGGATCGGTGCGGGGGTCGGCGGTGAAGAGCCCGTCGGTGGACGTCAGCAGGACGAGCCGCGAGGCCCCGAGCATGATCGCCACCTGGGCGGCCAGCAGGTCGTTGTCGCCGAAGGAGATCTCGTCGGTGGTCGTGGTGTCGTTCTCGTTGATGACCGGGATCGCGTCGAACGTCAGCAACCGGGCCAGGGTGGCCCGGGCGTTGACGAACGCCTCGCGATCGCCCAGGTCGTAGAGCGTCAGCAGGACCTGCGCCGCGAGCACGCCGTGGGCGGCGAACAGGTCGTCCCACTCGCGGAAGAGGCGGCCCTGGCCCACGGCGCTGGCGGCCTGGAGCGCGTCGATGCCCGTCGGCCGCGAGGGCAACCCGAGCGCCTCGACGCCGCGGGCGATCGCCCCGCTGGAGACGAGCACGAACCGCCGGTCCTCGCCCCGGGCGTCGGCGACCGCCCGGCAGAGCGTGGCCAGGCCGTCGCGCCGCAGCACCCCGTCGTCGTCGGCGACGACGCTCGAGCCGAGCTTGATCACCGTCAGCGACATCGGCGATCCAGGGTAGTGCGCCGACGGCCGCGGCGGGCGTCACGGCGCCGACCCAGACCGGGTTCGACCCCCGTGCCGGCCGATAGGCACCCTCAGGCCGCCACGAGCGCCACCGCCAGTCCGGCGCAGGCGATGATCGAGAGGCCGCCACGAACGTGGTTGCCGAGCGTCCACTCGTGGACGTAGGTCGTCCAGTGGTCGGCGGCCCCGGGACTCTCGGGGTCGAGCCGATCGAGCGCATCGTTGCGCGGGATGTGGAACGCCGGCGTGATGACGAACGACGCCACGTAGGCGATCGCCCCGCCGATCCGCCAGCCGGTCGCGCCCGCCGAGCCGGTGGCCGCGACGACGATCAGCGCGAACGCCAGCAGCAGCGTGCCGGTCATGGCGACGACCAGTCGCGGACCGGGCGCGGCGACGTTGAGCGCCTGCATCGCCCGGATCCCGTCCGCGGGCGGCAGTGCTCGCAGTCCCTGCATCACGAACGCCGAGAACGCGTAGAACACGCCGCCGACGACGCCCGCCCCGACGAGCGTCGCCACCGTCACCGCGTCGACCAGGCCGTCGCTCATCGGACCTCGACCCCCTCGGGCTGCTGGTCGCGGCTCCCGGGCTCCGTCGCTCCCTGCCCTGCGGTCCCGTCCGCCGCTCCGCGATCCCACACGCCGGACGCCGCCGTCCGCCGTGCGTAGGCGGCGAAGTCGCGGGCCGGACGTCCGAGCGCCTCGCGCACGCCGTCAGCGAGCCAGGCGCTCCGGCCGTCGAGCACCTCCTCGAACAGGTGCAGGAGCCCCGTCGTCACGTCCTCGCGCACGCCCTGGTCCCGCATCATCGCCGCGAACGCGTCGGCGCCGACCGACCGGAACCCGATCGTCCGCCCGGTGGCGGCGGAGAGCTCGGCCGCGACGTCGGAGAAGGTCAACAGGCGCGGCCCGGTCAGCTCGTAGAGGCGACCGTCGTGGCCGGGCTCGGTGAGCGCGGCCACGACGACCTCGGCGATGTCGTCGACGTCGACGAACGGCTCGGGAACGTCGCGGGCGGGCAGCACGATCTCGCCGTCCAGGACCCCCTGGGCCAGGAAGTCCTCGCTGAAGTTCTGGGCGAACCAGCTGCAGCGCACGATGGTGGTGGCGAGCCCGGACTCCTGCACCACCTCCTCGCAGCGCTGGGCCTCGGGCTCGCCGCGTCCGGACAGCAGGACGATCCGGCGGACACCCGCCGTGACGGACCGGTCGACGAACGCCCGGATGACGCCGGCGGTGCCGGGGATCGCCAGGTCGGGCTGGAAGGTCAGGTAGACCGCGTCGACGCCGGCGAGGGCACTGGGCCAGCCGGTCGGGTCGTCCCAGTCGAACGGCGGCGCGCCGCGACGGGAGCCGCGACGGACGGCCACGCCGCGGTCGGCGAGCGCGTCGGCCACGCGGCGACCGGTCTTGCCGGTGGCGCCGAGGACGAGGACGAGGTCATCGGTGGAGGGAGCGTCGTGGGGCATACCGCCAGTCAACCGCGATCCATCGAGACGTTCCATGGCCACGCCTCGCAATCACATACGCGATCGTCTACCGTCGGGTCATGGACGCCATCGCCGGCCTGCTCGACGGGCCCCGTGCCCGCGGCGCGTTCCTGCTGCGGTCGGTGCACGACCCGCCGTGGTGCCTGCGGATCCAGGACGAAGCGCCGCTGACGGTGATGGCGGTCGTCCGCGGCGGGGCATGGGTGGCGGTCCCCGGACGCGATCCCGTGAGGATGGGCGTCGGTGACGTCGCGATCGTCAGCTGCCGGGAGCCGTACGACGTCGCCGACGCACCCGGGACCGCACCGCGGGTCCTCATCCACCCCGGTCAGCGCTGCCAGACGCTCGACGGTGAGGATCTCGCCGAGCGGTTCACGCTCGGCGTGCGGACCTGGGGAGCCCGGGCCGACGGCGAGACGGTGCTCCTGACCGGAACGTACGAGGACGCGGGCGCGATCAGCCAGCGGATCCTCGCCGCGTTGCCCGACCTGATCCTCCTTCCCGCCGATGGCTGGTCGTCGCCGCTCGTGCCGCTCCTCGCCGACGAGATCGCGCGTGACGCCCCGGGCCAGGAGGCGGTCCTCGACCGGCTGCTGGACCTCCTGCTGATCTCCGGGCT
>JBFWKS010000214.1:0-7597 GCA_050252545.1 Solirubrobacteraceae bacterium
GAGAAGCTGGCCGCGATGCCGGGCGCCGGTCCGGGCTTCGCGATCTCCTAGGACCGGCGACCAGGGCCCGCGGGCCCTACGACCGACCGCGGGCGCTGGGCACCCGCTCGGGTGCGGGCCCGTCGCCCTCGACCATCGGCAGTCGCGGCGCGAACCGCCCGACGACCGACGCCTCCAGCGGGTTCGCCGCCAGCGAGCGGATGAACCCGTAGGCGAGCAGCACGTGGTAGCGCGACTGGGTGTTCTTGTACACCCAGTACGCGATGCCGGAGTTCATCGCCGGGGCGAACTGCGACACCTCGATCTCGACGTAGATCTGGCTCAGCGGCTGCGCCGGCGCGCCGTCGCGACCCTTCCGCTCCCCGATCCCGTCGCGGCGGTGGACCTCGATCTCCAGCCATCCGCGGTCACGTCCGCGGCGCGACACGAGCAGCCCGCGGGTGATCGGCCAGCGCACCAGGCCCTGCGTCCGGCCGAACTCGTACTCGGGCTCACTGAACCCCAGCAGCACGATGCGGCGCGACATGAGGCACACGTAGCGGCCGCGATCGTCGTAGGTCACGCGGACCAGCCCGAGCGAGAACCGCTCCATGTAGCTCCAGTACGATCGCGCCAGACGCTCGAGGTGCATCGGCGACCACACGGCCTCGAGCTGCTCCGTCGTCGTGACGAGCGTCGCCGTCTGGATCGAGTACACCGTGCCCGACGCGGCGTCGCGACCGGTGTGGTCGACGAGCCGTCCGACCCGCCAACGCCCGATGCGCGCACCACCGCGAATCCGCAGACGCGCGAGTGCCACCGAGCACCCGAGGAGGGCGAGCAGGAAGATCGGGGTCACGACGATCACGTGCACGCGATTCAACCGGATTCGCGAACGGCGCACACGACGACGCGGCCGTTGCTCGGCGAACCGCTCCCGATGTGCGAACCTCGCCCGCGACACGACCGCCCGCCGACCCCGACCCGCCCTGCCGTCCGCCGAGACCGGAGACCCGATGACCCGCGCCACGCTCACGACCGCCGTCCCGGACCCCGGGGCCCTGGACTCGCTCGTCGCCCGTGCCACCGAGGCCCGCGTGCCCGAGCGCCTGCTGGAGCGCGACGCGACGCTGTGGGGCCCACCCGGAACCCCCGAGATCGCGGACCGGCTCGGCTGGCTCGATGCGCCCGAGTCGGCCGCCGAGGCCGCCGACGACCTGCTGGAGCTCGCGTCCCGCGCACGTGAGGACGGGTTCACCGACCTGCTCCTGCTCGGCATGGGCGGATCGTCGCTCGCGCCGTTGGTGCTCTGGCGCTGGCGGACCGCCGATCCGGAGCGCGCCACCGGCGGGCTGCGCCTGCGGCTGCTGGATTCGACCGACCCCGACGCGGTGGCGAGCGTCGACGCCGCCGTCGATCCCGATCGCACCCTGGTGGTCGTCGCGACGAAGTCCGGGGGCACCGTCGAGACCCTGTCGCTGCTGGCCCACTTCCGCGACGCCCGCCCCGAGGGGCGACGGTACGTCGCGATCACCGACCCCGGGTCCGGCCTCGAGCAGCTCGCGACCGACGCGGGGTTCCGCCAGATCATCCACGGGGACCCGACGATCGGCGGCCGGTACAGCGCGCTGTCGCCGTTCGGGACCGTGCCGGCGGCGTTGCTGGGCCTGGACGTCGCCGCCATGGCGGCCGGTGGCCGCGACGCCCTCGCGTCGCTCCGCGAGACCGGGATCGACGACGCAGGCGTGCGGCTCGGCCTGGCGCTCGCCGCCCTCGCCCGCGGCGGGCGCGACAAGATCCTCGTCGAGTGCCCCGATCCGCGACTGTCGTGGTTCGGTCTCTGGTTCGAGCAACTGGTCGCCGAGTCGACCGGCAAGGGCGGTGTCGGGTTGCTGCCGATCATCAGCCCGACGCTGCGGCCCGACCGCGAGGCCGACGATCGGCTGCGGCTCCGGATCGTCTGTGGCCCGGGCGACGCCCCCGACGACGACGTGCCGACGCTCACTCTCGACCTTTCCGCGGCCGATGGCGACGCCATGCTCGGGTCGGCGTTCGTCACCTGCGAGGTCGCGACCGCCGTCGCCGGCTGGGCCCTGGAGCTCAACCCGTTCAACCAGCCCGACGTGCAGGCGGCCAAGGACGCCGCGCGCACGGCGCTGGACGGCAACGGCCGGCACGACCGCCGCAGGCCCCCCGCCCTCCCCCCCGTGGACCGCGACTCGATCCTCGCCACGGTCGACGGCCTGGCCGCGCCGGACTACCTGGCGATCCTCGCCTACCTGCCGTCGAGCAACACCGCGATCGCCCTGCTGGAGCGGCTGCGCGAGGCGCTCGCCCGGCACACCGACGCCGCGATCACGACGGGGTTCGGACCGCGCTACCTGCACTCGACGGGCCAGCTGCACAAGGGCGGCCCCGCCCGTGGCCGGTTCCTCTTCCTGCGCCACGATCCGCGAGCGCACCGGCCGATCCCCGGATCGCCGTTCGGGTTCGGCGAGCTGCTCGCCGCCCAGGCCGACGGCGACGTCCGTGCGCTGACCGAGCGCGGCCGCGCGACGACGACGCTGACCCTCGGCACCGACTGGGTCGACGGCCTGGAGCGGATCATCGAGGCGCTGCGGGAGGACGTCGCCTGATGGCGTCCGATGTCGCCCTCCCCGACGGGCTGCGCGCGTTCCTGTTCGACATGGATGGCGTGCTGACCGACACCGCGCGCCTGCACGCGAGTGCATGGAAGCGGATGTTCGACGACGCGCTGCGCGGTATCGCCGCCCGCGACGGCATCCCGTTCGTGCCGTTCGACGTCGAGGCGGACTACCACCGTCACGTCGACGGCAAGCCACGGTACGACGGCGTGCGGGCGTTCCTCGCATCGCGCGGGATCACCCTGCCGGAGGGTGACGTTCCGGGGTGGTCGGGGACGGGCGCGGCGCCGGCCGACGACCCCGACGACCCGTCGACCTGGACCGTGCGGACGCTCGGCGACCGCAAGAACGGCTACGTGCAGGAGCTGCTGGCCGCCGGCACCGTCGACGTCTACCCCGGTTCGATCGCGTTCGTCGACGCCGTCCGTGCCGCCGGGCTGGGCACGGCGGTCGTGTCGTCGAGCGCCAACGCCGAGGCGATCCTCGCGGCGGCCGGGATCCGTGATCGGTTCGACGTCGTCGTCGACGGACGGTCCCTCGCCCCCCGCGGCCTACGCGGCAAGCCCGCCCCCGACGGGTACCTGGCCGCGGCGTCCGACCTCGGCGAGGGGCCCGGCACCGCCGTCGTGTTCGAGGACGCGATCGCCGGGGTCGCCGCCGGTCGCGCGGGCGCGTTCCGGACCGTCGTCGGTGTCGATCGCACCGGCCAGGCCGAGGCGCTCCGTGCCGCCGGCGCCGACATCGTCGTCACCGACCTCGATCGCCTGCACCGTCCGTCCGTCCCGGGAGCCCCCACACGATGACGCGCAACTTCGCCTCGACGATCGAGCCGTGGGGCATCCGCGAGAGCGGCATCGACCTGCTGACGCTCGCCCAGGCCGAGTCGGTGTTCACCGTCGCCAACGGGCACCTCGGCCTGCGCGGCAACCTCGACGAGGGCGAGCCGCGGACCGCCTCGGGCACGTACCTGAGCGGGTTCTTCGAGTCCTACCCGCTGGCCTACGGCGAGAGCGGCTACGGGTTCGCCGAGGCCGGCCAGTCGCTGATCAACGTCACCGACGGCAAGCTCCTGCGGCTGCTGGTGGAGGACGAGCCACTCGACGTGCACCGCGGCCGCCTGGAGGAGCACGAGCGGTTCCTGGACTTCCGCGAGGGGTCGCTGTCGCGGTCGCTGGTGTGGCGGTCGCAGGCCGGTCGCCGGGTTCGGGTGACGAGCAAGCGGCTGGTCTCGTTCCCCCAGCGCAGCGTCGCCGCGATCCAGTACGAGGTCGAGGCGCTCGAGACCCCGCTGCGGATCGCGTTGCAGTCCAACCTGCTCGCCAATCAGGCGCAGGAGGCGGAGTCGCGCGACCCCCGCAAGGCGGCCGCGCTCGGCCAGGTGCTGGAGAGCGAGCTCTTCACCCGCCACGAGCTGCGCGTGGTGCTCGGCCACCGCACGCGCCGGTCGCAGCTGGCGCTCGCGTCGGGAATGGACCACGAGATCCACGTCGGCGACGACGGTGGTGATCCGACGACGCTCACCCAGGTCGACCCCGACCTCGGTCGCGTCACGATCTCGGTCCTGCTCAAGCCGGGCCGGCCGCTCCGGGTCGTCAAGTACCTGGCCTACCACTGGTCGGGTCGCCAGTCGATGGAGTGGCTACGGGACCAGGTCGACGCGAGCCTCGAGAACGCGATGGCCGAGGGGTTCGACGGCCTGCTGCGCGGTCAGCGCCGCTACCTCGACGAGTACTGGCGGACCGCCGACGTGCAGGTCGACGGCGACACCGAGCTGCAGCAGGCGCTGCGGTTCGCGTCGTTCTCGCTCCTGCAGGCGTCGGCGCGCGCCGAGACGCGGGCGGTCGGGGCCAAGGGGCTGACCGGGACCGGATACGACGGCCACGCGTTCTGGGACACCGAGAGCTTCGTCCTGCCGCCGTTGACGTACACCAAGCCGGCGCTCGTGCGCGACCAGCTGCTGTGGCGTCACCGCACGCTCGTGCAGGCCCGTGAGCGCGCGACCGAGATGGGGCTGCAGGGTGCGGCGTTCCCGTGGCGGACGATCCACGGCGAGGAGTGCTCCGGCTACTGGCCGGCCGGCTCGGCGGCGTTCCACGTCAACGCGTCGATCGCCCACGCGGTGCGGCGCTACGTCGACGCCACGGGCGACGAGGAGTTCGAGCGCGAGCACGGCGTCGAGCTCCTCGTCGAGACCGCACGCCTGTGGGCGAGCCTCGGCCATCACGGGTTCGATGGACGGTTCCGGATCGACGGAGTGACGGGACCGGACGAGTACAGCGCGCTGGTCGACAACAACGTCTACACCAACCTGATGGCGCAGATGAACCTCGAGGCGGCGGCGTCCGCGGCGGAGCGCCACATCGACGTCGCGCTGCAGTTCGGCGTGCGCGAGGACGAGATCGCCGCATGGCGGGTCGCGGCCACGACGATGCACGTCCCCTTCGACGAGCGGCTCGGGATCCACCCCCAGGACCAGGACTTCCTGACCCACGAGCGGTGGGACTTCGAGGGCACGCCGCGCGAGCAGTACCCGCTGCTGCTGCACCATCCCTACCTGCAGCTGTACCGCCGCCAGGTCGTCAAGCAGCCCGACCTGGTGATGGCGCTGTTCGTCCGCGGCGACGCGTTCGACGACGAGCAGAAGCGACGGAACTTCGAGTACTACGAGGGCGTGACGGTCCGTGACTCGTCGCTGTCGGCGTGCGTGCAGTCGATCGTCGCGGCCGAGATCGGGCATGTCGACCTGGCGTACGACTACCTGGCCGAGGGCGCGTTCACCGACCTCCACGACCTCAAGGGGAACGTCGGCGACGGCCTGCACATCGCGTCGTTGGGCGGCACGCTCAGCGCGGTGCTGTTCGGGTTCGGGGGCCTGCGCGATCACGACGGGCGACTGTCGTTCCGCCCGCGGCTTCCCGGGGGCCTGAGCCGGATCGCGTTCCCGCTGCGCTGGCACGGCCACCGGATCGGCGTGGAGATCGAGCGCGAACGGGCGACGTACACGCTCGCGCCACGGCCCGGGCACGTGGACGAGGACCCGGAGCGACCGCTGACGATCGCGTTCGAGCACGAGGGCGACCGGGTCGAGCTGACCGCGGCCGAGCCCGTCGTGCGGCCGATGGCGGTCCCGGAGGACCTCCTCCCGCCGCAGCAGCCGGCCGGTCGCGAACCGCGGCGGCGGTCCGGACCGGGCGTGCGCTGACCATCGGCTGGCTGGCCAGCCAATCCACGCGCTAGGGTGCGCGCATGTCTCAGATCGAAGGCAACAGCGCACTGGTCAGCGGCGGGGCGTCGGGGCTCGGCGAGGCGACGGTACGTCGACTCCACGCCGACGGCGGCTACATCACCATCGCCGACGTCCAGGACGAGCGGGGCAAGGCGCTCGCCGACGAGCTCGGCGCTCGCGTCCAGTTCGTCCGCACCGACGTCACCGACGAGGAGCAGGTGCGTACCGCGGTGGCCGCCGCGGCCGAGGCGGGACCGCTCGTCGCGGCCGTGTCGTGCGCCGGGATCGGGTCCGCCCAGCAGACGTACCACCACAAGAAGGGGCCGCACCCGCTCGACGCCTTCCGGCGGGTCATCGAGGTGAACCTCTACGGCACGTTCAACATCCAGCGGTTGGCGGCCGAGTCGATGGCCGCCAACGACCCGAACGAGGACGGCGAGCGCGGCGTACTCGTCAACACCGCGTCGGTCGCCGCCTTCGACGGTCAGATCGGGCAGGTCGGCTACTCGGCGTCCAAGGGCGCGATCGTCGGCACGACGCTGCCGGTCGCCCGAGACCTCGCGCGCTACGGCATCCGCAACGTCACGATCGCCCCCGGGCTGTTCGACACGCCGCTGCTGGCGTCGCTGCCGCAGGAGGCCAAGGACTCGCTCGGCAAGCAGGTGCCGTTCCCGCCGCGGCTGGGCAAGACGTCCGAGTACGCCGACCTCGCCGCCCACATCGTCGGCAACCCGCTCCTCAACGGCGAGGTCATCCGCCTCGATGGTGCGATCCGGATGACGCCGCAGTAGGCCGCACACGACGGGGTGCCGGTTCGTCCACGTAGAGCGGGGACGAAGGCGCACCCCGTGGCCCGGGCGGCGGCGCGACGGCCGGAGTCCCGGCACCGCCCCCGACGTCGACGCCATCCGGCGCTAGGCTCGAACGATGATGCGCCTCGAGCGCCGTGCGCCCGATCCGCGACTGGCGGGCGTCGTCGGGCGCTACGCCGACTTCGCCCAGCGGACCGACGCGCCGTGCGAGACCGGCGAGGTGCCGGGCCGCGGGATCGTCGTCATCGTCGACCTCGACGCCGGCTGGACGGTCGAGGGCGGGCGGTTCGGATCGTTCGTCGGCGGGATCTACGCGCGGCCGGTCCGGGTCCGCCACGAAGGATCGAGCCGGGCGGTCCAGTTCGATCTGGAGCCGCCCGCGGTGCGCCGGCTGTTCGGCGTGCCCGCCGGGGCCCTCGCCGAGCAGACCGTCGACCTGGACGTCCTGCTCGGCGCCGACGCTGCGCGCCTGGCCGACCGCCTGCACGGCGCGGCCGACAGCGCCGAGCGGTTCGCGATCCTCGACGAGACGCTGCTGCGCCTGGCCGCCCGTGCCGCGCCGGCCCGGCCGGACGTCGAGCGCGCGTGGACGCTGTTGCGCGCCAGCCGCGGCACGCTTCGCGTCGACGCGCTCGCCGACGCGCTGGGTTGCTCGCGCCGTCACCTGGCCGCCCGGTTCGTCGAGGACGTCGGGGCCGGCCCCAAGCTCGCCGCACGCCTGATCCGGCTGGAGTCGGTGCGCAACCGCCTGGGTACGGCGTCTCTGGGCCGCCTCGCTGTCGAGCACGGGTTCGCCGACCAGGCCCACCTAGTGTCCTGAGTCATTAGTTGTTGGGCGGTTGTAGGATGTGGGGGTGCCCGGTCCTGCAGCCGCCCCGGTTTCGCTCACCGATGACGAGCGCGAGCAGCTGGAGGCGTGGTCGCGGCGCCGGACC
>JBFWKS010000215.1:0-7562 GCA_050252545.1 Solirubrobacteraceae bacterium
TGGCGGCGATCGCTCACCGGTTGGAGGCTCGTCGTGACCTGCAGCCGGGACAGGCTCCCGAGGTCGTCTGCCCGCAGGGTCTTCGTGAACACGCGGATCCGCTCGCCACCGACCTCCATGTCCGAGAACCCGAGCGGCGTGCGCAGCTCGGCGCCGGGCTCCAGTCCGTCCCGGCGGACCCCGGCGTCGTAGGAGATCACCCCACCGACGCTGACGTAGATCCCGCTCCCGGTCGCGCGCAGCACCTGGTCGAGGCGGCGGTCGCGCTCGGGGACCGCGTTGTCGACGGCCGCCAGCGCGGTCGTGTCGGTGAGCTCGGCCGTCCGCCGCAGCCGGTCGTCGAGGTTGCCGCGCTCGGCGCGGTCGACGTCCCGCGCGACGATCAGCCCACCGGCGACGATGACCGCGGTCAGGACGACGATGACGCCGAGGGTCAGCCGGCTGCGGAGGTTGCCCAGGCGCACGGCCGCAGGGTACGTGGTGCGGGTCGGCGGCGACCGTCATCGACGGCCGACGGCGCCGTCGTCACGGGCGCAGGACGAACCCGACGCCACGCACGGTGTGCAGGACCCGGGGCTCACCGTCCGCCTCGAGCTTGCGGCGCAGGTAGCCGATGAAGACGTCCGCGATGTTCGTCCCGGGATCGAACGTGTAGCCCCAGACCTCCTCGTGGAGGACCGACCGCTCGAGCACGATGCCCGGGTTGCGCAGGAACAGGTGCAGGAGCGTGAACTCGCGGGCCGTCAGGTCCAGGTTGCGCCCGCCGCGGCGGGCGGTGTGGCCCAGCGGGTCCAGCTCGATGTCGCCGATCTGCAGACGCTGCTCCTCGCCGGGCGCGCGACGCCGGAGCAGCGCGTGCAGCCGGGCGGCGACCTCCTCCAGGGCGAACGGCTTGACGACGTAGTCGTCCGCTCCAGCCTGCAGGCCCAGCACCCGGTCGTCGACGTCGTCGCGTGCCGACAGCACGCACACCGGAACGTCGTCGCCTGCCGCCCGCAGCCGTCGCAACACCTCGAGCCCGTCCAGGTCCGGCATCGTGAGATCGAGGAGGACCGCTGCCGGGCGGACGGTCGTCATGGCCGCCAGCGCCGCACGACCCCCGGACGCGGGCACGACCGAGAACCCCTCCAGCTCCAGGCCGACGGCGAGCGTACGGCGGATCGCGTCGTCGTCGTCGACGAGCAGGACGACCGGCCGCGTGGTGGGACGATCAGCGGCGCTGGGCGCGTTCACAGTCGCGGTCTATGACGTCGTGACGGTCGGCGAAGACCGTGTCCCGACCGGGCCCGCAGCTCACGCGATCGCGCTCGCCGTCGCGGACGTCGACCCGGTCGTTGCCCGAGCCCGCCGCGATGGTGTCCCGTCCCCGACCACCGTCGATGCGATCGTTGCCCGCCCCGCCGAGGAGCGTGTCGTTGCCCGCACCGCCGTCGATCCGGTCGTTGCCGGCGTCACCGACGATGAGGTCGTTGCCGGCACCGCCGGAGAGCCGGTCGTTGCCGCCCCGTCCGATGATCGTGTCGTTCCCCCGGCCACCGGTCAGGCGATCGTTGCGGTCGCTGCCGTTGAGCCGCACCCCGCTGCGGGAGCGGCTGCGGTTCTGCGTCTTGCCGCGCTTCTTCTTGGCCTTCTTCGACTTCGACTTGGCGATCTTGGTGAGCGTCACCGTGTCGGACGACGCCGAGGACGTGGCCGGGATGGTCGACCCGAACGCGACGGCCACCGCCAGGAGCGCGACGACGAGGAGGTTCTGGACACGGGACATGGCGGAGACGGACGGGAGGCAGCACGCCTACACGCGCCCTCCATCCTGACAGTCGGCGCGATGACGGCGCGCCGGTGGCCGCGACTCTCATGATCGGCTCACGAACCATGAGGACCGTGTGAGAGCCACCCCACGAGCCGCGCCGGGTGCGGCATAAAGGTCGTAGTCGCGGTTTCGTCAAGAGACCGTGGCCCGTCCCGCACCGGATCCCGTCCAACGCACCAGGCGCTCCGGGTCACTGCCCCCAGTGACCCGGAGCGAGGGCTCCAAAGCCGTGCGGGGCACTGCAACAAGGCACAGCAATCGTCCGCTCTGCGCCCCGGATCACCGAGTGGTCCGGGGCGCTGCCGCTTCCGAAGGCCGGATTCAGCCGAGGATGCGCTCGAGGCGCCGCTGCAGCACCTCGCCGAGGGCCTCGCGGATCGGGCCCTCCTCGAACCGCGTGACGAGCTCGGCGAGGAACCCCTCGATGACGAGCCGCCGGGCCAGGTTGGCCTGCAGGCCGTGGCTGCGCAGGTAGAAGAGCTGCTCCGGGTCGATCCGCGCGATCGCGGCGGCGTGGGTGCAGGCCACGTCGTCGGCGGAGATCTCCAGGCCCGGGATCGCGTCGGCGTGCGCCTTGCGCGTGAGGAGCAGGTTCCGCGACTCCTGGAACGCGTCGGTGCGCTGTGCCCCCTCGTCGACCTTGATCATCCCGCGCCAGACGGCGTGGGAGCGCTCGGCGAGCACCCCGCGGAAGGCCAGGTCGGACGTCGTGTTGACGGCCGCGTGGGTCTGGAACGTGTCGAAGTCGAGGTGCTGGCGGCCGTGGGTGGCGTACCCGCCGGTCACCCGGCCATGGGCACCCGGACCGTCGAGCGACGTCTCCTGGAAGACCTTGCCCTTGGCGGCACCGAGCCCGAGGGTGATCCAATCCATCCAGCCGTCGCGCTCGATCGTGGCGCGCTGCGCCCCGAAGATCCAGCTCTTCTCCGACAGGTCCTGCACGTCGACGAACCGCAGCCGGGCGTTCTGCCCGACATGGATCTCTACGACCCCGTTGACGAGCGCCTCCAGGTCGGGCGACGAGGACACCGTCTGCGACCAGACCTCGGCCTCCGCCCCGTCCTCGACGACGATCAGGGTGCGGGGCGCAACCGTTCGGCCGGCCTGGTCCTGAATCAGCGTCAGCAGCACCGGGGCGTCCAACCGCACGCCGCGCGGGACGTGGACGAAGTACCCGCCGGTCCAGTCCCGGTCGTTGCGGACGGTGAACGGCGTGCGGGCGGTCTCGATCCGGCCGAGGTACGGCTCGACGAGGTCGGGATGCTCGGCCGCGGCGACCTCCAGCGGCAGCACGAGAGCGCCCTGCGTACCTCCGACGACCGCCGGCTCGGGCACGACGGCATGGTCGACCTGCGTCAGGCGGATCGTGCCCTCGGGCAGGTGGTCGAAGACGCGCGGGGCGTCGTCGACGACCGAGCCGACGATCGACGCGTCGGCGGTCTGGGCCGTGGGGAACGCGTCGAGGTCGAGCTCCGGGATCTCGGTGAACTCCCAGCCCGGCGTGCCGCGGAACTGCGGCATCGGCACGTCGGGGAGCTCCGCGGCGGCACCGCTGCGGAGGGCGGAGAGCCAGACGGGGGCAGGAGCCGTGGTGGCCGTCATCCGATGCTGCCCTCCATCTGCAGTTCGATGAGCCGGTTCATCTCGACCGCGTACTCCATCGGCAGCTCCTTGACGATCGGCTCGATGAAGCCGTTGACGATGAGCTTGGCCGCCTCGTCCTCGGGGAGGCCGTGGGACTGGAGGTAGAAGAGCTGCTCCTCCCCGACCTTCGTCACCGACGCCTCGTGGCCGATGTCGACCTCGTCCTCGTCGATCCGGATCGTCGGCCACGTGTCGGTCCGCGACTCGGGATCCAGGAGCAGGGCGTCGCAGACGACCTTGGACTTGGAGCCCACCGCGCCCTTGCCGACCTCGAGCAGGCCGCGGTAGCTCGAGCGGCCGCCGTCCTTGGAGATCGACTTCGCGAAGATGTTCGACGTCGTGTTCGGCGCGGCGTGGACGATCTTCGCGCCGGCGTCCTGGTGCTGGCCGTGGCCGGCGAACGCGATCGACAGGACCTCGCCGTGGGCGCGCTCACCCATGAGGTAGACGGCGGGGTACTTCATCGTCAGCTTGGAGCCGAGGTTGCAGTCGACCCACTCCACGGTCGCGTCCCGCTCGGCGACGGCCCGCTTGGTCACCAGGTTGAAGACGTTGTTCGACCAGTTCTGGACCGTCGTGTACCGGATCCGGGCGCCGGGCTTGGCGATGAGCTCCACGACCGCGGAGTGCAGCGACGAGCTCGAGTACGTCGGGGCCGTGCAGCCCTCGACGTAGTGCACGTAGGAGCCCTCGTCGGCGAGGATGATCGTCCGCTCGAACTGGCCCATGTTCTCGGTGTTGATCCGGAAGTACGCCTGCAGCGGCATCTCGACGTGCACGCCCGGCGGCACGTAGACGAACGACCCGCCCGACCACACGGCGCTGTTGAGTGCGGCGAGCTTGTTGTCGTTCGGCGGGATCACCGTGGCGAAGTACTCGCGGACGAGGTCCTCGTGGTCACGGAGGGCCGTGTCCATGTCGGTGAAGATGACGCCCTGCTTCTCGAGCTCCTCGTTCACCTGGTGGTAGACGACCTCGGACTCGTACTGCGCACCGACGCCGGCGAGGAACTTGCGCTCCGCCTCCGGGATGCCGAGCCGGTCGAACGTCTTCTTGACGTCCTCGGGCACGTCGTCCCAGGAGCGCTCGGACCGCTCGGAGGCGCGAACGAAGTAGTGGATGTCGTCGTAGTCGACCTCGGCCAGCATCGGGCTGCCCCAGGTCGGCTGCTCACGGGCGAGGAAGTACTCCAGCGCCTTCAGGCGGAAGTCCCGCATCCACTGCGGCTCCTGCTTGAACTCCGAGATCTTCTCGACGATCTCGCGATTGATGCCCTTCGGCGCCTTGTAGAGGTAGTTCTCGGCGTCGTGGAAGCCGTACTTCGCCGTGTAGTCGGCGTTGAAGTCCCGCAGCGACGCCTCCTCGTCGGTGAGGACCTTCGTCGGGATCTGAGTCTCGGGGGGCGTGGCCATCAGTCCACCTCCAGCTTGATGATGTCCCCGTCGACGACGACGGGAAAGGTGTCCACCGGCTGGTACGCAGGGAGCGTCCGTGGCCGGCCGGTGCGCAGGTCGAACAACGATCCGTGTCGCGGGCACTCGAGGGTGCAGGCCGCGACGTCCAGCGGGCCCTCGCCGAGGGGGCCGTCGTCGTGGCTGCAGCGGTCCTCGATCGCCAGGATCTCACCGTCGCAGTTCACGACGACGATCTCGGTGAGGTCGTGCTCCAGGATGATCCGCGCGCCGGGCGGCAGGGCGGACAGTGGGCAGACGTCGATGAGCGGCACGGTGTCGGTACGGATCCTTCGGCACCGTGACCGCGCGGGACGCCCGTGGCCCTGAAGCCACGCTCTCGACGCATGTCCGATGCCTACGGAAGGAATTGTACCGAGACGGCAGCGCGATCTGCCGCAGCCTGCCCGGCCACGGGAAACTCGGGTACCCTAACCCACCGGGCCGCTGCACGCAAGGGCGCCCTAACGAACCACGGTGAACCGCGGCCCCATCGGGCTATGCGGTGGCGGGCTCCAGGGCGTCCTCGCCCGCCTGGGCGTGGCGGAGCAGCCGACCGTCGTCGGCCACCGCGTAGGCCCCGGTGCGCCGCAATGGCGGCGAGTAGACGTGAACCGACACTGTGGGCTCGCCGCCGGCGTGGTGCATCCGGTGGATCTCGCTCGGCTCGATCGTCACGACGTCGCCCGCTTGGAGGCCGCGGACGATCGGATCACCGTGGACCGCGAGGCGCTCGTCGCGGAGGGCCCCGCTCGCGACGGCGACCGCCGCCGACGACGTGTCGTGGTCGTGGAATCCGGTGTCGTGCCCGGGACTCCAGAACAGCAGCCACACCGTGACGTCGGCGTCGCTGTGGAGCAGCGCATAGCCGCGCTCGTCGGGGTCGTGCCGGACCAGGTGCGCCCAGTGCACCGGACGCGCGGCGATCGCGGCGGCGGTACCGCGGAGCCGCTCCGGGCCGCTGTCACCGGGCGCCGGGAGGAGACCCGCCAGGCTCGGCACGCCGGTCGCGAGGGCGGAGGCGCTCACGCCGCGACCGCCTCGTCGACCGGCGACGGCTCGACGGCGACCAGCGGCGACGCGCGCCGGCCGGGATCGTCGGCCGGCACGGCCTGGGGCGCGCCCCAGCCGGCGTCGGGGACGGCGCCCGGCGTCGACCGCTCGCCCGGTGTCGGGCCTGTGGCCCGGGCCGACACGACCACCGGCATCGGAACGACCACGGTCCCCTCGTCCTCGCGGACCGCCTGCGCACCGAGCAGTCCGGCGGCCGCGATGCGCGTGAGCGCAGCGGGGTCCAGGCCGGGAACGTCGGGGACGTGCTGCCCCGTCGCCGCGACGACGGGCCGGTCGCTTCCGAAGCCGATCCGGTCGGCACCGACGGCCGCCGCGGCGCCGGCGATCGCGGCGGGCCCGAACGACGAGGTCTCGTAGACGATCCGCTCGTCGGCGGCGGACCCGACCGGGCCACCGCGGGCCGCGAGCCGCTCCAGCAGCAGCGGCGCACCGCCCGCGAGCGCGGCGAAGGCCACCCGCAGCGACGGGTGCTGCTCGAGACCGCGGTCCAGCCAGGTCGCCCAGGCGCGCTGGAGCTGACCCGGGTAGTCGGCCACGGCGGGCCACCACGAGGCCGACCGACGGCCCGCCGGCGCGGCGACGGCACCGGGATGGATGAACAGCGGCCGTCCGGCGCGCTCGAGCGCCTCGAGCACCGGACCGTTCCGGTCGAGCGCCTCGGCGTCGGCGAGCCGCGTCGCCGGCAGTGCCAGGCCCACAGCGCCGCGCCCCAAGGCCGCCGTGACGTCGGATGGCGGTGCGTCGGCGGCGATGCCCGCCCATGCGCCGAACCGCGGCCCGGCGTCGAGCGCGCCCGACAGCCACCCGTCGAGCAGTCCACGGGCCTCGTCGCGCTCCAGCGCGTCGATGCCGATCGCCAGCGGCGGCACGAGCAGCGCCCGCTCGATCCCGGCCGCGAACAGGGCGCCGTCGCGACGGTGGAGGCAGATCTCCCGCTCGCCGAGGACCGAATCCGGCTCGCCGTCGAGGCAGAGCGTCCACGCGCCGTCGGCGCGACGGACGGCCCGGGGTCCCGTGCTCCGCGCGCTCAGCGCGGCGAGGAACGCCTCAGGCCAGACATGCTGGTGGAGGTCGGTCGCGAAGGCCACGACCGAAATATATCAATCCCGGTCAGTTTTACGCAATTAGAGGTCGCGGGCGGGGACGCCCGCCGGACCTCCGGACCCGCCCGCCGCCGCGCGGTCGCGCGGGGACCACCCCTCGAGCAGATGCCCGAGCGCGGCGGTGAAGACCTCGTCGGACGGGGGATCGTGCGCGAGCCGGTCCATGAGCAGTCCGTCGACCATCGTTGCCATCGCCCGTCCGTCGCGCTCGGGATCGGCCGATCCGAGCGCCAGGACGAGCGGCTCGCACATCCGCCAGAACACCCGACTGGCGTCGGTCATCCGCGCGCGGATGCGGGGCTCCCGGACGGCGGCGAGCTCGAGCTCCAGGCGGGCCAGGTGCAGCTCTCGGTCTTCGTCGATCCATGCCGTTATCGCGTCGACGAACGGGGCGACGTCGAGCCGCGGGCCGCGCGGAGCGAGCGCCATCGTCACCTCGCGGGCGATCTCCCCCACGCGCGCTTCGCACCGGGCGACGTG
>JBFWKS010000216.1:0-7546 GCA_050252545.1 Solirubrobacteraceae bacterium
CTCGACGCCGATCGACACCATCACCGTGTCGTGGTGACCGTGGTAGCTGCCGAAGATCTTCATCACCGTGTCGCGTCCGGTGAAGGCACGGGCGATCCGGATCGCGTCCATCGTCGACTCCGATCCGGAGTTCGTGTAGCGCCACTGCGGAAGGCCCCAGCGCCGCGCGAGCTCCTCGGCGACGGCGATCGCGTCCTCGGTCGGCGCGGCGAAGTGCGTGCCCTTGGCGTACCGATCCTGGATCGCCGCCCCGATCGCCGGGTGCGCGTGGCCCTGGACCATCGACCCGAACCCGTTGTGGAAGTCCCACATCCGGTTGCCGTCGACGTCCCAGACGACGGGGCCCTCGCCGCGCTCGAGGTAGATCGGCCACGGATCGCGCACCTGGTACGAGGATGCGACACCGGCCGAGAGCACCTGGTTGGCCCTGTGGTACAGGGCTCCCGACCCTCCGGTGCGCTCGTCGAGGACGGCCTCCTCGCGCGCGATGAGCTCGCGGATCCGTTCGCGGTCGAGCGAGGGCGTGCCGGCGGGTCCCATGGCGCGATCCTGCCACCCCCCTGCGCAACCGAGCAAGGACGCGGAGCGTCGAGGCCACGACGACCACAGGCGACGGATCGTCACGCCCCCGCCGCTACCCGTGGCCTGGCCGGAAACGAGACGTTTGCGTCCCACTTCCGGCCACGCCTCCCGACCCCGGGACCGCCCGACCCGAGGCCTGGCCGTAAACGAGACGTCTGCGTCCCAGTTCCGGCCACGCCTCCCGACCCCGGGACCGCCCGACCCGAGGCCTGGCCGTAAACGAGACGTCTGCGTCCCACTTCCGGCCACGCCTCCCGACCCCGGGACCGCCCGACCCCGAGACCGCCTGACCCCGGGACCGCGCATCCCCCGATCGAGGCCATGCGGCCCGCGACCGCGACCCGCGATCCCGCGACCCGTCCCGACCCCCGGCCGATGAGTTCGCGCGCCGTCCACCGTCAACACCCTTGACAGGCGGCGCGCAGCAGCGCGTCGGTCCGAACCCCCATCGACGCCGGGAGCACCACCATGCCGAGCATCACCCCCAACCTCTGGTTCGACACGCAGGCCCTGGAAGCCGCCGAGTTCTACGTCGCGATCTTCCCCAACTCGCGGATCGTCGACGTCACGCACCACGGGCCCGACGGTCACCGCCCCGAGGGCACCGTCCTGACCGTTGAGTTCGAGCTCGACGGCACGGCGTTCGTCGGGATCAACGGCGGACCGGAGTTCACGTTCGACGAGGCCGTGTCGTTCGAGATCTCGTGCGCTGACCAGGCCGAGGTCGACCACTACTGGTACGCGCTGATCGCCGACGGCGGCCGCGAGAGCCAGTGCGGCTGGCTCAAGGACCGCTACGGCCTGTCGTGGCAGGTCGTACCCAAGCGACTGATCGAGCTCTTCAAGGACCCCGATCCGGAGATCGCCCGGCGGGCGACGGAGGCGATGTTCCGCATGCAGCGCATCGACGTCGCCGAGTTGGAGCGCGCCGCCGCGGGCCGAGCGACGTGATCGCCGTCCGTTCGTGATCGGCCGGGTGACGCCATCGGTGGTCGCCCCGATCAGACGGGCGACGTGTCCGCGTCCGTCGGTTCCCGATCGACCGAGCGCCGCGCGCGGCGTCCGTTCCCGACCGACCCGGGTGACACCATCGGCGTCGAACCGCGGCCGGCGCCCGTCGGCGGACGAGCGAGCCGCGCCGCCGACGGGCGGGACGAGCGATCCGCCCCGCCGACGGGCGGGACGAGCGAGCCGCCCCGCCGACGGGCGGGACGAGCGAGCCGTCCCCACGCCGACCGCCCGATGCGCGACGCTTGACGCCATGGATCCGCGGGACAAGGTCGTCGTCGTCACCGGGGGTGCGTCCGGCATCGGGCGCGCGCTCGCGGCGAAGCTCGCCGACGACGGCGCCCGTGGCGTCGTCATCGCCGACCTCGACGCCGACGCCACGACGGCGGTCGCGCGTGACGTCGACGCCGGCCGTGGCGTGGTGGTCGGCGTCGGCGCCGACGCCGGCCGCGAGGAGGAGATCGCCGGGGCGATCGCGCTGGCCGGCGAGCGATTCGGTCCGGTGGACCTGTTCTGCGCCAACGCCGGCATCGGGATCGGCGAGAGCGAGCAGGCGCCCGACGAGGTGTGGGACCAGGCGTTCGCGGTCAACGTCCGCGCCCACGTGGTGGCAGCCCGCCTGCTGGTACCGGAGTGGCTGGAGCGCGGATCGGGGTACTTCCTCTCGACCGCGTCGGCCGCCGGGCTGCTCACCCAGATCGGCTCGGCACCGTATGCGGTGACGAAGCACGCCGCGGTGGCGTTCGCCGAGTGGCTCGCCGTGACCTACGGCGACCGCGGGATCGGCGTGAGCTGCATCTGCCCGATGGGCGTCGACACGCCACTCCTGGCGCCCGGAGAGGACGGGATGGAGCCGCTGGCCACGAGCATCGTCAAGGCCGCAGGCGAGATCCTCTCCCCCGACGTCGTGGCCGCGATGACCGTCGACGCCCTACGCGAGGAGCGCTTCCTCGTCCTGACCCACCCCGAGGTGCTCGAGTACTTCCGCCAGAAGGGGTCGGACTACGATCGCTGGATCGCCGGAATGCAGCGGCTGCGCTCGCACATCTCCGGGATCGGGTGACGCGGCCGGCAGATCCACGCCGCGCGGCTTGCCGTCCTACTCGGGGACGACAGCGGGTCGTTCCACCGTCGCCACACGACGGTCGGCCGACCCGCTGGTCTCGCGTGGCGCCCCGACCACTCGAAGACGACGCGATCCGCGTGTCGCAGCGGCCTCCGCCGCTGCGACACGCGTCGGCGATCAGAGCGCCTTGAGCTCCTCGGTGATCGCCTCGACGGACGCCTTGGCGTCGCCGAAGAGCATGCTCGTCTTGGGATCGACGAACAGCGGGTTGTCGATCCCGGCGTACCCGGAGCTCATCGAGCGCTTGAGCACGATCGTCGACTGCGACTCGTCGACGTTGAGGATCGGCATCCCGTAGATCGGGCTGTCGGTCTTGTTCCGCGCGTCGGGGTTCGTGACGTCGTTGGCGCCGATGACGAGCGACACGTCGGTGCGCTTGAACTCACCGTTGATGTCGTCCATCTCCTTGAGCTGGTCGTAGGGCACGTCGGCCTCGGCGAGGAGGACGTTCATGTGCCCCGGCATCCGGCCGGCCACCGGGTGGATGGCGTACTTGACCTCGACGCCCTTGGCCTCCAGGTGGTTGGCCAGCTCCTTGACCGAATGCTGCGCCTGCGACACCGCCATGCCGTACCCCGGCACGACGACGACCTGGCGCGCGTAGGCCATCTGGATGGCCACGTCGGACGCGCTGGTGGAGCGGACCGTGCCCCCCGAGGCCCCGGCCGGACCGGCCGCCGCCTCGCCACCGTCGCCACCGAACCCGCCGGCCACGACCGACAGGATGGTGCGGTTCATCGCGATCGCCATCTGCTGCGTCAGGATCGTGCCCGACGCGCCGACGATCATGCCGGCGACGATCAGCGCCTGGTTGTCCAGCGCCACGCCGGCGGCGGCCGCGGCCAGACCGGTGAACGCGTTCAGGAGCGAGATCACGACCGGCATGTCCGCGCCGCCGATCGGGAACACGAGCAACAGGCCCAGGGCCCCGGCGAGCACGAGGATCCCGACCATCACGAGCTCGGCGTCGGTCCCGGCGGTGATCGCCACCGCCCCGGCGACGATCGCGAGCCCGACGAGCGCCTCGATCGGCAGCTGCAGCCGACCGAACGACCGCGAGCCGCCGTCGACCAGGCCCTGCAGCTTGCCGAACGCGACGTTGGAGCCCCAGAACGAGATCGATCCGATGATCGCCGAGAACAGCGCGAACATCACGACGTACGTCGGTGTGGTGTCGAATCCGCCGCTGGTGCGGAACTCCGCCCAGGCGATCAGCGCGACCGCGCCACCACCGACGCCGTTGAAGATCGCCACCATCTGCGGCATCGCGGTCATCTTGACCTTCTGCGCCGCAGGCACGCCGATCGCGAACCCGATCGCCAGGCCGACGACGATCAGCGCCGCGTTGTTGAACGGATCGACCAGCAGCGTGGCGATCACCGCGATGACCATGCCGACGCCGGCGATCCGGTTGCCGCGCACGGCGGTCTTCGGCCCGGTCAGGCCCGACAGGCCGTAGATGAAGAGCGCGAAGGCGACGATGTACAGCGACGCCTTGAAGTTGGGGTCGGTCAGGATCGACGCGACCGGCAGCGCGTCGACGGACGCACCCGAGAGGTTCGGCAGAGACATCACTTACCGCCCTTCGAGTCGGCCGCCGCATCCTGCTTCGGCTCCGGCTTGTGCTTGAACATGTCGAGCATCCGGTCGGTCACGACGAATCCGCCGACGACGTTGATCGCCCCGAACACGAGCGCGACGAACAGGATGATCGTCGTCCCGGTGCCCAGATCGGACCCGGTCGCCAGCAGCACGAGGCCGCCGAGCACGACGATCCCGTGGATCGCGTTCGTGCCCGACATCAGCGGCGTGTGCAGCGTGTTGGGCACCTTCGAGATCACGGCGTAGCCGACGAACCCGCTCAGCACGAGGATCGCGAGGTTGGTGATCAGCGTGCTGCCGCCCTCGGCGGCAGCCGACGCGAGAAGCTGAACGGACATCAGGCGACTCCCTCGACGGTCTTCTTCGCACCGGGATGGACGATCTCCCCATCACGGGTGATCGCCGAGCCGGCGATGATCTCGTCCTCGAAATCGAGCTTCAGGACGGGCTCCTGGGCCCCCTCCGGCGTGTCGAGCATCAGCTCGATCAGCGCCTGGACGTTGCGGGCGTAGAGCTGCGAGGCGTGCTCGGGCATCGTCGCGGCGAGGTTCGCCGGCGAGACGATCGTCACGTCGTGCTTGACCACGGTCTGGCCCGGCTCGGTCAGCTCGCAGTTGCCGCCGGTCTCACCGGCCAGGTCGACGATGACGGAGCCGGGGCGCATGCCCTCGACCGCCTCGGCCGTCACGAGCCGCGGGGCGGGACGTCCGGGCACCAGCGCCGTCGTGATGACGACGTCGAAGCCCTTGGTCGCGTCGGTCAGCGCCTGCTGCTGCTGCGCCCGCTCCTCCTCGGTCAGCTCGCGGGCGTAGCCACCCTCGCCGGCCGCGTCGATGCCCAGGTCCAACCAGGTCGCGCCGAGCGACTCGACCTGCTCGGCCGTCTCGGGCCGCACGTCGTAGCCGGTCGTCTTGGCGCCCAGGCGCCGGGCGGTGGCCAGGGCCTGCAGGCCCGCCACGCCGATACCGAGCACGAGGACCTTGGCCGGCGGGATCGTGCCCGCGGCCGTCATCAGCATCGGGAAGAACCGGGTCGCGTGGTCGGCGCCCAGCAGCACGGCCTTGTAGCCGGCGACGTTGGACTGCGACGACAGCGCGTCCATCGACTGCGCCCGCGAGATCCGCGGGATCGCCTCCATCGCGAACGCCGTCACCTTCGCGTCGCGCAGCGCGACGGCGGTCTCCGGCGACGACAGCGGCGCCAGGAACCCGACGAGCAGCGACGACTCCCCCAGCCGTCCGATCTCCTCGGGCGTCGGCGGCGCGACCTTCACGACGACGTCCGCCGACCACACGTCCGGCGTCACGGTCGCCCCGGCATCCGCGAACAACGCGTCCGGGATCAGCGCCGACTCCCCGGCACCGGGCTCGACGAGCACGCGCACGCCCTTGGCGCCAAGCCGCTTGACGACGTCCGGCACCAGGGCCACACGCCGCTCGTCGGCCGCGATCTCGCGCGGTACTCCGACGGTGACGCTCATGGCTCCACCGCTCTCGATCGGCGCACGGCTGCTGGCTGGGACACGAACAGACCTCCAAGGTCGTTGACGGCAACGGCGCACCCTCGCTGGCGCGTCGCTCGACCGGGTCCCGGCGGCGCCCCCACAGGCACCGCACCGGACCCGAAACGAATGGCGAAGTATGCCGAACCATCCCGACGGCGCGCGGTCGCGCCCACGGGGGCGACCGGCGCGGTCGGCCACGGCCGACGATCACGCGACCTGCCGTGTCCGGCGAGCGCCGGAACGATCGGGGGCGGGCACATCACGCGGGCAATCTACCAACCGTTTGTTGTGGACGCGAAGGCGTGCTCGACTCCGGTGCCGGGGTGGTGCGGCGCCGGACGGTCCGGCCTCGCCCTACGATGCCCGACGATGCGCGTCCGTCTCCTCGCCGTCCTGCTCGCCACCGGCTTCCTCCTCGGAGGTGGTCTCGCGGGCACCGGTGGCCCTCTGACGCCCTCCGCCGAGGCCAAGTCCTCCAAGAAGTCCACCAAGCGATCCCCCAAGAAGAAGTCGGTCAAGTCGACCACCCCGGCCAAGGGCTTGCAGGACATGGCGATGTCGCTGTCGGACGACCCACAGACGCGCGAGGCGTTCTGGGAGAGCGTCGAACGGGCCCGCGTGACTCGGGTCCGGGTGCTCGTCAACTGGTACGGCACGACCGTCCGCCCGGACCCCGTCGTGCTCGAGCGCGTCCGCCGCGTCCTGCGCGAGGGCCGCGAGCACGGTGCCCGCACGATGGTCGGGATCTACGCGCCGATCAACAACCCCTCCAACGGCCCCATCAAGGTCACGAGCCGCATGGTCTCGCGCTTCCGCCGCTTCACGAAGGCGCTCGCCAAGGGCGTCGAGGACCTGCGCCCGTACGCGTATCTGACCTGGAACGAGGCGAACTACTGGACGATGTGGCCCCGCTCCCATCCACGGCGGTGGGTGACGATGTCCAACGCCGGCTACCGGGGATTCAAGGCCGGCGATCGGAGGACGCCGGTGATCGTGGGCGAGACCGCGCCGTACAGCCGCAGCCGCAAGGGCCAGGACCCCGGATCGTTCATGCGCCGCGCGCTCTGCCTGACGTCGAAGTACCGCAGCAGGTACCGGTCGCGGAGTTGCCGCAAGCGGCTCCTCGGCGACGGCATCGGCATCCACGCCCACGACTTCGTCCACAACCCGCGCTACCGTCGCCGCCCCGCGGACGCCTGGACCATCGGCAACCTGTCCAAGGTCAAGCGCCAGCTGCGCCGCATAGCCAAGGCCGGCCGGATCAGCCGCAAGGCGTCGCGCAACCTCCACATCACGGAGTTCGCCTACCGCACGAGCGGGTCGAGCCGCACGTCCGACCGGCGGGCTGCGACCTGGCTCCGCCGGGCATGGAAGGAGGCCGAGCGCCAGAAGGTCCGGTCGTTCTTCTGGTACCAGCTGCGCGACCCGGGCGCGGAGCACACGTGGGCGTCGGGCCTGCAGCCGGAGTCCGGCCGCACCCACCGGCGCACCTGGAAGACGTTCCGCTCCCTGCGCTGAGGTCGGCCGCGCGCGCCGGCCGGTCCCGGACGTCACCCGTGGGAGACGCCGACCGGCGTCGTCGGTCCCGGACCTCAGCCCGGGGTGAGGCGCCGGACGAGCTCGGCGCTCGTGCGCGGTCCCGCGGTCGGGTCGACGCGCCGGGGCCGCGTGCCGTCGGCGATCGCGTGCTCCAGCCGGCCCAGGTACACGTCCTCGCCGACGTC
>JBFWKS010000217.1:0-7528 GCA_050252545.1 Solirubrobacteraceae bacterium
CACCTGGAGCTCACCGCTCTCGTACATCTCGAGGATGATGTCGCTGCCGCCGACGAGCTCGCCGTTGACGAACAGCTGCGGGATCGTCGGCCACTCCGACAGCGCCGTCAGCTCCTGGCGGATCCGGGGGTCGGGCAGGATGTCGACGCTCGCGAACGCGACGTCGAGCGCCTGGAGCACCCCGACCGCGCGGGAGGAGAAGCCGCACGCCGGGGCTTCCGGGGTGCCCTTCATGAACAGGATGATCTCGTTCTCCCGGATCGCCTGGGCGATCGCGTCGCGCAGCGGGTTCTCGGTCTGCTGCTCGCTCATGGGACTCCTCAGGATGGGGTCTTGGTCTTCAGGCTCAGCGCGTGGATCTCGCCGCCGAGCTGGCCGGCGAAGACGTCCATCACCATGCGGTGCTGTTGGATGCGCGACCGGCCGGCGAAGGCCGACGAGGTCACCACCGCCTCGAAATGCACGCCGTCGGGGCCGGACACCTCGGCGGTCGACCCGGGAAGGGACGACTCGATCCGCTGCTTGAGCTCTTCGGCGGAGGGCATCGATCCACAGGGTAGACCCTTTGCGCGACGGTGCCTTCCGCAGGGTGATCCGGCTACTGGATCGAGACGTTGTCGGTCGTGACGGCCTTGTTCATCGTCTCCTGCAGCGTGCCCCAGTCGTCGTCGCTGCGGCTGCCGATCAGGACCATCCCGACCTCGCTGTCGGTGGTGACGTGGTGGAGCTGCTCGAAGACCGGGCGGTCGCCCGACGACAGCCGGCCGCAGTTGCGCCAGCCGATCCCGCGGGTGTCGGACCGGGTGGCCTGCATCCGCACCTCGCCGCTGGGCGGGCTGACGCACGTGCCGCGCGTGGTGCGGGCGGTGCCGGGGGTCAGGCCGTCGGTGCGGCTGCGACGGTAGTAGCCCTCGGCGTCGCCGATCCGCATGAACAGGAAGTAGGTCAGCCTCGTGCCCGGGTCCGGGGTGCAGGTCATCTCGGCGTAGTACAGCTCGGTGCCGTCGGGGTGGTTGGTGAACGAGGTGTCGCCGCACGTCGGCTTGAGGTCGGTGTGCACCAGCCGGCTCAGCATCAGGTCCAGCCGGGACCCGTCGACGCCCGGATCGGTCGGGGTGCCTCCCGGGGTGGTTCCCGTGCCTCCGGGCGTCGTACCGCCGGGCGTCGTACCCGGGCCCGTTCCGGGGCCGGCGACCGTCGTGGTGACGGTCTTGCCGCCGCCACCGCCCAGCGCGAGCGCCAGTCCGCCGCCGACGAGTGCGACGACCGCGATCGCCGCGATCACGAGGTTGCGGGAGGGGCGCCTGCGCTTCGACGTCGAAGCGCCCGGGGGAGGGGGCGGGGCGCCACCACCACCCGCGGCGCCGTCACCGGAGGTGGCGCCCGGTGCCCGGGAGTCGGCGGCGAGCCCGCCCGTCGGCACCTGACGCGTGGCGTCGCCGGCACCGGAGACGTGCTGCCGGGGCAGGACGACCGTCGAGTCGTGCGCCCCGGAGTCGTGCTTCTCCTTGACGCTGTCGGAGGTGTCGGAGAGCGCGGCGCGGGCGGCGCCGGCGAGCTCGCCGGCGGTGGAGAACCGCTCCGCCGGATCGATCGCCATGCCCCGGGCGATGACGCCGTCGAAGGCCGCCAGCTCCGGGCGGCGCTCGCCGGGCAGCGGCCGTGGCGCACTGACGTGGCCCAGGAGCTTCTTGGCGGTGCTCCCCGGGAACGGTGCGTCGCCGGTCAGCATCACCAGCAGCATCGCCGCGAGCGCATACACGTCGGACCGGCCGTCGGTGCGGGCGTGCTCGATCCGCTCGGGCGCGAGGTAGTCGAGGCTGCCGACGACGACGCCCGTGGCGGTGAGCTCGTCGTGCGAGTCCAGGTCCTTGGTCAGGCCGAAGTCGGCGAGCAGCGCCCGCATCCGCACATCGGCCGAGCCGATCGCGACGCGACCGGTGTCGCTGCGCTCCAGTAGGACGTTCGCCGGCTTGACGTCGCGGTGGACCAGGCCGTTCTGGTGGGCATGGTCGAGCGCGGCGGCGACCTGCTCGATGATCGCCACGGACTCGACGGGATCGAGGTGGCCCTTCTCGCGCAGGCGGGCGCTCAGGTCCTCGCCGTCGACGTACCGCATCGCCAGCCACGGGCCGTGCTCCGACACGCCCGCGTCGTAGACCGTCACGACGTTGGGGTGCTCGAGTCGCGCGGCGAGCCGGGCCTCGCGGTCGAACCGCTGACGGAAGTCCGCGTCCTCGGCCAGGCCGGTGGCCACGACCTTCAGCGCCACGTGGCGACCGAGGGACGCGTGCTCCGCCAGGTACACCGCACCCATGCCACCACGGCCGATACCCCGGATGATCCGGTATGGGCCCAGCGTGTCGTCGGGACGGAGCTCGGACATGCGCGCCGCCAGTGTAGACACGGACGCGGCGCGGTCCGACCCTCCGACGGAGTGGTGGCGACCACTCGGAGCGGGTCGTCCGACCCGTCGAGCCCGAGGTTGGAGGGCGCTACACTTCGTGAAGCATCGGGTGGTGGCCGCGATCGTGGCCACGGACGACCCGGACGTCACCGGAGGGCACATGATCACGATCACGGACAAGGGCGCGGCGAAGGTCCGCGAGTTCCTCGACAGCAACCCGCAGGAGGGCGACACCGGACTGCGGGTCGGCGTCCGCGGTGGCGGCTGCTCGGGCTTCGAGTACGTGCTCGCGTTCGACGAGCGTCGCGATGGCGACATGTCGTTCGCCTCGCACGGCATCACCGTCCTCTGCGACCGCCAGTCGTTCCCGTACGTCACCGGATCCACGATCGACTACCTGGACGCCATGACCGGCGCCGGGTTCAAGGTCGAGAACCCGAACGTCACCGCCGCGTGCGGTTGCGGCTCGTCGTTCCGGATCGAGGACGAGGAAGAGGTCTCCGCGGTCTGACCGCGCGGGGGCCCTCGGGCCTCGGACCGGCGGTGTGCCGGGGCGGCGGTCCCCGGGCGGCGGTTCCGCGCCGGCGCGCACGACCGGCGCGCCCGACCGGTCCGCCCGGGATCGTTCCGGGGGTGTGGTCCGCCCCGCGTACGCTCCTGCTCCTCCTGATCCTCGCCGCGCTGCTCGTCGGAGCGGGGGTGCTGATCGGCCGCGGAACGGGCGACGAGCCCGGTCCCGCCCGGACCGGTCCGACGCCACCGGCCACCGCGACGCCGGCGACCGGGACGGACGCCTCGCCGCGGCTGGCGATCGGGCTCGACACCCTCGACGCGATCCTGCTGACCCCGGCGGGTACGGCCGTGCCGCCCGCGTTCGAGGACGCGCGGGGCACCGTCGCCGCGATCGCGCCCCGGCACGTCCGCGTCGACGTGCGCTGGGATCTGCTGCAGCCCGAGGCGGGCGTGCCCCTCGACCCGAACCGTCCGATGTACGACGGGTGCGCACGCGAGGGCGTCGGGCCGTGCCAGGGGGAGGTGTCGCTGACCCGGCTGCTGACGGCGATCGCCGCGGCCCGCAAGGCGCGGCCCGGGCACTACCGGCCGCTGATCACGTTCTGGGGGATGCCGGACTGGGCGGGGACCGCGCCCTCGGCCGGCTGCCGCGCCGGCGAGGCCCGTGAGGGCGCCCAGCCGCTGGGGGCCGACGGGGACGAGGCCTATCGCGCGGCGGTGCGGCGCGTGGCCGCGGCGGTGCGCGCCGCCGGTCTCGACGGCGCCGACTGGACCCCGTGGAACGAGCCCAACGCGCCGTACTTCATCGACCCGCAGCGCGCAGGGTGCGCCGCCGATGCGGCGCCCGTCGCGCCTGCGGTCTACGCCCGGATGACCCGCATCCTCGACGAGGAGCTCGATGCCCGGCCGGCGACCGCGGAGCCGGAGCGGCTCGTGCTCGGCGAGCTGGCCACCTGGGCGGCGCCGTCCGAGCGTGCCGTGCCCGCCGACGAGTTCGTCCGCGCCCTGTCCGACGACGTGCTGTGCCGGGCCGACGTGCTGTCGGTCCACGGCTATCTGGAGGCCCGGCCACGCTCGGGCCGTGGCGAGCCGATCGCCGCCGCCCTGCGCGAGCTCGACCGCCGCCGGTGCCTGGACGGCCGGCCTGCCTGGATCACGGAGACCGCCGTCGGATCGCCCCGCAGCGGTGGCCGGAGGATCACCCGTGACGCGGTCCTGCGGTCGGAGTGCCGGCTGATGCACCAGCAGCTGACGCGATGGTGGCACGACCCGCGCGTGACAGCGGCCTTCCAGTACTCCGTGCGCGAGGACACGGCGTTCCCCGTGGGGCTCCTGGACCCCGGGCTGGAGCGGACGTACCCCGTCGCCGAGGTGTGGCGGCGGTGGGGAGGGGACCGCGATCCGGGCGCGCCGCCGCCCGCGTCGCCGGAGGGCTGCGCGACCGGCGCCTCGTCGCGCGGGAGCGGCGCCCCGGGCGGGTGAGCGACCGGACGGTAACCCGACGGGCGCCGTGGGTAGTCTGTCCACGATGCGCGTAGCGCTGGTCTCGCCCTACTCCTGGACCTATCCTGGGGGCGTCACCCGGCACATCGAGGCTCTGGCCACGGAGCTGCACCGTCAGGGTCACGACGCCCGGGTGCTGGCCCCGTTCGATCCCTGCGATCGGCTGGCGGCCCGGATGCACCGGGGGGTGCCGCCCCAGGATCGTCCCGCTCCCGAATGGCTCGTGCCGCTCGGGCGGACGCTCGGCGTGCCGGCGAACGGTGCCGTGTCCAACCTCTCGGGCAGCCCGACGGCGATCTCGGCGCTGCGCCGGGAGCTGGCCACGGGCGACTACGACGTCGTCCACCTGCACGAGCCGCACGCCCCGGTTCTCGGCTGGGACGCGCTGATCGGCACGCCGGCACCGCTGGTCGGCACGTTCCACTGCTACTCCGAGAACAACATCACGAACGGGGCCGGGGCCCTCATGGGCGCCCGACGGCGCCTCAACCGCCTGGCCGAGCGCATCGCCGTGTCCGACGCCGCGGCCTGGACCGGTCGGCGCTACTACGGCGGCCGGTACCGGATCATCCCCAACGGCGTGACCCTTCCCGGCGGCGAGCGGCCCGGACCGGTCGAGGTCGGCATGTCGGGCCCGCTCCGGATCACGTTCGTCGGCCAGGCCGTGGAGCGCAAGGGGCTGCCGGTGCTGCTCCGGGCGTTCGACGCGCTCCGCGCCCAGCTCCCGGTCGAGCTGACGATCATCGGCCCGGACGAGAGCGAGGTGCGGCGCGTCGCGTTCGACGAGGCCCTCGCCGGCGTGCGGGTGCTCGGCCGCGTCGACGACGCCACCAAGGCCCGTGAGCTGGACGGCAGCGACGTGCTCGTCGCCCCGTCGCTCGGCGGCGAGAGCTTCGGGATGGTGCTGACCGAGGCGTTCTCGCACGGCGTGCCGGTCGTCGCGTCCGACATCGTCGGCTACCGCGACGTCGTCACCCACGGCCGCGACGGACTGCTCGTGCCGTCCGGCGACGCGCAGGCGCTCGCCCACGCGCTGCGTGACCTGGCGCTCCGCCCGGCCCGTCGCCGCACGATGGCCGAGGCCGCCGGACGCTCCGCCGAGCGCTACGCCTGGTCGCGCGTCGCCACCCGCGTCGTGGGCGTGTACGAGGACGCATTGCAGGCGCCGCAGCCCGTCACCCGCACGGCGCGTGCCGCCGTCGCCCACGGGCTCGTGCCCGCCGACGGCCGTCCCGCCGAGCCCGCCCGTCGGATCGCGCCGCCGAGCGCCGGACCCGAGGAGACCGCGGGTGAGCGCCGACGCCGGATCGGCCGCACCGTGCTGCGCCGCGGCGCGTTCGCCGCGGCCGGGGCCCTGACCGTCGGGCTGGGCGTCGTGGCGCTCGATCGCATCGGCCTGGAGCGGATCGGCGACAGCCTCCTGCGCTCGTCGCCGCTGTGGGTCCTCTTCGCGCTCGCCGTGATGGCATCGTCGATGGCGTTCCGGTCGATCTCGTGGCACGCGATCCTCAAGGCCGCGATCCCCGACTCGCCGCTGCGGCACGTCGAGACGTTCCGGGCGACCGCGATCGGCGTGCTCATGTCGGCCACGCTCCCGGCCCGCCTCGGCGAGCCGTCTCGCGCCCTGATCATCGCCAGACGGACCGGCAGACCACGGGAGCACCTGCCGGTCGTGCTCGGCACGATCGTGTCGCAGACGCTCATCAACATCCTGGCGCTCGTGCTGCTCGGCACGGTGATGCTCAGCTCGATCTCGCTCTTCCGCGGGCACGACGGCGCGCTCGTCACGCTGGCGGTCGCACCCGTCGCACTGCTGCTCGTCATCCTCTGCGGCCCGGTGCTGCTGCGATTCCGCTGGGGATCCCGCACGGGACGGCTGGCCGCCTTCCAGGCCCGCGCCCGATCCTGGGCCCACGCGATCCGCGCCGGCCTTCGCGTCTTCCGGCGCCCGCGCCTGGGCTCGGTCGCCGTCGGCTCGCAGCTCGTCGCCTGGGCCCTGCAGTGGATGAGCTGCTTCCTGCTGCTGCGCGCCTTCGGGATCGACGAGGGCGTCGGCGCGGCCGCCGCGGTGCTCTTCGCCGTCAACGTCACGGCGGTCCTGCCCCTCACCCCGTCCAATCTGGGTGTGTTCCAGGCGGCGTGCGTGACGGTCCTGACCGCCGGCTACGGCGTCGGGTACGCCGAGGCGCTCGGCTACGGCATCGTCCTGCAGTCCGTCGAGGTCGCGACCGCACTGGCGCTCGGCATGCCGGCGATGCTCCGGGAGGGCGTCACCTGGCGCGACATCAAGATGCGCGCGATGCACGCCGCACCGGTCAGCCTGCCGCCGCTGCCGCAGGCCTCCGGTGTTCGGGCGGGAGCCGAGGCGGAGTGACGCCACGCGCGGGCGTCGTGACGCTCGCGGTCGTGACGGTCGGGGTCACGGGCTGCGCGGGCGAGGTCGTCGACGGAACGCGCGCCGGAGAGCAGGTGGCGGTCGTCGTCGAGGACCGGACCGGACGGCCAGCCACGGCCACCTGCGAGAGCGGTGCCGCGCTGCGCGAGGGCGCCCGGTTCCGCTGCACGGTCACGTTCGACGACGGCGACCGCCGGACGGTGCGGGTGCGGGTCGCGTCGTCGACGGGCACCTTCGACGTCGTCGACGGGCTGGACGATCCGGGGCGGGGGGCGGGCCCGGAGCCGGGCACGCCGGGACCCCCCGGGTCGGCGGTTGTAGCGCCCTGACCGGGGCGCGGGATCCCGGTCCTGCACTACCGTTGGGTGGGGATGCTCGGACCTGCCCCCGTCGACGACCTGCTGAACCACGAACCGGTGCCGGTCGCCCTCGACGACGGCACCGTCCGCACGGTCCTCGACGTCGGCAGCGGCCCGCCGCTGCTGCTCGTGCAGGGCATGGCCGCGACCCACGCCCACTGGGGCGAGGCGTTCCTGCGCGGCCTGCTCGCCGCCGGCCGCCGGATCATCAGCATCAACCACATCGGGGTCGCCGGATCGTCGCGGATCCGCGAGTCGTTCACGATCGCCGATCTCGCCGACGCGCAGCTGGCGATCCTCTTCCGGCTCGGCAACGACGAGCCGGTCGTCGTGTACGGGATCACGATGGGC
>JBFWKS010000218.1:0-7525 GCA_050252545.1 Solirubrobacteraceae bacterium
GATCCCACCCCGCGACCACGACCGGCACGCCCACTCGGCCGACGACACGCGCGCGATCTCCCCTATCGGCGTCGGTTACGACGGATCGGGCGTGTCGGAGGACGCGGTCGACCTGGCGATCCGTCTCGCGGCGACGAAGAACGCCAGGCTCGAGGTCATCGGAGCCACCGGCCTGCCGGTCTGGCCGACCATCGGACTGCCCGACGGCCCCGTTCCCGCGGCCGTTCTCGACCCGCGCGAGATCGAGGACCTCGCCCGTGAGAGCGTCGAGGGACGCGTCGCCGACATCGACGACACGGTGCGTGCCGAGGCGGTGGTGCTCGTCGGTGATCCCGCCGAGTCCCTGATCGACCGCTCGGCCGAGCTGCATCTGCTCGTCCTCGGATCGCGCGACTTCGGTCCGGTCCGCCACGTGATCCTCGGCAGCGTGTCGCGACGGGTGCTCGACCGGGCACAGTGCCCCGTGATCGTGGTGCCGCGCGGCGCGCACCGCGATGAGGCCTGATCGACCGGGTCTCGCCGCCCGCTCGCTAGCGTGGCGGCCATGCCGCGCATCGGAACCACCGACCTCGACGTCTTCCCGCTGAACCTCGGCGGCAACGTCTTCGGCTGGACGGCCGACGAGCCGACGTCGTTCGCGGTGCTCGACGCCTACGCCGACGCGGGCGGGAACTTCATCGACACGGCCGACTCGTACTCGGCGTGGCTGCCCGGGCACGAGGGTGGCGAGTCCGAGTCGATCATCGGGCGCTGGATCGCCCGGCGCGGCCGCCGCGACGACATCGTGATCGCGACGAAGGTGTTCGCCAAGCCGGACCGGCGGGGGCTGTCGGCGGCCAACATCGCCGCCGCGGCCGACGAGTCGCTGCGTCGCCTCGGCACCGACCACATCGACCTGTACTACGCGCACTACGACGATCCCGAGGTCCCGCTCGAGGAGACGCTCGGCGCGTTCGACGACCTGGTCCGTGCCGGCAAGGTGCGGCACATCGCCGCGTCGAACCACACGCCGGAGCGTCTGACCGAGGCGCTGGCGGTGGCCGACCGTGACGGGCTCGCGCGCTACGTCGCGCTGCAGCCGCACTACAACCTGGTCGAGCGTGCCGGGTACGAGGGAGCGCTGCGCGACCTCGTGGCCCGCGAGGGCCTGGCGACGCTGCCGTACTTCGCGCTGGCCAAGGGGTTCCTGACCGGCAAGTACCGCGACGCCGACGAGGCCGGCGGAAGCCCCCGCGCCGAGGGCGCCCTGTCCTACCTGGACGACCGCGGCCGCGCCGTGCTCGCCGCCCTCGACGAGACGGCGGCCGCCCACGACACATCGGTGACCGCGGTGGCGATCGCGTGGCTCGCTGCGCAGCCGACCGTCGCCGCACCGATCGCCAGCGCCCGTACCGTCGAGCAGCTCAGCGCGCTCCTCGACGGGGCACGACTCCGGCTCGCCGACGAGGACCTGCGCCGGCTCGACGCCGCGTCGGCTCCGGCCTGACCCGGTCCCCGGGCCGACCGCCGTCGATCACGCCCGCGGGTCCGCCCGTCGCTCTCGGCGGCGCGTGACCCACGCGGGCTCCCACCAGTTGAGATCCCCGAACAGCGTGACGAGCGCGGGGACCACGAGCGCCCGGACGATCGTCGCGTCCAGGATGATGCCCGCCGCCAGACCGGTCGCCAGGATGCGCAGCTCGGTACTGGGGGCAGCCGCCATCGCCACGAACGCCAGGAACAGGATCAGCGCGGCGGTGGTGACGAGCTTGCCCGTGTGGCCCAGGCCACGCACGATCGCGTCGTCGGTGTCGCCGCTCACGTCGTACTCCTCCCGCACGCGGCTGAGGATGAAGACCTCGTAGTCCATCGACAGGCCGTAGAGGAACGCGAAGATCGCCAACGGCACCCAGTTGGTGATCGCCCCCGTCCCCGGCACGCCCCCGATGAGGTCGGACCCCAGGCCCTGTTGCCAGACCAGCACGACGATGCCGAACGACGAGCCGACCGACAGGACGTTGAGCAGCACCGCCTTGATCGGAAGCACCCAGGAGCGCAGCGCGCCGGCCAGCAGGACGAACGTCACCAGCGCGATGAGCGCGAGCATGATCGGGAACGACGCGTAGATCGCGTCCGTCAGGTCACGGTCCTGCGCCGCGGGCCCACCGACGCCGATCCCGTCACCGTCGATCCGGTCCCGCAGCGCGTCGATCGTCCCACGGCCCTCGTCGGACGCGGAGTCCCCGCGCGGCAGGGCGAGGACGACCCGGGTCCCGTCCTGCGCCCACGGATCACCGGCGGGCGCGACGACCGCACGCACGCCGTCGACGCGCTCCAGCCGGTCGGCGGCCCCGGCCGCCCGCGCCGCCGGGGCGATGACCTCGACCGGCGTGAGCGCCCCCGCGCCCAGTCCGTCGCGCTCCAGCTGCTGGAGCGCGGTGCGGGCCTGCCCGCCGGCCGACAACGCGTCGACGCTCGGGTCGCCCGGCCGCATGGTCGTCGCCACTCCCGCAAGGACGATGAGCAGCACCAGGCCCCCGGCGGCCGCCCACCAACGACGACGCACGACGAACGCCGACCACCGGTACCAGCCGCGGCCGACATCGGGCAAGCCCCCGCCCTCGTGCCGGCGCGCCCACCCCCGGTCGATCCGCTCACCGATCGTCGAGAGCAGCACCGGCAGCACCGTCAGCGCGGCGATCACCGACACCACCGGGATGAGTAGTCCGCCGAACCCGATCGAGCGGATGAACGGCACGGGCACGACGACGAGCGCCAGCAGACCGATGCCGACGGTGACGCCGCTGATGGCGACGGCCCGCCCTGCGGTCCGCATCGCGACGCGGACCGCGTCGTCTCCCGTCCGCCCCCGCGCCCGTTCCTCCCGCCAACGGAAGACGACGAGCAGCGAGTAGTCGATAGCCACCCCCAGGCCGATCAGTGCCACGAGGAACTGCACGACGAACGACACGTCGGTCAAGGCGGCCAGGCCCCGCAGCAGCAGGAACGTGGTGAGGATCGAAACGCCGGCGACGACGAGCGGGACGAACGCCAGCGCCGAGCCGAACGCCCACGCCAGGACGATCATCGCCCCCAGACCGCCCGCGACCGTCTCCGTCAGCAGGCCGAGGCCACCGCCACCCCCGTCGTCGTCGGTCAGCGCCTCGATCCCGGTCACCTCGAGGGGCGACCCACCGACCGTCGCCGCGCCGGCGGCCTCGCGCACCGCGGCGAGGGCCTCGGGGTTCTCGTCGGGGGACGGTTGCCCGAGCGGCGGGAACACCAGCGCGTAGGTGCTGCGACCGTCCTCGCCGTCGAAGGCACCCACGGGCGCGTCGAGCGCCGAGGCGATCCTGGCGCGCGGAACGGCGTCGGCGATCGCATCGAGCGCCGTGCGGAGATCGGCCCGGACGTCGCGGTCGGTGACGTGCCGGTCACCGCCGGGCGTCGCGACGACGACGATCGGGGCGATCAGGCCGCCGTTGCCGTAGGCGCCGACGATCCGGCCGTTGGCGTCGAACGCCGGTCGTCCGGGGGCGTCGAAGGTCCGTGACAGGGCGTCGTTGATCCCCGCCGCGGCTCCCGCCCCTGCCAGGGTCAGCAGGATCCAGACGACGGCGACCACCCGCCGGTGGGCGAGCACGAGATCGGTCAGGCGCAGCACGGGAGAACGGCGCGGTCCGGGTGGCCGGGGCCGGAGGTCAGCCGACGGCGCCCGCCACCGGCTCGCCGCCACCGCGCACCTCGGCCTCCAGGCGGCGCAGCAGCTCGTCCTGGATCCGTCCCAGCCCCTTGGGCGCGAAGGTCTTCTCGAAGAACCCGCCGATCCCGCCCGCGCCCTTCCACGTCGTCGTCAGCGTGACGTGCGTGACGTCACCGTGGGCGTGGGTCGACCAGGTGGTGACCATCGACGAGTTGCGGTCGGTCTCCACGACGTCGCCGTCGTCGGTGACCGTGACGTCGGCCACGACGTCGCGGGAGCGCTTCTGCGTCGCCTGCAGCGTCCACGAGGCGACGGTGCCCTCGCCGGTTCCGCCCTCCAGCACGCGGTAGCCGCCGTAGTGGTCGGTGAGGATCCTCGGACGCACGGCTTCGTAGTCGGCGATCGCCGAGCGAACGGCGGCGAGCGGCGCTTCGATGTGGTGGTCGGTGACGGCGGTGACCTGGGCCATGCGAGCTCCTCGGCGAGCCGGAGATCGGCTCGATCGGCGTGGGGAACGACGCCCACGATGCTACGGCCCCGGTTGCCGTCACCTGCGGTCGGCACGGATCTGGGAGGCTCCGGCCCGGTGACCGGTCCCGCCCCAGACCCCGCCTCGACCACCGTGTCCGTCCCCGCGGTGCGCACGCTCGCGGGCACGTGGGCCCGGAACCTCGACGCGATGGCGCAGGAGATGTACGAGTTCCTCGCCGAGCGGATCCCCCACGCGGACGAGCCCGACATCGCCGGACTGACGCTCGCGTCGTGCGCGTCGAACATCGAGGCGATCCTGTCGATGATCCGCCACGGCATCCCGGCGACGGCGACCGAGGCTCCGGTCGCCGCCCTCGAGCACGCGCGGAAGATGGCCGTCCGCGGGTACGGGATCGACGCGACGCTGCGCTTCTACCGGCTGGGTCACGCGTACTTCTGGGAGCGTTGGAGCACCGAGCTCGTCGCGGCGATCGAGGATCGCGACGAGCTCGTCACCGCGATGCGCGAGACGGCGGTGTTCGCCTTCCACTACATCGACGCGGTGTCCTCCCGCGTCGGCACCGAGTACCTCGCCGAGCGTGACCGGCGCCAGCGGCGCGCCGCGGTCGTCCGCGACGACGTCGTACGCGCGTTGCTGGCGGGCGAGCCGGTCGACCCGGCGGCCGCGGAGCCCGCGCTCGGCCACCAGCTCCGCGGTCCGCAACGGGCGGTGCTGTGGTGGACCGACGACGGCGACCAGACGACGCTGGAGCGTGCGGCCGGTGTCCTCGCCCGCGCCGTCGGCGTGCGACCGCTGCTCGTTCCCGACGGACCGGACGCATTGGGGGGCTGGTTCGGGGGCGATCATCCGCTGCCGGATGGGTGGTCGACGCTCGTGCGCGACGCGGCGCCGGACGTCCACGTCGCGCTCGGCGGGGTCCACGAGGGCATCGAGGGCTTCCGGCGCAGCCGCGACGAGGCCGACCGTGCCCGACGGGTGGCCCGGCTCGGCGGTCGGCGGGCTCCGACCGTCACCGCGTACGTCGACATCGCCCTGGCCGACCTGCTGTCCCGCGACCTCGACGCGGCCCGGGCCTTCGTCCGCGGCGAGCTCGGACCGCTCGCCGGCCCCGGGCCGGCCGCCCAGCGCGCGCGCGACACGCTGGCGGTCGTCGCCGCGCCGGGCGGCGGCATCGCGACGGCGGCCCGCGAGCTCGGGGTTCACCGCAACACCGTGCTGCAGCGCGTCCGGCGGGCCGAGGAGCTCCGTGGACGCCCGGTCGATGAGCGTCCCGGCGAGCTCCACGCCGCGCTCGTCCTCGCGCGGATCCTCGGGGCGTCGGTGCTCGACGACTGACCCGGGCGGGACGGCGCCGGCGCGAAGAGCCCCGAAGTGTGCAGGCTGCACATCACCGTGGGCGTGGCAAACGTGGGCAGCCGTGATCGTGTCGCCTACGGTGTGCTCAACGTCGACCCCGAGGAGCATCAACGTGGCCACCGAAGCCGTCTCTCCCGTCACCGTCCGCCGGATCCCGAATCCCGAAGAGCCGATACCGCTCGTCGCGGTACCGACCCTGGTGCTGCTCATGGTGGGCCTGGCGGCGTGGATCGCGTCCACGGCGCTGTACGTCGCCGACAGCCTCGCGTGGTGGATCGTGATCCCGGTCAACGCGGTCGCCGGGTACCTGCTCTTCACCGTCGCCCATGACGCCGGACACAACTCGGCATCGCGGGTCCGGTGGCTCAACGACCTGATGGGCCGTCTGTCCACCCCCTTGTTCGCGCTGCACGCCGCGTTCCCGGTGTGGAGGTTCGTGCACATGCAGCACCATCGGTTCACCAACCACGACGACGGGGACGACCCCGACCACTACACGATGGGCGGCCCGGGGTGGCAGAAGCCGCTGCGGTGGATGACGATCGACTACCGCTACGTGAGCTTCTACCTCGCGCGGATCGGGCGGCGCAAGACGAAGGAGCGGGCCGAGGCGTCGCTGTTCTTCGCCGTCGGTGTCGCGGTCCCCCTGGCGCTGATCCTCACCGGCAACGTCGTCACCTGGCTGGTGGTGCTCTTCATCCCGTCGCGGTTCACCATCCTGTGGCTGGCCTTCGCGTTCGACTACCTCCCCCACAACGGCCTCCACCACAAGCCCGCCGAGGATCGGATGAAGACGACCCGCAACCGCATCGGCGGCGAGTGGTGGGCGAGCCTGCTGTTGATCTACCAGAACTACCACCTGGTCCACCATCTCCATCCGTTGGTCCCGTTCTACCGCTACATCGCCGTGTGGCGGCGCAACGAGTCCAAGTACGTGGAGGGTGATCCCGCACTCTCGACCATCGGCGGCCGACCGATCACCCCGGACGAGTACCGGCGGATGCGGGACCTCGTCGAGCACCACTGACGTCACGCGGGAGCCGGTGCCGATCACCGGCTCGCGGGCGTCCGCGCCGGGAGCCCGCCCCGTCACCGACGACGGGAACCCGACCGAAGCCCGGAACCCGGCGAACCCCGGTTCACCGTCGCGGTACGACGGCGGACCGGGGTTCACCCTTGGGGCAGGTCCGCCGGCCGACCGGCCTCGAGCCGGTGCTCGGCTGGACCGGTGTCCGGCGGCACCAGGCCCGCGATCCACGACCGGGCCGGGCTCCGCGGACCCGCCAGCGGCCGCCACACCCGCGAACCGGTGGCGGCGCCGCGCTCGGCACGACGGGCCGGCCGCTGACCGCAGGTCTGGCCGCGACGGGCCTCGTGCGGTCCGCGGACCTCGGTCCGGCGCCTCAGTCCAGCGGCTGGCGGATGACGGGCCGCTTGGCCGCGGCGGCCTCGTCCAGGCGCCGCACCGGCGTCGTGTACGGGGCGTTCTGGGCGATCGTGGGGTCCTCGGCACCCTCGCGGAGGATCTCGGCGATCGCCAGCGCGAACGCGTCGAGGGTCTCCTTGGCCTCGGTCTCCACCGGCTCCACCAGCAGCGCCTCGTCCACCAGGAGCGGGAAGTACACCGTCGGCGGGTGGAACCCGTGGTCCAGCAGTCGCTTGGCCAGATCGAGCGTCTTCAGGCCCAGGTCGCGCTTCATCGGGCCGCCCGACAGGACGAACTCGTGCATGCACCGGGTGCCGAACGCCAGCGGCAGGTGCTCGCTGACGCCCAGCTCGTGGAGCTTGGCCAGCAGGTAGTTGGCGTTGAGCACCGCCACCTCGGACGCGTCACGCAGCCCGGACGCGCCGAGCGACGTGATGTACGAGTAGGACCGCACGAAGCACCCGTAGTTGCCCTGGAACCCGCGGAGCTTGCCGATCGACTTCGACCCGGGAGCACCATCGGGCAGCTGATCCGCGTCCTCGACGAGCGCGAACCGCACGGGCGGCCG
>JBFWKS010000219.1:0-7505 GCA_050252545.1 Solirubrobacteraceae bacterium
GGGGGGGCGGGGGGGGGGGTGCGCTGCCAAACCGGCGCCCCACGTCCGCCGCGCAGCACACCCCCACCCCGGCACGGCCGCCCGCCGCACGCCCACCCCTCCACGCCCGTCGAATCCCAGTCCCCTAACCAGATCGACACGATTCCGGAACGGTTCACCCCTGGTTTCGTCACGGGCCGAGGAACGACGATCGTTGCGTGACCGACCGTTGGATCTCGGCGATTGCCGTTCGACAGCATGGCCTGATCACGCTGAGGCAGCTCGTGTGGTGCGGCCTGAGCGAGCGTGGCGTGCGGCATCGCGTCGCGCAGGGGCGCCTGACCCGCGTCGCCCGCGCCGTCTACTCGTTGAGTCCGGTGATCGGTGACGTCGCGTCACGGCTCGCTGCGGTGCTGCGAGCCGGCGCCGCCCGGGATCCGCGGACGGCCATCCCGGCCGAGGCGACTCCCGAGGCTGCCATCGCCCATCTCACGACGCTCCGATCCGGCATCGCGTGCAGCCACTGGACGGCGGCACACGCACTCGGGATTGCGCGGCACCCGCCGCCCCGGCCCCAGGTCGTGGTACTTGACGGCTCGTACCGGCCAGCCGCGGACATCGACATCCATCGCACGCGCAGGCTCCTGAACGTCGACGTGACGAGCCGCGACGGCGTGCCGGTGACCACCGCCGCCCGCACGATCATCGACATCGCGCGAGCCGCGACCCCGAAGGTCGTCCGGCGCTTGATCCGTGAGGCCCAGTACCGCCAGATCCTGTCCAGCGACGAGTGGATGCGAGCGGTGCTTCGCCACCAGGGCCACCCGGGCCTGGCCGTGGTGATGCAAGCGGATCCCCAGATCGCGGTCCGCCTGACCGGCGACGGCCCTGCCGGCGGCGACCTCGCCGTGTTGCTGGCCGAGCTTCCACTGCCGCCGGCGATCCCGCAGTACCGGGTGCCGGTCGGCGGCGAGGCCTTCCGGATCGACCACGCCTATCCCGACGTCAAGCTCGCCGTCGAGGGCGACGGTCGTCGCGAGCACACGAGTCCGACCGCCATCGACGACGACCATCGCCGAACCCTGTTGCTCGGCACCGTCGGCTGGCTCGTCGTACGTGCCTCCCAGCACCGCCTCGTGCAGGACCGCACCGCGCTCGGCCGGCAGATCGTCGCGACCCACACCGCGCGTGTCGCGGCGCTCCGGACGGCGTGACTCGTCGGTTTCGACCGGGGTGCGCTGCCAAACCGGCGCCCCACGTCCGCCGCGCAGCACACCCCCACCCCGGCACGACCCATCGCCCCGGGGTGCGCTGCCAAACCGGCGCCCCACGTCCGCCGCGCAGCACACCCCCGGCCGCCACTCCGCGGCCCGCCGCCCGCCGCCGCCCCGACCCGCCGGGGCCGGTCGGCTCAGAGCGCCCGACGCCCCACGAACGCCCGTCCGAGCGTCACCTCGTCGGCGTGCTCGAGATCGGCGCCGACGGGAAGGCCGGACGCGAGCCGGCTGACGGTCACGTGCGGGGCCTGGCGGTGCAGCTCGGAGGCGATGTGCAGGGCGGTCGCCTCGCCGGACGTCGTCGGGTTCGTCGCAACGACGACCTCGCGGACCGCGGGGCCGGGATCGTCGGGATCGCCGTGGACGACGCGGCGGAACAGCTCCTCGAGATGCAGGTCGCGGGGTCCGACACCGTCGACCGGCGACAGCGCCCCGCCGAGCACGTGGTACCGGCCGCGGAACTCGTGGGTCCGCTCGATCGGGAAGACGTCGACCGGGCCCTCGACGACGCACATCAGCGACGGATCGCGGCGTGCGTCGGCACAGATCACGCAGCGATCGCCCTCGGCGAGGTTGAAGCAGACCTCGCACTCACCGATCAGCGCCTTGACCTGGACCAGGGCGTCGGCGAGCGCGTGCGCCTCGGCGTCCGGGCGCGTCAGGACGTGGTAGGTCAGCCGCTGCGCGGTACGCGGCCCGATGCCGGGCAGGCGGGTGAACGCCGCGACGAGCCGTTCGATCGGAGCGGGCTGCACGGACGGAAGGGTGGCACGACCGGCCGCGCCGGTGCCCCGTGACGCGGCAGACGGTCGCCGGCCGTCGCGCCCGCGCTACATCCCGAGGCCGCCGAGGCCGAGCGCGCCGAGGTCCATCCCGCCGGTGAGCGCGCCGAGGCGCTTCTCGCTCAGCTCCTGAGCCTGGCGGATGGCCTCGTTGACGGCGGCGGTGACGGTGTCCTGCAGCAGGTCGGCGTCGTCGGGGTCGATCGCGGCGGGGTCGATCGTGACGCCGCGGATCTCGAGCCCGCCCGTGATGCGGACCTTGACGATCCCGCCGCCGGCCGCGACCTCGATCTCCTCGTTCCTCAAGGCCTCCTGCGCGGCAGCCATGTCCTGCTGCATGCGCTGGACCTGCTTCATCATCTGCTGCATGTTGGGCTGCTGATGCATGACTCGTCTCCGTGATGGTTCGGTGGCGGGTTGACGCTATCGCGCGGGATCGTCGGCGGCCGGGTCGCGCACGCCGCCGGGAGCGCCGGCGGTGGCGCCGAGCTCCTCGGCCTCGAACTCCTGCAGGACGCGGCGGATGACCTCCTCCTCGGGGAGCGGGGTCTCGCTGGGCGCGGTGACCTCGACATGCTCCTCGCAGACGACGTCGAGGCGGCGGCCGAGGATCTCGTCGAGCGCGTCGGCGAGCGCGGCTCGGGAGTCGTCCCGGTTGAGGAGCTTCGCCGCCGACGTCTTGCCGGCCGGGACACCGAGGACGATCCGGCGCTCCTCGACGCGGATCGTGCGGGCCAGCCCCAGCGACGAGCGGACCGCGCCGCCGGGCATGCGGTCGACGATGGTCGGCAGCAACTCGTCGATGTCGGCGGGAGACGTGAGGGCCGGGCCGGGGGCCGGCGGACCAGCCGGCGCGACCGGGTCGACCGGCGCGACCCGTGTGGGCCCGCTCGCCGGCTCCGTCGGCCCGCGCAGGTCCGATGCCTCGGCCGGCGCGCCCTGTGCGGGGTCGACCGCGGTCGTCGGGCCGGAGGCGTCCGTCGGGCCGGCGACCGCGTTGCCGATGCTCGGCGCCGGATCCGGCCGCGGTACGGGCGGTGTGGGGTCCGGGCCCGGCGTCGGACCCGGATCGGGCGTCGGGGGTGTCGGGTCGGGTGGCGTCGGTCCGGGCGGCGCGGGCCCCGGGCGAGGAGGCGCGGGGTCCGGGCCCGGCGTCGGACCGGGATCGGGCGTGGGCGGTGTCGGGTCCGGGCCCGGCGTCGGACCGGGATCGGGCGTGGGCGGTGTCGGGTCCGGGCCCGGCGTCGGACCGGGGCCGGGTGTCGGCGGTGTCGGATCCGGGCCCGGCGTCGGACCGGGGCCGGGTGTCGGCGGTGCCGGGGCCGGGCGGGACGGCGCAGGGTCCACCGCATCCGTCGTCGGCGGGGTCCCTGCGCCCGGACCCTGTGCACCGGTCGCCTGCTGGTCCACCGTCGGCGCGGCGTTCCCGGTCGATACGGCACCCGTGGTCGCGCCGCCCGCCCCGGGCACGACACCGGCCTGCTCCAGCCTGGCGATCCGTGCGCCGAGGGCCTTGGTCTGCGGGTCGATCTGCGGCAGCGCGGCGCGGATCAGCAACAGCTCGAGCTGCGTCCGCGGGTCGGCGCCGTCGGCGATCGCTCCCAGCGCGCCGCCGACGAGATCGAGGATCCGGATCGTGGTGGCGCCGGGGGTCCGTCCCGCCTGCTCGACGACGCGTGCGTCGCGATCGGGCGAGATCCGCAGCTCGTCGGGCAGGCCGTTGGTCATCCGCACCAGGAGAAGCCCACGGACGTGCTCCTCGAGGTCCTGCAGCGCCTGCTTGGGATCCCGGCCCTGTCCGACGATCTCGGCCACGACCCCCAGGACGCCCGCGCCGTCGCCGGCGAGGATCGCGTCGACGGCCCGGAAGAGGAGCTCGGCGTCGGACACCCCGAGGACCGACAGGACGTCCTCGGTGGTGATCTGCGCGCCGGCGTAGGTGAGGAGCTGCTCCAGGGTGCCGAGCGCGTCGCGGAACGATCCGGTCGCGTGGCGCGCGACGAGCGAGATCGCCTCGGGATCGATCGCGATCGACTCCTGCTCCGCGACGCGACCCAGCACCCGCGCGAGCTGGTCGGGCGTCGGGCGGTGGAAGTCGAACCGGTGGCAGCGGTCGACGACCGTCGGCAGGACCTTGTCCGCCTCGGTCGTGGCGAGCACGAAGATCGTGCGCGGCGGCGGCTCCTCGAGCGTCTTGAGGAACGCGTTCCAGGCCTGCGACGAGAGCATGTGCGCCTCGTCGAGGATGTAGACCTTGCTGCGCCCACCCACGGGCGAGAACGCGACCGAGTCGCGCAGGTCGCGGATGTCGTCGACGGAGTTGTTCGACGCAGCGTCCATCTCGACGACGTCGATCGACGTCGCGTCGGCGATCGACCGACAGGCCTCGCAGCGCCCACAGGGGGCGATCGTCGGGCCCGGATGCCGCTCGGTCGCCGTCCCGTCCCGCGGCCGGTCGGGGTCGCCCTGGCAGTTGAGGCAGGCGGCGAGGATCTTCGCCATCGACGTCTTGCCCGTCCCGCGCGACCCGACGAACAGATAGGCGTGGTGGACCTTGTCCTGCTCGATCGCGTTGCGCAGGGTCCGGACGACGTGCTCCTGACCGACCACGTCGTCGAACGTGCGCGGTCGATGGCGACGGTAGAGCGAAGGCGCGGACACCACGCCCGAGTCTAGAGGGATCGGTCCCCGCGGACCCGGGCGGCGACCAACCCCGCCCGGCGGCCGCGACGCCGCACCCCGACGACCCGCGCCGGGCGCCGATCAGCCGCCGAGCTCCTGCTGCAGCCGCCCGAACGCGGCGCGCAGACGCTGGATCTCGGACTCGAGCGCCTCGACCCGACCGCGCAGCGCCGCGATCTCCGAGCTGACGGCGGCCGGGACCGTGCCGGACGGAGGTGCCGCTCCCGCCGCCGATCCGGCTCCGGAGCCCGAATCCGTCGCCGATCCCGGGCGCGCGATCGGTGTGCCCGCCGTCGTCCCCTCCCCGCCGCCGACCGACGATGCCGCCTGCGCCCCCGGGCCCCCGACCTCCTGCGCACCGGGCGTCCCGCCGGACGACGTGCCGCCCACGGTCGCCGGCACGTCGGTCGGATCCTGGTCACCGCCGAGCAGCTGCCGGTAGCGGGACTCCTTCTGGCCGGGGCGCCGCTCGAGCCGCTCGACGAGACCACGCTCGGCCAGCTTGCCGATCGTCGCCTCGAGCTCGGCGAAGTCGGCGAACGCGTGCAGCCGATCGGTGCGCTGGCGCAGCTCGCCGGGGGTCTGCGGACCGCGGAGCATGAGCACCGCCAGGACGGCCTGCTCGTCGGGGGTGACGCCCAGGGTGTCGTTGAGCAGGTGCCGGAACTTGGCCGCCCGGCTGCCCGCACCGCTCGCTGAACGGGTCCAGCGACGCCGGCCCAGCTCGTCGAGGGCACCGCGGACGTCGCGGTCGTCGTAGGTCACGACCGGATCGCGATTCGTCGACTGGTTGCAGGCCACCCGCAGCGCGTTGAGGCTCAGCGGATAGGCGTCCGGGGTGGTGCGCTGCTTCTCCAGCAGACAGCCGAGGACCCGGATCTGGACGGCGTCGGGCTTCACGTCGGGGAGCGTAGCCGCGACCGGCGCGACGATGGTGGATCGCGTGCGTGGCGGCGGTCGGCGGTCATGGGCGTCCGGTACCGTCGCCGCGGATGTCGCGGACCGGCCGGTTTCTCCTGCACCTCGGGGTGGCCGCGCTGATCGGCCTGGCGGCGTGGCTGACCTTCGGTCGCGTCGGGTTCGTCAACTACGACAGCGCCTGGTCGCTCGACTGGATGCGCGAGCTCCTCGCCGGCGGCGCGCGTCCCGACCTGACGGTGCCGTTCAGTCCGACGCCGCACCCGTTGAGCGACCTGCTCTCCGCCGCGCTCGTACCGTTGAGCGACGCGGCCGGGTCGTCCGACCGTGCCGGCGCGGCCGGCGCGACCGGTCACGGTGCCGAGGTCGCACTGGTCGCCACGGCGTTCCTGTGGATCGGGGTGCTGGGCGTGGTGACGTTCCGCCTGGGTCAGGCGTGGTTCGGCACCGCAGCCGGAGTCGCCGCGGCGTTCCTGCTCCTCACGCGCGAGCCGGTGCTCTCCTACGGCCTGCGCACCTACCTCGATCTGCCGTACGCGGCGTTCCTGCTGCTGGCGCTGCTCGCCGAGACCCGTCGGCCCCGCAACGGCGTTCGCACGATCGCGTGGATCACGCTCGCCGGGCTGTTGCGGCCCGAGGCGTGGCTGCTCGCCGCCGCGTACGTCGCGTACCTCGTCTGGTGGCGCGTGTGGGGGCCCGACGCGGCAGAGGGCCACCCCACCGATGCCGACCCCGAGGACGGGCTCCCGACCTCCGACGCTCCCGATCCCGTCCGGGTCCCGGCCACCGAGGGCCCGGCCGACGCCCGCGGCATCGCCTCCGCCCGGCCGCCGGCGGGCGGAGCACCGCTCCCGTCCCGACTGCGCGCCGCGATCGTCCCGCTCTGGCCACTGGTCGCGCTGGCGCTCCTCGCGCCGCTGGGCTGGGTCATCGAGGGACTGATCCTGAGCGGCGATCCGCTGCAGGCCCTGACCGGCACGCAGGACAACGCCGAGGACCTCGACCGCGACACGGGCCTCGGCGCCGCGCTGACGCTCACCCCCCGCCGCCTCGGCGAGATCGTCCGCGAGCCGGTGCTGCTCGCCGCGCTACTGGGCGCCGGGATGTCGCTGTGGTGGATGCGGCGGCGGGTGCTGCTGCCGATCGGTGCGCTGGTCGCGGCGCTCGGCGCGTTCGCGGCGCTGGGGACGGTCGGCCTGCCGCTGCTCACGCGCTACCTCGTCTTTCCGGCGGCGCTCGTCGTGCTCCTGGCCGCGGCGGGCCTGCTGGGATGGCGGCGCCTGCCCGCGGGGCACACCTGGCGGCGGCGCTGGCAGGTCGGGGCCGCGGTCTGCCTGCTCGTGCTCGTGGCGTTCGCCCCCGCGCAGGCCGATCGCCTGGACCGACTGCAGGCGGCGCTGGCGTTGCAGAACCGGGTCGTCGACGATCTGCGGACGACGGTCGGGGACGTCGTCGCGGCGGCGCGTGCGGATGGGCGCTGCACCGGCGTGATCGCATTGCCCAACCACCGTGCGATCCCCCAGCTGACGCTCTGGCTCGGCCGCCCGACCGACCGGGAGCGGGCCGCCGATGGTCCGCCGCGGGTGACGACGATCGAGATCGCGCAGCGGGAGCGCGACGCGTCCGGAGCCGCGCTGATCGACGACGCGATCGTGCTGTTGCCGACATCGGAGCGCGTGGCGCGCGGGTTCATCCTCGACAAGGCCGACAGCAGTCGCGCGCTGCCCGAGTCGCCCGCCGGGGGCGTCGACACGGGGACGGTCGGCGTGTGGCGCGTCATCGCGACCGACGCCGGCTGTGCCGAGCGGTTGCGGGCGCGCTGAGCGCGACCCGCGGGATCAGCCCGCCGCCGACGGCTCCGGTGGCA
>JBFWKS010000220.1:0-7428 GCA_050252545.1 Solirubrobacteraceae bacterium
TACCACGCGCTGGAGCCCGAGGCGTACGCCTGGGTCCACCTGACCCTGGGGGAGGGCATGATCAAGGCCCACCGCCACCTCGGCCGGCGGCTGAGCCCCGCGCAGGAGGACCAGCTGTGGCGCGACTGGCGCAAGGCCGGACGGCTGCTGGGCATCCGCGACCGCGACCTGCCCGAGTCGTGGGCGGAGGCCGAGGTCCTGCGCGACCGGATGATCACCGAGCGGCTGGGGCACAACCGCGCCGTCGACCAGGTGATGACGCTGCTGCGCGGCCCCAAGCCGCCGTCGCCGCGGATCCCCGGTCCGCTGTGGCGGCTGATCAGCCGGCCGGCGGGTGAGGTCATGCTCATCGTCACCGGCGGGCTGATGGATCCCGACCTGCGCTCGCGGCTGGGGATCCCGTGGGGCCCCGCCCGTCAGCGGGCGTTCGGCGCGATCGGGCTCCTCGGCCGCGCCGCGTCGCTGCCGATGATGCTCACGCCGCCGCTGCGGGCCGCCGGCCCCTGGTATCTGTGGGCGCGCGGTCGCGCGACCCGCAGCAAGGCCGTCGACCGGGTCGCGCTCGACATCGAGACGCCGCCGGAGAAGCGGTCGTGACCGCCGCGACCGGGCGACGACGCCCACCGCGCGCGCTCGCCGGGACCGGGGGCCGCCGCCGACCAACGGGACCGAGGCGCACGTGACGCCCGGAGGGACGCGCTGACATGGCGTCGTCGGCGGTGGGGAGAGGAGCGCTGACGGAGCTGCCGAGCACGGTCGGCTCGATGGGCGTCCTGACGCTGCGGACGGTCAGGGCGATCATCCGCACGCCGACGGCGTTCGGTCCCGAGCTGGCCACGCAGATCGCCTTCGCGCTGCGGGTGGGGTGGATGCCGCTGGTGCTGGCGGCGATCGCGATGTCGTACGGCCCGGCCGGCATCCAGGCGGCCGGGTTCCTCAACCTCTTCGGGGCGATCGACCGGCTCGGCGGGCTCTTCGCGATCACCGTCATCCGCGAGTTCGCACCGCTGGTGTGCGCGATCGTCGTCGCCGGCGTGGCCGGCACCGCGATGTGCGCCGACCTGGGCGCCCGCAAGGTCCGCGAGGAGCTCGACGCGCTGTCGGTGCTCGGCGTCGACCCGGTCACCAACCTCGTCGTCCCGCGGTTCCTGGCGCTCGTCTTCGTGACGATGGTCCTCAACGTCTACGCCCTGATCTTCGGCACCCTGGCCGGCGTCCTCGTGGCGGTGATCAACGACTCCACGCCCGGGGTCTTCTTCCACGCGTACTTCAACAACGCGGCGGCGCTCGAGATCGCCGCCGCGTTCGTCAAGACGGCGATCTTCGGCGGGATCATCGCGATCGTCTGCTGCTACAAGGGTCTCAACGCCGCCGGTGGTCCGGCCGGCGTCGGGCGCGCGGTCAACCAGGCCGTCGTGCTGACGTTCCTCGCGATCGGGCTCGTCGACTACGCCTTCACGCAGACGCTGCTGGCGATCAGCCCGGAGCTCTCGGCGGTCCGCTGATGCTCGCGCTGCGCAACGGGATCGAGCTCGTCGGCGAGATCCTCCACTTCTCGTGGTCGATCATCGTCCGGGTCCTGACCGGGCGGGTGCTGCGGTTCTTCGGCGAGGCGGTCCGCCAGGCCGGGATCTTCATCACCGGGTCGGTCGGCGTGATCTTCCTGATGGTGTTCGCGCTCGGGCTGCAGTGCGGCATCCAGGCCGCCTACGGGGTGCAGGCGGTCGGGGCGCCGTCGGTGTCGGGCGCGTTCACCGCGCTGTGCAACCTGCGCGAGGTCGCCCCGTACGCGTTCGGCTACATGATGGCCGCCAAGGTCGGTACGGGCATCGTCGCCGAGCTCGGAGCGATGCGGATCTCGGACGAGATCGACGCGCTCGAGGTCATGGGGTTCGACCCGGTCAACTTCCTGGCGGCCACGCGGCTGCTGGGGATGATGGTCGTGCTGCCGTTCGTATTCGTCATCGCGATGGGGGTCGCGTTCGCCGGGTCCTACGTCGCAGTGGTCATCCAGATCGCGCGGGTGTCACCGGCTGCGTACCTGGAGATCTTCTGGGTGTTCCAGACCCCGACCGACCTCGTCTTCTCGCTCATCAAGGGCATGACGATGTCGGGGTTCGTGATCCTCGTCGCCTGCTACTTCGGCTACAACGCCAGCGGTGGGCCGGTCGGGGTCGGCACGGCGACCGCCCGGTCGATGGCGGTCAACATCGTCGGCATCCACGCCATCGGGCTGGTCACCACGCAGCTCTTCTGGGGCGGCGACCCGCGATCCCCGGTGGGCGGCTGACGTGCTGCGGCCCGGTCGGGTGTTCACGGGACTGCTGGGGCTCGTGGTCGTCGTCGTGGCGGTCGTGCTGCTCACCGGTGGTGAGCACTACCGCGTCACGATGGCCACGCCCGACGCGGGTCAGCTCGTCGTCGGCAACCACGTCACCGTCGCCGGGCTGCCGGTCGGCCAGGTCACCGCGATCCGGCTGGCCCGCGACCGGCAGGCCGAGATCGAGCTGCGGATCGACGAGCCGCGCTGGCGGCCGCTGCCGCGATCGGTGCAGGCGACGATCGCCCCCGGCGGCCTCGCAGGCCAGGCCAACCGCGTCGTCGCGCTCGAGATCCCGGCGGGATGGGATGGGGCATCGGGGTCCTCGCGCGCGGTGGGAGGCGCGGGGAGCGGCGGTGGCGCACGCGGCCGGACGATCCCCGATGGCGGCGCGATCGATCCGGCGAACGTGCGCGGCATCGTCGACCTGGATCACCTGCTGGCGAGCCTCGACGACGACACCCGCAACCGGATCGCGCGGATGATCCGTCGCGCCGACGGCAACCTGGCCGGCACCGGTCCCGGCGGGCGCGAGGTGCTGGAGGAGGCGTCGCCGGCGTTCGCCGCGGTCCGTGACCTGTTGCGCGACGTGTCGGGGGAGGAGGAGACGATCGACCGGCTGCTGCGCAGCACCGATCAGCTGACCGGCACGCTCGCCGACCACGAGGGTGACCTGCGCGCCGGCCTGGCGTCGACCCGCAGGGTGGCGTCGACGCTCGTCGACCGGCGCACCGATCTGGCCGACATCGTCGACACCGCGCCGTCGCTGGTCCGTGACGCGACGGCCACGCTGCGCCGCGTCCGCCCGACGCTGCGGGCGCTGGAGCCGACGATCGACGCCGCGGGCCCGCTGGTGACCCCGCTCTTGGACGTCGCCGCCCGCCTGCGCCGCGCCACCCCGGCGCTGATGGGTGCGATCGCCGGCGGGCGCGACCTGGTCCGCCGGACGACCCCGTTGCTGGACCGGCTTCCGGCGCTGCTTCCCGAGATCGACGACGGCCTGCAGAAGGCGCAGACGACCTTCAGGTCGGTGCGACCGGTCATGGCCCGGATCGCCCCGTACGTGCCGGACGTGCTGTCCGGGTTCACGTCGGCGTTCGCCGGCGCTTCCGGCGGCTACTACGACGCCAACGGCATGTAGGCGCGGGTGAGCCTCAACGCCGGCGGCGGCCTGCTGGAGGGCCTGGCCGATCCGGGCGTCGTGCCGGGGCTCCTGGGCCAGACCGGGTTCGCCACCGGCCGCAACGACCGCTGCCCCGGATCGGCCGCCCCGGCCGCCGCCGACCGGTCCAACCCGTGGGTGCCTACGGGCCTGACCTGCAACCGGGGGCACGACCAGTGACCCGGTGGCTGATCGTCCCGTTGCTGGCGCTCGTCGCGGTCGTCGGATACCTCGTGCTCGGCGGTGGCGAGGAGGACGAGCGCCGGGTCGACGTCGTGTTCGACACCGCGCGCGGCCTGCAGGAGGGATCGCTCGTCAAGGTCGCCGGTGCCCGCGTCGGTCAGATCACCGAGATCGCGCTGACCGAGGACCGCCACGCACGGGTGTCGCTGCGGATCGACGGCGACATCGAGCCGTTCCGTGCCGACGCCGAGTGCGGCGTGCGACCGGAGGGACTGATCGCCGAGAACTTCGTCGACTGCGACCCGGGTACCCGCGCCTCCGGCCCCCTGAAGGAGGGCCCGGGGGGCGTGCCGACCGTGGGGGTCGACGGCACCACCCGCCCCGTCAACCTGGCCGACCTGCTGAACCTGTGGTCGGTCCCGACCGGTCAGCGCGCGCGGGTGCTGGTGAACCAGCTCGGGCTGGGGCTCAGCGCCACCGGCGACGATCTCAACCAGATCCTCCGCCGCACCAACCCGGCGATGCGCGAGGCCGATCGGCTGCTGGCGATCCTCGACCGGCAGCGGTCGCGGTTGCGGTCCACGATCGAGCGCACGTCGCGGGTGACGGCACTGATGGCCGACCGCCGGCAGAGCTTCCACCGCCTGACGGTCAGCGGCCAGGCGATCACGGGCCGCGTCGCCCGGCGCGCCCCCGAGCTGGAGGCGACGCTGCGGCGGATGCCGGCGATGCTCGACGCGGCCGCTCCGGCGTTGCGGGAGCTCAACACGCTGAGCGACCGGGCCGAGCCGCTGCTGGCGGCCGTCGACCGTGCCGCACCCGGGATCGTGCGGCTGAGCCGCCGCGCCGGTCCGATCATCCGTCGCGCCGACCGGACGCTGCGCCGGATCACCGGCCCGCTGCGCCAGGTCCGCACCGGCATGCGCGACCTCGCACCGCTGTTGCCCGTCGCCGACCGCGGCCTGAAGAACGCCACGCCGACCGTCGACGAGAGCGACCGCACCCTGGCGGCGCTGCGCGACGGCGGGTTCTTCGAGGGCCTGTGGTCGTTCCTGTACTACGCCGGATCGGCCCTGTCGCGCTACGACGCCAACGGTCACCTCTTCGGCGGTCACATCCTGCTCAACCGCTGCATGATCTACGCCCGCGAGCCGGTCGAGGGCTGCTCGGCGTGGCAGCGTGACGAGGCCGCCGCCGGGGGAGCGACGCGGCCCGGGCCAGGCGCCGCTGGGACCGCCACGACGAGCGGTACCGCGGCGACCCGCGGGGCCAAGCCGGGGTCCGACGCCGACACCGCGGCCGGTCGGGCCGCCGCGACCCGCGGGGAAGGCACCCGATGAGCCCCGCCCCGCGCCGCCCGCCGACGATCGGCCGTCGGGATCCGCTCGACCGGCTGGAGGCGAACGCCGGCACGTTCGGCGTGGTGATCATCGTGCTCGCGGCGATCGTCTTCGGCATCTCTTGGGGCGCGAGCCGCGGGTTGCCGTGGCGCAGCTACGAGCGCGTGTCGGTGCTCGTGCCCGACGCCGCGCAGCTCGTCCGCGGCGACGAGGTGCGGGTCGGCGGCGCCCGGGTCGGCCGGCTGGAGCGGATCGCGCCCCACACCCAGGCCGACGGCACGGTCATCGCCCGGCTGGATCTGCAGCTCGACCCCGACCAGGACCCGCTGCCCGTCGACACCACGGTGACCGTCGCCCCGGTCAACCTCTTCGGCAACAAGTACGTGGATCTCGTCCGGGGACGGTCGTCGCGGACGGTGCCCGACGACGGTGCGCTGGCGGTCGACCGGGCACGGCCGATGGTCGAGCTGAGCGACATCCTGGCCGACATCGATCCGACGTTCGCCGCGCGGGTGCGCCGGATCCTCAACGAGGCGGGAACGGCGTTCGCCGGCCGCGGCCACGAGATCGCGGCCCTGGTCGACGCGGCGACGACGCTGATGCCGCGCCTGCACCGCTTCGCGGCCCTGACCGCCGATCCGGTCAACCGCCTGGAGTCGCTGATCGTCCGGATCGACGAGACGATGGGGCTGCTCGACGACCTGCGCCCCGTGCTGCCGTCGCTGCTGGACGACACGACGCGCGTGCTCGACGCCCTCGAGGCGTCCGGCCCGGCGCTGGAGCGCACGCTGGCGCAGGCCCCGGGCCTCATGGCGACCGGCACGTCGGCCCTGCGCGAGGCGACACCGGTGCTGCGCGACCTGCGGATCGTCGCGTCGCGCCTGACCCCGGTCGCCGACCGGCTGCCGCGCACCGTCACCGCGGCCGAGCGCCTGCTCGACGAGACCGATCGCTTCCTGGCGCCGCGGACCGGCCTGGTGCCGACCGCGACCGCCGCCGGCCGGATGCTCGGCACGCTCGCCGAGCAGCGGGCACCGCTGGAGCGCGTGCTCGACGACCTGGACCTCGTCAACGCACCGCTCCAGGGCGTCGTCAAGACGCTCGGTGACGCCCAGGTCCACTGCGGCGTCGCGGGCCTGATGGGCCGCAACCTGCCCGCGGCCGTCAGCGGTGGCGACCGCACCGGCGCGTGGCTGTCGGGCCTGCTGTTCCTGGACGTCGAGTCGCTGCTGCCGGCCGCCACGCAGAGCCCCAACCTGCACGTCGATCCGTACCCGCGCGCCGACGCGGGCGGGTGCGCCGCCGGCAACGCGCGCTACACCGATGGTCGCCGCGTCGGCCCCGCCGATGCCGACGACACGGTGCTCGACATCCGCGCCCCGGCCGACGCGATGGAGCGCGCCCGTCGCGCCGGGCTGCTCGACCGTCACGAGGGGGCGGACCGGTGAGGATCCTCGCCCCCCGCGTGCACCGCTCGCGCCCGCCGTTCCTGGTGATCGGCATCGTCGGCATCGCCGTCGCCGTCCTGGCGATCACCATGATCGTCACCGGCAGCAGCCTGCCCGGCGGGGGCGATGCGCGCCGGCTGCACGGCATCTTCGGGTCGACGTCGGGGCTGCGCGTCGGGTCGCCGGTGCGCGTCGCGGGCGTGCAGGTCGGCCGGGTCGACGCCGTCGACCCCGCTGATGGCGGCACCGCCCGGGTGACCCTGACCCTGGACGACACTGCGCCGCCGCTGCGGGCCGGCACGAAGCTCAAGGTCCGTCCGCGGGTGTTCCTGGAGGGCGGCTACATCGTGCAGATCGAGCCGGGCCCGCCGGGTGGCGCGCTGCTCGGCGACGGCGCGACGGTGCCGCAGGAGGACACCGCGCTGGCGGTGTCGCTGCCGTCGGTCGTCGGGGCGCTCGACAGGGACGCGCGGTCGATGCTGGCCGGCATCGCCGAGGAGCTCGACGTCGCGCTCGGGCGCAGCGGATCGGCACGACCGCTGGTGCGGGACCTGCCGCCGACGCTGCGCGACGCGACCCGCCTGACCCGCGCGCTGCGCGGCGCGTCGCCCGGCGATCTGCGCGAGCTGCTGCGCGACGCGGACCGGCTGACCGCGACGCTCGCCGCCGGACGCGGCCGTCTGGCGGGGACGCTCGGAGGCCTGCGCACGGTCATGGGCACCCTCGCCGACGAGGACGACCAACTGCGCGCGGTCCTGGCCGAGCTGCCGCGGATCGCCCGCGAGAGCCCCGCGGCGCTGCGCGAGATCCGTGCCGCGCTGCCCGAGCTCGACGGACTGATCGGTGATCTGCAGCCGACGCTGAAGACGACGCCCGGCCTGCTGCGCGCCGCGAACGGCACGCTGCGGCAGGCCGAGCTGGCGTCGCGGTCGTCCGAGGTCCCGGCACTGGTGAAGGCGGCCCGGCCGCTGCTGG
>JBFWKS010000221.1:0-7361 GCA_050252545.1 Solirubrobacteraceae bacterium
GGCGTCGGAGCTCGCCGGCGGCGGCCCGGAAGGCCCCGGGAGCGAACTCGTGGAGCGCCACGTCAATCCCGTCGATCTCGCGCAGCGCAGCCACCTGGTCGCGGACGAACCCGCCCCGTTCCGGGTGCCCCGTGTCCGGAGCCATGTTCGACACGACGAGCGCACGCATCCGGTGCTGATTCTGCACGGTCGCCCCGTCGATTCGACACAGGCCTCCGGTCGAGCATGGCGCCATGACCAACCCCGACCCGGAGAACCCGATGACCACCACCACCGAGAGCCCTGCTTCGAACGACGCCGGGACCTCGACCGAGATCACGCTCCGCGAGCGGCCGATGGCGCTCGCCGCCGAGGTCCACCAGCGTGCCCTCGGCCTGCGTCTGCGCCGCGAGGACGGCCAGGGCACCGTCGAGTACGTCGCCCTCGCGATGCTCGTCGCCGCCGTCATGGCCGGCGTCGTCCTGTTCATGAAGAAGTCCAACGGCGGCGGCATCGGCGAGGCGCTGCTCGGCAAGATCAAGGAGGCGATCGGCCACGCGGGCAAGGCCCCGAAGTAGCGGCCCGTGCGGTCCAGGCGCCGGCGGTTCGACGACGGGATCGCCCGCGCGGCAGGATGGGTCGATGACCGACCGCGCCGACCGCCACCGTGGCCGATGACGGGCCCTCCCCGGCTCGTCATGGCCACCCGCAACGCCCACAAGGCCGAGGAGCTCACGCACCTGCTGGCCCCGTGGATCGTCGATCCGCTGCCGGACGAGGTCGTCCTGCCGCCCGAGACCGGTGAGACGTTCGTCGACAACGCGCTCGGCAAGGCGAGAGCCGCGGCCCGCGCCACCGACCGGATCGCGCTCGGCGACGACTCCGGGATCCGGGCCGAGGCGCTCGACGGCGCGCCCGGCGTGCGGTCGGCCCGGTTCGCGGGGGAGCACGCCACGGACGCCGAGAACCTCGCGCTGCTGCGCGAGCGGGCGCCGGTCGGCAGTGCGGTGGCCTATGTCTGCGCGCTCGCGGTGGTCCTGCCCGACGGGACGGGGCACGTCGTCGAGGGACGCTGCACCGGAACGATCGCCGCGCGTCCACGCGGCACGAACGGGTTCGGCTACGACCCGGTCTTCGTCCCCGACGCGCTGGGCGACGGCCGCACGATGGCGGAGCTGCGGCCCGAGGAGAAGGCGGCGATCTCGCACCGCGGAGCGGCCGCCGAGGCACTCCGTCCGTGGCTCGGAAACCGGCTCAGCGCAGGTTGATCGCGGCCGACGCGCCGACGGCCAGGCTCACTCCGGCGTACCCGAGGAACCCGTCGATGACGAGCATCGCCGCCGCGAGGAGGCAGGCCAGGACGACGCCCGACCAGGCGAATCGCTCGAGGGTCATGGCTCGATATCCAACCATCCGTGACGGCGTCCGCGGCGGGTCGCAGCGCGTTCCGTCCTGTCGGACAGGGAGACTGCCGCCGTTCGCTCGGGTTCTTCGGGGCCCGGCGGACCGTCGTCCCGCGGTGAGCGGGGGGGCGTGTGACCGGCGCGCGAGCCCTCTGGGCCCGCTGATAGCGTCGCATCTCGACTACGTCGCCCCACAGGAGGAGCGCAAGTGACCACCAAGGCAGAGTTCGTCGACCTCGTCGCCGACAAGGCCGGCCTCGGCAAGAAGGACGCCCAGGCGGCCGTCGACGCCGTGCTGGAGACCATCACCGAGTCGCTGTCTCGCGGCAGCGACGTGGCCTTCTCGGGTTTCGGGAAGTTCTCCGTGACCGAGCGCAGCGCCCGCAAGGGCATCAACCCGGCCACCAAGGAGCCGATCGACATCCCCGCGAAGAAGCTGCCGAAGTTCACCGCGGGCGCGGCCCTGAAGAAGTCGGTCGCCTGAGTTGACCACGGCCGACGACCAGTCCGGTTCCTTCGGGGACCGGCTGGCGTCAGCGGTCGACGGCCGCCGCAGCGCCGTCGTCGTCGGGCTCGATCCCGACCCGGAGCGGCTCTGGCCCGCGTCCGGAGCCACACCGACCCCGAAAGGGGACATCGGCCCGGCCCGCGTCGCGGCGATCGCCGTCGCCGACCACTGCCGCCGCGTCCTCGACGCCACCGCCGACGCCTGTGTCGCGGTCAAGCTGCAGAGCGCGAGCTTCGAGCGTCTCGGCGCGCCCGGCCTCGACGCCCTCGCCGACGTCGCGGCCCACGCACGCGATGCCGGCCTCCTCGTGTTCGTCGACGCCAAGCGCGGCGACATCGACGTCTCCGCCGCGTCCTACGCCCAGGCGCTGCTCGGCGGGACGTCAACGCCGTGGGGCCATGTCCCCGGCCTCGACGCCGACGCCGTCACCGTCGCCCCGTACATGGGCGGCGACAGCATCCGCCCCTTCATCGACGAGGCGACACCCCGCGGGTCCGGGGTCTTCGTGCTCGTCCGCACCTCCAACCCCGGCGCCGCCGACCTGCAGGAGCGCCTGATGGCCGACGGCACCCCGGTCTGGGAGCACGTCGCCCGGCTCGTCGACGCGCTCGGTGTCGACGCGGCACCCGACGCGGCGCTCTCCCCGGTCGGCGCGGTCGTCGGCGCCACCGCGCCCGAGCGGATCCTGCGCTTGCGCGAAGTCATGCCCCGCACCCCCTTCCTGCTGCCCGGCGTCGGCGCGCAGGGCGGCCGGGTCGAAGACCTGGCTCCGGCGTTCGCGCCCGGTCCCGGAGCGGCGCTCGTCACCGCGTCCCGCTCGATCGTCGGCGCCGGTGGCGGGACGGCTGACCATCGCGCGGCCGCCGCCCGCGACGCCGCCGCGGCCCTCCGCGAGCAGGCGGCCCGCCTCCTCGGCTGACGGCCGGCGGGGCGGTCGGGCACTCCGGTGCCGTCGGCGACGTCGTCCGGTAGACGCGGCCGCTCGCCCTCGCCGGTCCGCGGCTTGCGACCTGCGCCCATCCGGCCACCTATCCTGATCGGCGTGCCCCCGACGTCACCACTCCGCTACCTGGCGCCGGTCGCGCTCGTCGTGGTCGTGGTCGCGGTGCTGCTCGTCGGGCGGAGCGGCTCGGACGACGGCGATCCGGTGACGACGGCGACGACCGCCGCCCAGACGACGCCGGACCGTCCCTCGCGCCGCAGCTACACGGTGCGGCCGGGCGACAACCTCTCGGCGATCGCCGTCCGCTTCGGGCTGACGCTCGAGGAGCTGCGTGACCTCAACCCGCGCCTGGACCCCCAGACGCTGCGGGACGGCCAGCGGGTGCGACTGCGCCGATGAGCGCGGCCGCCCTCCGTCGACCCGCGCCCCCCTTCCCGCAGCCCCGCCGTCCGCTGCGGGCGGTCGGGCTCGCGCTGCTGTCGGCACTGCTGCTCACGATCCCGTCCGGGGCGGTCGCCGCCGACGGGGATCGGCCGTCGATCAGCTCGCCGACGGCGATCGCGGTCGAGCTCGCGACCGGCGACATCGTCTACGAGCGGCGTGCGAACGTCCTCCGCGGGATCGCGTCGACGACGAAGCTCATGACCGCGCTGCTGGCGTTCGAGGAGGACGAGCTCGACCGGCGCCACCGCATCACGGCCTATCCCGGTGCCGCCGTCGAGTCGGTCGCCGGGCTGCACCCCGGCGACCGGATGACGATGCGTGACCTGCTCGCCGGGCTGATGCTGCCCTCCGGGAACGACGCCGCCGTCGCGATCGCCCGCGCGGTCAGCGGATCCACGTCGAAGTTCGTCACCGCGATGAACGAGCGGGCCCGCGAGCTCGGGCTCCGCACGCGGTACCGCAACCCGATCGGCCTGGACGCGGAGGGACACCGCGGCACCGCGACCGACCTCGTGAAGCTCACGCTGCTGCTCCGCGAGTACCCGGAGTTCCGGCGGATCGTCGACGCCCCGTCGATGCGACTGGAATCCGCGAGCCCGCCGATCACGGTCCAGAACCGCAACACCCTGGTGCGGGACGTGCCGTGGGTCGACGGCGTCAAGACCGGCCACACGCGCAAGGCGGGCTACGCGCTGGTGGGGTCCGGGAGGCGCCGGGGGATCTCGGTCGTGACGGTCGTCCTCGGGGCCTCCTCCGAGGCGGCTCGCAACGCCGACACGCTCGCGCTGTTGCGCTTCGCGACGGGCCGCTACACCCGCAAGGTCGGCCTGCGCCGCCGCGACGTCGTGGCCGAGCTCCCGCTGCGGTTCCGGGACGAGACGGTGGCGATCGAGGCGACGCGGACCGTGCGCCGCACGATCCGTCGCGGCGAGAAGCTCCGCACCCGCGTGGTCGGGCTCCCCGGAGATGTCGAGGGCCCGTTGCCGAGGGGCGCGCGGCTCGGCACGATCGAGGTGATCCAACGCGGGCGGGTCGTGGCCCGGGTGCCGGCGGTCACCGCCGCGGCGGTCGCCCAGGCGACCGTGTGGCAGCGGGTCGACGACCGGCTCTCCGAGCGTGGGGTGCAGATCATGCTGGTGCTCGCGCTCGTCGCGCTGGCGGCGCTCGTCGTCCTCGTGCGTCGCGGACGGCGGCCGCTCCCGACCGCCGCTCCCGCCCGCAGCCGCGGCTGACCGACCGCCGCGGGTAGGGTGGCCACAGCGCTCCGGGACAGGCGGGGCGTCGCCTCCGCATGATCATCACCGTCACCCTGAACGCCGCGATCGACCGTTCGTTGGTCGTCCCCAACCTGCGGCTCGGGCATCGACACCGAGCGGTCGAGCAGACGGCCCTCGCCGGGGGCAAGGGCGTCAACGTCGCCCGGACGCTCAAGACGCTCGGGCAGCCGGTGATCGCCACCGGCTTCGCGGGCGGGGCGACGGGCACGAGGATCGTCGAGCAGCTGACGCGCGAGTCGATCCTCAACGACTTCGTCCGGATCGACGACGAGTCGCGGACGAACACCGCCGTCTTCGACCCCACCAGCGCGGCGCAGACCGAGATCAACGAGCGGGGCCCCAAGGTCGACGCCCGGGAGCTCGAGCTCTTCCGCGACAAGCTCCTCTACCTGGCCCGCGGGGCCGATGTCGTCGTCATCGCCGGGTCGCTGCCGCGCAACGTCGCCGACGACGTCTACGTCGACCTCGTCAAGGACCTGCGCCGCGTGGGGGTGCGGGTGTACGTCGACACCGACGGCGAGCCGCTGCGGCGGGTCGTGCGCGCCGACCCGGACGCGGTCACGCCCAACCAGCTGGAGGCCGAGGAGGTCGTCGGCCACGAGTTCGCCGACGACACGGACCGGGCCAGGGCGATCACCGAGCTGCTCGACCTCGGCGTCGGCGAGGCCACGATGACCCTGCAGGACGGCTGCGTCGCCGGGATCCGCCGCGACGCGGCGACCGCGCAGGCCCCGATGGGCTCGGCGGCCACGAACGGCGCGATCGAGCTCTTCCGTGCGCGGATCGAGCCGCGCGAGACGGTCGCCCGGATCGGATCCGGCGACGCGTTCCTCGCCGGGCTCGTCGCCGGTCGCTACGAGGGCCGGTCGATCGAGGAGTCGCTCCGGTTCGCCGTCGCCTGCGGCGCCGATGCCACCCAGCGGCTCGGTGCCGGCCTCGTCGACGCACGCCAGGTGGAGCGCCTGCTGCACGACGTGACGATCGAATCGATCGATCCGGACGAGCTGGACGAGTAGCGGCCCCCGTGGGCCCGATCGCCCCGCCGGGCGACGCCGAGCACGCGGCTGCGCGATCCTTCCCGCCATGGAGATCGAGATCGGCCGGGGGAAGAAGGCCCGCCGCGCTTACGGCTTCGACGAGGTCACGATCGTCCCGTCGCGGCGGACCCGCAACCCCGACGAGGTCGATATCGCCTGGAAGCTCGGGCCCTACCGGTTCGAGCTGCCGCTCGTGAGCTCGGCGATCGACTCCGCGATCTCGCCCGGGACCGCCAAGGAGATCGGGCGTCTCGGCGGCCTCGCGGTGCTCGACCTCGAGGGACTGTGGACGCGGCACGAGGACGCCGACGCCCAGCTCGCCGGCATGGCGGCGCTCCCGCCGGCCGAGGCGTTCGCCCGGCTGCGCGAGCTCCACGCCGCACCGATCCGGCCCGAGCTCATCGTCGAGCGGATCCGCGAGATCAAGTCCGAGCCGGGCGTCGTCGTCGCCGGGTCGCTCACGCCGCAGCGCGTCCGACGCCACGTCGACGTCGCCCTGGAGGCGGGGCTCGACGTGCTCGCGATCCTCGGCACCGTCGTCAGCGCCGAGCACGTGGGCGCCGCCGGGGAGTCCGAGGTGCTCAACCTCAAGGAGTTCATCGCCGAGATGCCGATCCCGGTCCTCGTCGGCGGCTGCTCCAGCTACCACACCGGCCTGCACCTCATGCGCACCGGCGCGGCCGGTGTCGTCGTCGGCGTCGGTGCCGGCGGGGGATCGACGGTCCGCCGGGTCCTCGGCGTCGGTCTGCCGCAGGCGACCGCCGTCGCGGACGTCGCCGGAGCCCGCTCCACCCACATCCTCGAGACCGGCGAGTACGTCCAGGTCATCGCCGACGGGGGCGTCCGCACCGGGGGCGACCTGGCCAAGGCGATCGCGTGCGGCGCCGACGCGGTGATGGTCGGCACGCCGCTGTCGCGGGCGACCGAGGCCCCCGGCGCCGGCTGGCACTGGCCGGCGTCGGCCGCGCACGGCTCGCTGCCGCGCGGCGAGCGGATCCACGTCGGCACCGTCGCGCCGCTCACCGAGGTGCTCCACGGCCCGGCCGTCGACGCCAGCGGCACCACCAACCTGATCGGCGCGCTCAAGCGCTCGATGGCGACCTGCGGGTACGTCGATCTGGCCGCGTTCAACCGGGCCGAGATCGCGATCGCGCCCGCCGCGCGCCGCGAGGCCTCGGCACTGGATCCCGACCCGCACACGACCGACCCGCGAGAGAGGTCCTGACCGCCGTGACCGACACGACGCCCCCGCCCGTGCTGCCCGACCGCCTCGACGTCGACGAGGTCGTCGTCCTGGACTTCGGCGGCCAGTACAGCCAGCTGATCGCCCGTCGCGTCCGCGAGTGCGGGGTCTTCAGCGAGCTGCTGCCCCACCACGTCGGCGCCGCCGAGGTCCGCCGGCGGGCCCCCAAGGGCGTGATCCTGTCCGGCGGTCCCGCGTCCGTCTACGTCGACGGGGCGCCGGCCCTCGAGCGGGAGCTGCTCGATCTCGGCGTCCCGGTGCTGGGCATCTGCTACGGCATGCAGTTGCTGGCCCACGAGCTCGGCGCGCGCGTCGAGTCGGCGGACGTCGGCGAGTACGGCCGCTCCGAGCTGACGGTCACCGAGACCGGGCGCCTGCTGCAGGGCCAGCCGGCGGAGCAGCCGGCGGGGATGAGCCACCGCGACACCGTCTTCACCCCGCCGCCGGGCGCGACCGCGCTCGCCAGCTCGACGGCGTCGCCGGTGGCGGCGTTCGTGGACGTCGAGCGCGGGATCTACGGCATCCAG
>JBFWKS010000222.1:0-7355 GCA_050252545.1 Solirubrobacteraceae bacterium
CGAAAGGGATCCTCGATCGCCCGCTCGTCGCGGTTGGCGGACGCGTACCAGACGACCACCTTCTCGCCCGCGGCGATCGGGTGACCCGAGATCTCGGTGTCGACCGTCGCCGTCCGCCGGAAGTGCATCAGCGGCGTCACCCAGCGGAAGATCTCCTCGAGCCCCTGGGGGATGCGGTCCGGATCGTCGATCAGGCGCTGCTTCTGGTCGGGGTGCTGGATCAACGCGCGCAGACCCAGCGACAGGGTGTTGCGGCTGGTCTCGTTGCCCGCGCCGAAGAGCAGGATGAAGAACGACACCAGCTCCTCGAAGGCCAGCCGCTCCCCGTCGACCTCGGCCTCGATGATCCGGGTCAGCAGGTCCTCCCGCGGGGTGCGCTGGCGCTCCTGCACCAGCTCGGCCATGTAGCCGCCGATCTCGCCGAGCGCACCGAAGAGCTCCTCGTCGCTGGTGCGCAACGTCGGATCCTGAGCACCGATCAGGACGTTGGTCCAGTGGTAGAGCTGACGGACGTCGGCCCCGGGGATCCCCAGAACGGCGCAGATCGCGGCGATCGGCAGGGTGACCGCGACGTCCTCCACGAACTCGCACTCCCCGCGCTCGACCACCCCGTCGACGAGCTCGGTGCACAGGTCCTGGATCTGCGTGCCGAAATGCGCCATCGCCTTCGGGGTGAACGCCGCCCGGACGATCTTCCGATAGCGCGAGTGCTTCGGAGGATCCATGTTGATCATCATCCCCTGGAGCACCTCGACCGGCAGGATGCTCTTCTCGTCGTGCATGAAGGCGATCGGGCTCGCCGACGAGAACGTCCGCTCGTCGGCGGTGACCGCCATCACGTCGGCGTGCCGGGTGATGTTCCAGAACGGTGCCTCGTCCCGCGAGCGGTTGAGGTGCACCGGAGCCTCCTCACGCAGACGGGTGAGGATGGCGTGCGGCGGTCCGGCCTCGAACTCGTCGGCCTCGGACAGGTCGATGCTCTCGAGGTCGGTGGTCGCGCTGATGGTGGTGCTCACGGGTGCTCCGGTCCGGATGAGGGAAGCCTGCTCGGTGCACAGCGTCCGCCCTGGTCGTGCACGGCGACAAGGACCGTCCTCGATAGGAAGACGCCGGCGGTCGGTGCGTCAGCTCGAGGGGACGGCCTCGGGGCGGCGCCGCGCGATGTCCTCGGCCACGTCGACGATCCAGTCCTCCTGGCCGGCCACCGCGCGGCGGCGCCCGAGCTCTACGAGGATGTCCCGGGGATCCAGCCCCAGCCGCTCGCCGTGCCGCTTCGCGTGGAGCAGGAACGTCGAGTACACGCCGGCGTATCCGAGCGCGATCGACTCCCGATCCGGGATCGGCTGGAAGGGCATCAGCGGGGCCACGACGTGCTCGGCCGCGTCGCACAACGCCATCGCATCCAGGTCACCCGCAAGGTCGAGCCGGTCCATCACCGTGGCCAGCAGCTCGGTGGCGGCATTCCCCGCCCCGGCGCCGAGCCCCCGGAGGCACCCGTCGATCTGCGCCGCGCCCTCCTCGATCGCCGCCACGGTGTTCCCGACGGCCAATCCGAGGTTGTTGTGGCCATGGAACCCGACCTCGGGCGCGACCTCGCGCAGTGCCTCCACGCGCCGTCGCACCCCGTCGGGCAGCAGGGCGCCCGCGGAGTCCACGATGTAGACGCAGCGCGCCCCGTACGACGCCATGAGCGAGGCCTGCTCGGCCAGCCGCTCGGGCTCGATCATGTGGGACATCATCAGGAAGCCGATCGGTTCGAGCCCCAGGCGTGCTGCCTCGGCGAAGTGCTGCTCCGATACGTCGGCCTCGGTGCAGTGCGTCGCCAGCCGCACGACCTGGGCGCCGCGGTCCACCGCCGCCGCCAGGTCCCGCCGCGTGCCTACCCCGGGGATCAACAGCACCGCGATCCGCGCGCGGCGCACGCTCCGCCGGGCGTGCTCGATGAGGTCGAGCTCCGACGTCGAGCTCACCCCGTACTGCTGCGACGACCCTCCGAGGCCGTCGCCGTGGGTCACCTCGATGACCGGCACGCCACCGCGGTCCAGAGCGGTGGCGACGGCGGCGACCTCCTCGACCGCGTAGCGGTGACGCATCGGGTGGGACCCGTCGCGCAGCGTGGTGTCGGTCAGGCGCGGGCCGCTCACGACGCCACCTGCGTCGTCCGCAGCGCCATCCGCTCGCCGACCTCGGCGGCCGCGGCGGTCATGATGTCCAGGTTGCCGGAGTACGGTGGCAGGAAGTCCCCCGCCCCCTCGACCTGCAGCAGCACGATGATCACGGTCCTCCTCCCCCACGGGGTGTCCTGCTCGTCGAACACCACCGGGCTCTTGAGCCGGTAGCCGGGCACGTACTCTCGGACCGCCTCCACCGTGCGCTGGACGTTCGCGCGCACGGCGTCGCGATCCACGTCGGGGTCCTCGGGCACCGCGAACAGCGTGTTGCCCATGAGGATCGGCGGTTCGGCCGGGTTCAGGATCATGATGGCTTTCCCCCGTGCGGCGCCGCCGACGACCTCGATGGCGCGCGACGTCGTCGCGGTGAACTCGTCGATGTTCTTGCGCGTCCCCGGACCGGCCGATCGACTGGAGATCGTCGACACCATCTCTGCGTAGCGCAGCGGCGAGGCGTCGCTGAGCGCCCGGACCATCGGGATGGTCGCCTGGCCCCCGCAGGTGATGAGATTGACGTTGGGGGCATCCAGATGCTCGTCGACGTTGACCACCGGCACGACGAGCGGGCCGACCGCGGCGGGCGTCATGTCGACGGCGCGCTTGCCCGCCTGCTCCAGGAGCGGGGCGTGCTCACGGTGGGCGTAGGCCGAGGTCGCGTCGAACACGACGCGGATCTCGTCGTCGTCGAGCACCGACCGGATGCCGTCGGTGGAGGTGGGGACCTCCAGCGCACGTGCGCGGGCGATGCCCTCCGACGCGGGATCGACGCCCGCGAACAACGCGACCTCCAGGCGTGGGCGGCGGAGCAGCTTGATCAGCAGGTCGGTGCCGATGTTGCCGGTGCCGACGATCGCGACCTTCACGGGGCTCATGCGACGACCTCCACCGAGACGGAGCCGATCGTCGGACCGAAGTCGGCGACGAACGTGCCGGGCACGGCGTCGACGGCGGCGGTGAACGACCCGCAGAGCACCGGCTGGCCGGCCGGCAGGGCATCGCCGAGGCGGCCGAGCTCGTCGGCCAACCACGCCACCGCCGCCAGCGGGTCGCCCATGACGGCGGCCCCGACGCCCCGCTGCACGGCCTCGCCGTCCCGGCTCAGCGTCACCGGCACGTCCGCGAGCGGTCCGAGCCGGTCCACCGGCACCTCGTCCCCGGTCACGACACCGAAGCACGACGCGTTGTCGGCGATCGTGTCGGCCAGGCCGATCCGCCAGTCGACGATCCGCGAGTCGATGATCTCGAGCACCGGCAGCACGGCGCGGACCGCGTCGCGGACCTGCTCGGCGTCGATGCCGGGCCCGGCCAGCGGCCGGTCCAGCACGACGGCCAGCTCCGGCTCCACGCGCGGGGCGATCAGTCGCTGGTCCCGCCGCGACAGGACCGTCGCCGACGGCAGCACGTGGGTGTCCAGCAGAACCCCGAAGTCGGGAACGTCGACGCCGAGCTGCCGCTGGATCGCCTCGCTGGTGAGGCCGATCTTCCGCCCGCCGACCGTGCGACCCGCCTGCTCGTGGCCGGCGATCAGCCGGCGCTGGACGCGATAGGCGTCCGTCACCGACAGGTCGGGGTGGCGGTCGGTCAGGGGCTCGATCGCCTCACCGCGCTCGAACGCGGCCAGCAACGCATCGCCGAGGTCGTGGACCTGCTCGTCGGTGAGCACGGCGCCGGCCATCGATCCGGAGCTAGGAGGCAGCATGCGTGGCCTGCTCCTCCTCGACGGTCGCCGCGTCGTGATCGGTGCTCGCCGCCGGGGCGCTGCGCGCCGCCCGCTCCTCGTACGCCCGACGCTGTACGGGGTCGTAGTCCAGGGCCAGGCGATCGGCCCGGGTGAAGCGCAGCGCGGCGTCCTGCACCCGCCGCGGCAGCAGGCCCATCGCGACGCTCATGCCACGAAGGTTCCGGGGAACGTAGACCTCGAACCGCGGACGCTCGATCGCGCGAACCACGCCGGCGGCCACGTCGTCGGGGCTGATCTTCTTGAAGAACCGCGCGTCGCCGATCCCGGCGGTCAGCTCCGTTCCCACGAACCCGGGCATCACGACGCTGAGGCTGACCCCGGTGCCCAGCAGCTCGGACCGCAGCGCCTCGCTGAACCCCCGCACGAAGTGCTTGGTCCCCGAGTAGGACGCCATGCCGGGGTAGCCGCTCAGGCCGGCGACGCTGGAGACGTTGACCACCTGGCCCGACCCGCGCTGCTTGAAGCGCGGCACCGCGAGTCGGCAGCCGGTCACCACCCCGAAGACGTTGATCTCGACCTGGCGACGCGTCGACGCGGGGTCCTCCTCCAGGAACGCGCCGACCGGCATGATGCCCGCGTTGTTGACGAGCACCTCCAGGCCGCCCGCGACACCGTCGGCCTCGTCGAGGAACGCGGCGAAGCTCACCTCGTCGGTGACGTCCAGCGGCCGGGCGTGCACGCGCTCCCCGAGCTCGGCGGCCGTGGCCCGTGCCGTCTCGAGGTCCACGTCACCGATGACGACCGTCATGCCGCGGCCGGCCAACGCGGCGGCGATCGAGCGGCCGATGCCGCGGGCGCCGCCGGTGATCGCCGCCGTACGGCCGTCCAAGCGCTTCGTGCTCATCGAGACCCCCTGAGGTCCGTCGTCTGCATCGCGGCCACGATCCCGATGGTCCCGTTCCCGGGTCAACGACCGTCCCCGTATGGAGAACCGCGCCCGGGCTCGTCGGCGCCCCGGAGACGCAGCGCCCGGCCGGGTGCCCGGAGCGCTTCCCGCATGTGGGGACGCCACGTGCCGGGCGACGGCCCGTCGGCGAGGCTGACACGGTGTCCACGCCGGTGCTTCCCGTCCACTCCGACGTCGACGGGGGTCGCCGCACCCTCGAGGTGCGTGCTCCTTCGAGCGGCGCGGTCGTCGCCGAGGTCCCGCTGGCGACCGCCGACGACGTCGCGCGCGCCGCCGCCGAGCTGCGCGTGGCCCAGCCGGCGTGGGAGGCGCTGGGCCTCGCCGGGCGCGAACGGTGGCTCGCCCGGTGGCGCGACTGGCTGCTGGACGAGCAGGAGCGCCTGACCGACCTGATCCAGCAGGAGACCGGCAAGTCCCGCGGCGACGCCTCGATCGAGGTCGTCACCGCCGCCCAGACGATCAACTACTACCTGGAGCACGGCGCGGAGTTCCTCGCCGACCGGCGTCCGCGGCCCCACACCGTCGCGTTCGCCAGCAAGCGACTGCGCCTGACCCGGCGCCCGTACCCGCTGGTGGGCGTCATCTCGCCCTGGAACTTCCCGCTGGCGCTGCCCGCGTTCGACCTGATCCCGGCGCTGGTCGCCGGCTGTGCGGTGCTCTCCAAGCCCTCCGAGGTCGTGCCGCTGTCGTGGCGAGCGGCGGTCGACGGCTGGGAGGCGATCGGCGCCCCACCGGTGCTGCGCTGCATCGTCGGCGACGGCGAGGCCGGCGCCGCGGTGGTGGAGCACGTCGACATGGTGAACTTCACCGGCTCGACCGCCACCGGTCGTCGCGTCGCGGTCCGTGCGGCGGAGCGGCTGATCCCGTGCAGCCTGGAGCTCGGTGGCAAGGACCCGATGCTCGTCCTGCGGGACGCCGACGTGGAGCGCGCCGCCGGGGCCGCGGTGTGGGGCGGCCTGTTCAACGCGGGCCAGGCGTGCATCTCGGTCGAGCGGGTCTACGTCGAGGCGGCGGTCCACGACGCGTTCGCGGACGCCGTGGTGCGGCGGGTCGCCGCGTTGCGACAGGGTCCAGAGCACCGGCCGTTCACCGTCGACGTCGGGGCGATGGCCAACGAGTCCCAGCTCTCCATCGTCGAGCGCCACGTGCAGGACGCGCTCGACCGCGGCGCGCGCGTGGCGATCGGCGGACGGCGACGCCCCGGACCGGGGCTGTTCTACGAGCCGACGGTGCTGCTGGACGTCGACCACGACATGGCCTGCATGCGCGAGGAGACCTTCGGCCCGACGCTGCCGATCATGCGCGTGCCCGACGAGCGGCGCGCGATCGAGCTGGCCAACGACAGCCCCTACGGCCTGTCGGCCAGCGTCTTCTCCGGTGACCTCGCGCGGGCCGAGGCGGTCGCCGCGCGCCTGGAGGCCGGTGCGGTGAACATCAACGACGTCATCGTCAACGGGTTCCAGTTCCCGCTGCCGATGGGCGGATGGAAACAGTCCGGGCTGGGGGCGCGGGCCGGCGGCGCCGCCGGGATCCACAAGTTCTGCCGGGCCCAGGCGACCGTCAGCGACCGGTTCGAGCCCCGCGCCGAGATCTCGTGGTACCCCTACACCCCGCTGAAGGCCGGAATCCAGGGCCGCGCGCTGCGGCTGCTCAGCGGCCGCGACCTGCGTCGCCGCCTGTTCAACCGATCGCGCGGCCGCTGACCGCAGGGCGCGAGCGCCCGGCGCTCGCGCCATCGGTCCGGACTCGCCCTGTCGCCGGGGCCGACGGGGCGCGTGACCAGGACGTCGAGCGACGCAGCCCGCTCAAGCCCTCGTCGGCCCGCTGATGTACAGGTCCTCCACCTCGTGCAGGCGCCGGCGCACCTCGTCGGCGTCCCCACCGAGGGCGATCCGTCCCCGGGCCATGACGTAGGCCCGGTCGGCGACGGTCAGGGCCCGCTCCGGCTGCTGCTCCACGAGCAGGACCGCGCCGCCGTCGTCGGCGTAGCGCCGGATCGCGCGGAACAGCCGCTCCACCGCCATCGGCGCCAACCCCAGCGACACCTCGTCGGCGAGCAGCAGCGCCGGCCGCGCCGCCAAGGCGCGGGCCAGCGTCAGCATCTGCTGCTCGCCGCCGGACAACAGCCCGGCCCGGCGGTCCAGCAACGGCTCGAGCTCGGGGAAGAGCTCCAGTGCCTCGGCGCGATCCCCGCGACCCAGGCGCAGGTTGTCGGCGACGGTCAGTCCCATGAACACCGAGCGCTCCTCGGTGATGAAGGCCAAGCCCTCGCGGCTGCGGACGTGCAGCGGCGACATCGTGGGTGCGCCCCGCCAGCGCACCTCACCCCCGCTCGGCGGCAGCTCGCCGGCCAGCGCGAGCATCAGCGTGGTCTTGCCGGCCCCGTTGGCCCCGAGCAGGGCCACGACCAGGCCGGGCCCGACGTGCAGGTCGATCTCGCGCAGCACCGGCACGCTGCCGTGGCCGCCCGCCAGCCCGCGCGCCTCGATCACCGGTCCGTCGATCGTCATGCCACGACCTCCGTCGTGCGTCCCAG
>JBFWKS010000223.1:0-7351 GCA_050252545.1 Solirubrobacteraceae bacterium
GGGATCGGCGACGGTGCCGTCGTCCAGGTCGATCGCCGCGGTCGTCGCCGTCGTCACGCCGACCTCCGGCGTCGCCAGCGGCGTCGGCGACGCGGCGGCGAGCGTCTCGCCGGCGTCGACCACGAGTGCGGCGGGGACCGGCGGCGGGGGCGGCGGAGGCGGCGGCGGAGCGGCGGGCACGACCACCTCCGGGGCGGCGACCGCCACCGGGACCGGCGCCGGGGCGTAGACCGTGCCACCGGTCGCGGGACCGGACGTGATCTGCTGCGGTGCGCCACCGGACGCTCCTGTGGAGCCGCTCGAGATCGTGCTCGGTGCCGGTGCCGCGCTGGCCGCGGGGGCGGGCTCCGGTACCGGGGCCGATGCGGGAGCCGGGGCCGGAGCGAGAGCCGGCGTCGGGGCCGGTGCGGGCGCCGGAGCCGGCTCGGGCGTCGGCGTGGGAGCTGGCTCGGGCGTGGCGGCCGGAGCGGGGTCCGGAGTCGCGATCGGAGCGGGCTCAGGCGCCGGCGCCAGGGCTGCCGCACCCGATCCTGACCCGGTCGCCGACGGCTGCACCGGAGCGGGCGTGACCGTGGACGACGGCGTCGATGACGTCCCGGTCCCGCCGGTCGTCGTCACCGGCGCGGCACCATAGGTCTTGGCGACGGCCTCGCGCCGGGAGACGGCCTTGCGGAGGATCGCGTGACGGGCCGTCCGGCGGTCGGCCGCGGAGCGCACGGTCCGGTCGCGGCGGGCGCCGGTGGTCCGGCGTGGGCCCGCCGACCGGGACCAGGTCGCCCGCGCGGCCGTCCGACGCGCGCTCCCGGACCGGGTTCCGCGGCTCGCGCGGGTGCGGCTCGTGGCGCTGCGGTCCCGCTTCCCCGTGCTCTTCGTGGTCCGGGCGGCGCCCACGGTGCGCTTGGCGCCGTGCGTGCCTGAGGAGCGGCGCTTCGCCGTGCTCCTGCCGGTGGAGCCGGAGGACGTCCGCTCGCCGGCGGTCCCGCGCTTCGCGGTCCATCGCGCGGTCGTGGCGCCGACCGCACTCCGCGTATCGGCGCTGCGCGCCGCCGACCGGCGGGGCGCGATCCGCGTCGTGGGCCGGCGGACCACCGCGGCGATGTCCGCGGCCGTGGTCGACGGCCGGCTCGTGCCGGCGTCGCCGGCGACCGTGTCGAGGGTCGGGGGGATCACGCCGGGCACGGCGAGCCGGTCAGGCGCGGTCGCCAGCCCCGGCGGCAGCGGGCCTCCCCCACCGCTCGTGATCGCGTCGTCCGCCGCGGCGTCGTCCGCCGCGCCGTCAGCAGCGGGGTCATCCGCGAGCCCGGGAGCGATCACGCCGGTCGTCGACGTCACCGGCTCGGTGTCGTCGCCACCGGGCTCGCCGTCACCCTGGCCGTCGGTCCCCGTCTCGTCGTCGGCGGTCGACCGCGGCGGGGCCGTGACCCCGTCCAGGTCGAAGCCGTTGCTCACCAGCGGTGCCGGCTCGGTCGGCTCCGTCGGCGTCGTGGTCGACGGTGCCGGAACGATGCCGACCGCGGTCGCCGTCGACCCGTCCTGGCCGTCGGTGCCCGTGATCGACGGCATCAACGTCGGTGCATCGTCGGGGGTCGGGCGGTCATCCGTGTCCGGCGCCGGAGCACGCTCGTCGCGCGCGGGAGCCGCGTCGTCCCGTCCGGCCTGCTCGTCGTCGGTCTTCGCCTGCTTCTCGTCGTAGACCGGGAACCCGAGCTGTGGCAGCTCGATCCCCGGGACGAGCGTCGGCGGGTCGGGTTGCGCCAGGGCGGCCTGGGCGGTGGGAGCGATCTGTCCGAAGATCAGGACGATCGCGAGGAAGACGGCCGCGACGCGCCCGTACGGACCACGCACCGCGGCGGTGAGCCCGCTCGTGGGCATGCTCGGACTGGTGGCGGCCGTTGAGGCCGCCATGGCTGATGAACCAGGAGATGACACCGTTGACCCCCCACCACGCCGGCACCCCTGCCGCCGTGCTGGACAAGGGCAATATATCCGCGGGTCGCCTGCCGTCAACAGAACTTCTCAGACGTGTCACAGGTCGGCCCGTGTCGGGGAGGGTCGCGGGGCGGCGCGCCCGACGCGGGAGCGGGCCGCCCCACTCCGGCCGGCACCGCGGTCCTGCCTGCAAACCGAGGGGTGCGCAGCGCGGTCAGCGCACCTGGAACCCGTCGCCGAATATTCGACCCACGTCGTTGTAGAGCCCGAGGCCGAAGAGCATGATCACGAGCCCGAATCCGACGATGCTCGCGCGTTCCATCCAGGCGAAGGGGATCGGCTTGCGGCGCAGCTTCTCGGCGATCGCCCAGAAGATGTGGCCACCGTCCAGGGGCAGGAACGGGAAGAGGTTGATGATCGCCAGCGACAGGCTGATGACGGCGAGGATCTGGATCGCGCGGGTCGTCGAGAGCTCGAAGCTCTGCCGCGTCACCTCGTAGGACCCCACGACGCCCGAGATCTCCTTGCGGGCCTCGCTGTCGTAGACGAGCTTCACGATCGCCTTGCCGGTCTGCTTGGTGACCCACCACAGGTACTCGACGCCCTGACCTGCGGCTTCTCCATGCCCGGCCGCGAGGTAGTCGACGCCGTACGTGATGCCCATGAGCATCCGGCCGTCGGCGTCGCGCTGCCCGCCCGGCGTCGGGTCGTACCGGGGGCGGATCTCCGCGGTGCGCCGCTCCCCGTCGCGCTCGAACGTGATCCGCACCGGGGTCGCGGCCTCGCAGCCCTCCTTGCGGGACCCGTCGGCGCAGCGGTGTCGGCCGACCTGCGCCGACAGTGCCGTCAGGGTCTTCTGCGACTGGTCGGCCCGCAGCCCGGGCACCCAACCGTCGACGTCGTCGACGCGGATGATCCGGTCGTCGGGCTCCAGCACGCCGGCCGCGGCGCTGCGCTGGTCGACCGATCCGACGACCGGTGCGCCGGACGGCACCACGCCCTTGCCGCCCCACAGCAGGACGATGATCACGACGGCCAGCAGGACGTTGACGATCGGCCCCGCCGCGATCACGACGACCCGCTTCCACACCGGGGCGTTGTGGTACGCGCGTTCGCGCAGCTCCTCGGGCAGTTCCTCCCGGGGGTCCATCCCGGTGATCTTCACGTAGCCGCCGAGCGGGATCGGACCGACGCAATACTCGGTCTCCCCCCGCCGGACCGACCACAGCGGCTTGCCGAAGAAGAGCGAGAACCGCTCGACCCGCATCCCGACCGCCTTGGCGGCGGCGAAGTGCCCGAGCTCGTGGAGGACGATCAGCGCGGCGAAGCCGAGGAAGGCGAGGACCCAGGACACGGCGACACAGGGTGACAGAGCCACCTCTGGGGCGGCTGAATGCGTCGTTCGGCCTGCCGCCGGGCGTCAGGTGCCGATGGTCCCGACCAACGCCTCGGCGGCGTCGCGGGCGGCGTGGTCGGCCGCGTAGAGCGTGTCGAACGCCCGCACCGGGAGAGCGTCGACGCGACCGAGCGTGTCCTCGACGACCTCGGCGATCCGGAGGAACCCGATCCGCCCGTCGAGGAACGCGTGGACGGCCACCTCGTTGGCGGCGTTGAGGATGCAGGGCGCGGTGCCGCCGGCCCGCCCGGCCTCACGGGCCAGGCGCAGGCACGGGAAGGTCTCCTCGTCCGGCGGCTCGAAGGTCAGGCTGCCGACCTGCGCCAGGTCCAGCGGCCGCAGGTCCAGCGCCACCCGCTCGGGGTGGTGCAGCGCGAACGCGATCGGGGCCCGCATGTCGGGGTGGCCCAGGTGCGCCAGGGCCGCCCCGTCCGCCAGCGTCACGTACGAGTGGACGATCGACTGCGGGTGCACGACGACGTCGATCCGGTCGTAGGGCGTGCCGAACAGGTGGTGGGCCTCGATGACCTCGAGGCCCTTGTTCATGAGCGTCGCCGAGTCGATCGTGATCTTGCCGCCCATCGCCCAGGTCGGGTGCGCCAGCGCCTGCTCGACACCCACGTCGGCCAGATCGGCGCGGGTCCGCCCGCGGAAGGGCCCGCCGGACGCGGTCAGGACCAGCCGCTCGATCGACCCGACGCGAGCGCCGGCCGCGCCGTCGTGCGTGCGGTCCTGGCCGGTCTCGCCGTGGACGAGCTGCCAGAGCGCGGAGTGCTCGCTGTCGACCGGGAGCACGCGGGCGCCGGTGGCCTCGGCGAGCGCCATGACGAGCTCTCCCCCGACGACGAGCGACTCCTTGTTCGCGAGCGCCAGGTCGATGCCCTCCCCGAGCGCGGCGACGGTCGGGCCCAGCCCCGCGGCCCCGACCAGCGCGTTGAGGACGAGGTCGGGGCCGGTCTCCACGACCAGTCGGACGAGGCCCTCGGCGCCGACGAGCACGTCGCCCTCGGGCCACGCCGAGGCGGCCTCGGCGGCGGCCGTCGGGTCGGCGACCGCGATCCGGTCGACGCCGTGCGCGCGGGCCTGCTCGACGAGCGGCTCCCAGCGCCGCGCCGCCGCCAGGCCGACGATGGTGAACGCGTCGGGATCGGCGGCGACGACGTCGAGGGCCTGGACGCCGATCGAACCGGTGGCCCCGAGGATGAGCAGGCGGCGCGGCATGGCTCAGAGCCCGCCGAGCGCGAGCCAGACGTAGTAGCCGGCGACGATCGCGAACATCGCCGCGTCGAGCCGGTCGAGCACGCCACCGTGCGGCCCGAAGAGCGTGCCCGCGTCCTTGGTGCCGGCGTCGCGCTTGAGGTAGCTCTCGAAGAGGTCGCCGAGCGGTGCGGCGATCGCGACCGCCAGGCCGAGGAGCAGGGCGTCCGTCCCGCTGAGCCAGTCCTGGTACAGGCCCGCGAACCACACCGTCGCAACCGCGGTGACGATCCCGATCAGCAGGCCCTCGACCGTCTTGTTGGGCGAGATCTTCGGCGCGAGCTTGACGTTGCCGAACATCCGCCCGCCGAGGTAGGCCCCGGTGTCTCCGAGGAACGTCCCGAGCAGCACGTTGATGACGATCCCGCCGCCGTGGTCGCCGTCGCGCAGCAGCACGGCGTGACCGAGGGCGACGCCGATCCACACGATCCCCAGGATCGTGACGCTGACGCCCGGCGCACCGCCCGGAGGACGGGCCAGGGCGACGCTGAGGAAGACGATCGGGATCGTCGCCGCCAGCGCCGTGAGCATCGCCTCGCGGTCGCCCAGTGCCGCCGCCACGATCAGCGCCGTGACGCCCAGGCCCCCGGCGACCAGCGACGGCCGCGCCTTGGCGAACATCCGGGTGAGCTCCCAGACGCCGATCAGCGCGAACGCGAGCACGCCGACGACGAACACCGGGCCGCCCTGGGCCACGAGGAAGATCGCGAAGATCCCGGCCGGGATCGCGACGAGCAGCCGCTGCGTGAACTCGCTGGCACCGGCCATCCGCGCCGATGGGGTACGGACGCTCTCGATCGCGTCCTCGAACCGCTCGAGCGCCTCGATCTCGCCAGCGACGGCGTCACCGCCGTCGCGACCGCGACCCTCCGCCCGCGCGACGCGCTCCCGCACGCGACGGTCGCGGTCGTCGAGCGCCGCGTCGTACGTCCCCGACGTGTCGGACGGCGGCGGTACCCGCTCGCCGCGACGGCGTCGCGTCCGCGGCAGCGGCTCGACCGACTCGTACGTGTCGTCGTCTCCGGTGTCCGTCACCGGGCGGGCCGGCGGGTCGTCGGTGACGAACGTCCGGTCCTCCCGCGATCCCGTCCGGGTTCGCTCGGCGGGCTCGAAGTCGCCGAACTCCAGCTCGAACCGCGGACGTCGCGCACGGCCGGCCCCGCGCGGTGCGGCGGCCTCCCGGTCGCGCAGATCGTCGTCGGGTGGGTCGGGGGTGCTCACGCCGGGCCGTCCGTCCGTCCGCCGAACCGCCGCTGTCGGCGCGCGTACTCGTCGAGGCACCGCTCCAACGCCGGGCGATCGAAGTCCGGCCACAGCTCGGGCGCGAACACGATCTCGCTGTAGGCGCACTGCCACAGCAGGTAGTTGCTGATCCGCTGCTCACCCGATGTCCGGATCAGCAGGTCGGGATCGCCCATGTCGGGGGCGTAGAGCAGGCGCGAGAACGCCTCCTCGCCCCCACCCTCGTAACGGGCGGCGGCGTCGAGGATCTCGGCGCGCCCACCGTAGTTGAAGGCGACGAACATCGTGATCGTCGAGCCTCCGGCCGTCTGCGCCTCCGCCCACGCCATCCGCTCGACGAGTCCCGGGTCGACGCCCTCGCGACGACCGATGAACCGCAGCCGCGCGCCCTCTTCGATCAGCTCGGGGGTCTCACGCTCGATCCGGTCGGCGAACATCGCCATCAGCGCGTTCACCTCGGCCTCCGGACGGCTCCAGTTCTCGGTCGAGAACGAGAACACCGTCAGCTCCTCGACGCCCAGATCGGCGGCGTCGCGCAGTCGCGCCCGGACGACGTCCGCGCCGGCACGGTGCCCCTCGGCCACCGACAGCCCGCGCTGCTGCGCCCAGCGGCCGTTGCCGTCGGTGATGATCGCGACCCGCCGCGGACGTGCGGGGGCGCCCACGGCCGAGGCCGTGGTGTCGGGCGACGCGCCTGCGGTCACCGGACCGGACGCTCCGCCATGGGAGTCTGGACGGGACCGCGCGCGCCGGGCATCAGACCTCGAGCACGTCCTTCTCCTTGGCCTGCAGGGCAGCGTCGAGCTTGACGATCGCCGCGTCGGTGACCTTCTGGAGCTCGGTCTCGGCGCGACGCTCCTCGTCCTCGCCGATGTCGCCGTCGGACTTGAGGCCGCGCAGGTCGTTGAGCACGTCGCGGCGCACGCCGCGGATGCGGACGCGGCCCTCCTCCGCGATCGTCCGGGCGACCTTCACCATGTCGCGGCGACGCTCCTCGGTCATCTCGGGGATCCCCAGCCGGATGATCTTGCCGTCGTTGGACGGGGTGACGCCGAGGTCGGCGATCGAGATCGCCTTCTCGATCGCCTTGATCGAGGACGGATCGTACGGCTGCACCGTCAGCAGGCGCGCCTCGGGGGCGGAGATCGTCGAGAGCTGCCGCAGCGCGGTCGGCACCCCGTGGTAGTCGACGACGACCCGGTCCAGCAGGTTGGGGCTCGCACGTCCGGTGCGGACGGTGGCGAACTCCTCGGACGTGTGCGCGACCGCCTTGGCCATGCGGTCCTTGGCGTCGGAGAGCAGCTCGTCCAGCAGCGAATCGTCAGGCATCGGGAAGATCTTTCGTTGGTGGGCGACTGAGGGCGTCGGAACCGGGCGGCGCCCCCCTCAGGGGGTGCGCACGAGGGTCCCGACGCGCTCGCCCGAGACTATCCGCACCATGTTCCGCTCGTCGTCCATGTTGAACACGTGGATCGGCAGGCGGTTCTCCATGCAGAGCGTCAGCGCGGTCGAGTCCATGACCCGCAG
>JBFWKS010000224.1:0-7347 GCA_050252545.1 Solirubrobacteraceae bacterium
TCGACGAGCTGCTGGAAGAGCGGCGACCCCGGCGCGGCGTGGCGCGAGTCCAGGCCCTCCTGCATCCGGTGCCCGCCGCCGTCGCTGAGCAGCACCAGCGGGATCCGGTCCAGCAGCGCCCGCTCGGCGCAGCGGGCGACCTTGGCCATGCCGGTGACGCCGTTGCTGCCCCCGAGCACGGTGAAGTCGAACGCGGCGATCACCACGGGGCGTCCGTCGACGTAGGCGATCCCGGTCACGACGCCGTCGGCGGGCGCAACCAGCGGCGGGCTGCCCGGCTGCGGCGGCCCCGGCCCCGCCAGCGCCCCGAGCTCGAAGAACCGGTCCGGGTCGGCGATCCGCGCGATCCGCTCGCGGGCGGTCCGCTTGCCGCGCCGGTGCTGCCGCGCGACCTCGTCCGGTCGCGCGGCGTCCCCGACCGCCTCGTGGCGCGCCCGGACCTCGCCGACGCGGTCGTCGACCGTCACGTCGCCCTGCCGCGCCCCGTCGTCGGACGCGGCGTCCTCCCGCGCCCGGACCTCGCCCACATGGTCGTCGGACGTCGGCTCGGTCATCCGGGGGCTCCGCTCTCCGTCGACGGCGCCGGTAGCTCTAGGCGACCCGCTCGAACACGGCCGACATGCCCTGCCCGCCGCCGATGCACATCGTCTCCAGCCCGTAGCGGGCATCGCGCCGGTCCAGCTCGCGCAGCAGCGTCGCCATGATCCGGGTGCCGGTCGCCCCGACCGGATGGCCGAGCGAGATGCCCGACCCGTTGACGTTGAGCCGCTCGAAATCCGTCTCGGCCAGGCCCCACGCCTTCGTACACGCCAACGCCTGCGCCGCGAACGCCTCGTTGAGCTCGATGAGGTCCAGGTCCTTCAGCTCCAGGCCCAGGCGATCGAGGACCTTCTGCGTAGACGGGACCGGACCGATCCCCATCCGTGCGGGCTCCACCCCCGCCACCGCCCAGCCGGCCAGACGCGCCAGCGGCCGCAGGCCCAGCTCCGCCGCCCGCTCGGGCGTGGTGACGATGCACGCCGACGCCCCGTCGTTCTGGCCACTGGCGTTGCCGGCGGTCACCGTCGACGCCGGATCGATCCGGCCCCGGATCGGCTTCAGCCGCGCCAGGCTCTCCGGGGTCGTCTCGGGCCGCGGGTGCTCGTCACGGTCGACCACGACGGGGTCGCCCTTGCGCTGCGACACCGTGACCGGCACGAGCTCGTCGGCGAACCGACCCTCCTCGTGCGCGGCGACGGCCCGCTGGTGCGACGCGAGCGCCAGCGCGTCCTGCTCCTCGCGAGAGACCGAGTACTCCTCGCGCAGGTTCTCGGCCGTCTCGAGCATGCCGCCGTCGACGGGGAAGTCCCTGCCCCCGGCGGTCACCCGGGCGCGGGCCAGGCGGTCGTGCAGCACGATCCCGTCGCCCTTGGCACCCCACCGCATCTGCGTCGAGTAGTGCTCGACGTTGCTCATGCTCTCCGCACCACCCGCGATCACCACATCACAGGCACCGGTCTGGACCTGCATCGCCGCGATCACCAACGCCTGCAAACTCGACCCACACCGCCGATCGATCTGAAACCCCGGAGTCTGGATCCCCAACCCCGCATCCAGCGCCGCCACACGACCGATCGCCGGCGACTCCCCCGACGGGTAGCACTGCCCGAAGATCACATCATCGACCTGGCCCTCCTCAAGCCCCGCCCGCGACACGAGCTCCCGCAACACCGTCGCGGCCAGATCGGTCGCCGTCAGCGACCGATAGACACCGCCATAACGCCCCACCGGGGTACGCAACGGCTCGCAGATGACGGCAGAACGGAGGGTGTCAGGCATGAAGGCTCGCTTTTTTCGGTGCGGGTCAGAGGGGATCTTGACGCTCAGCGGCCCTCGTAGCGGGGCTCCCGCCGCTCGAGCACGGCCGCCAGGCCCTCGCGGGCGTCGAAGCTGCCGGAGAGGACCGACACGGTGCGAGCCTCGTCGGGCATCCGCGACTCGACGTTGCCCGACAGGCCCTCCCACATCAGCCGCTTGGTCTCGCCGAGGGCCAGGGTCGGGCCGCCGGCCAGCCGGCGGGCGAGGGTCAGTGCCTCGTCGACCAGGGCGTCGTCGGGGACGACCTTGGTGACCAGGCCGATCTCCAGGGCCTCCTGGGCGGTGAGGACCCGGTCGGCCAGGACGATCTCCATCGCGCGGCGGAACCCGACGATCTTCGACAGCGTCACCGACGTGCCGGCGTCGGGGGCCATGCCGGCCCGGGTGGCCGCCGACATGTACTTCGACGACTCGCCGGCGATGACGAGGTCGGCGGCGCAGACGAGGCCGAAGCCCCCGCCGCCGGCGGCGAAGCCCTGGACGGCGGCGATCACGGGAACCTCCAGCCGCATGAGCGCCGACGCGGCGTGCTGCAGGACGGCCGTGGCCTCGCGCAGGTACTCCGGCAGCGCCTCGCCCTTGGACGCGAACTCGCGCACGTCACCGCCGGCGCAGAAGTTCTTGCCCTCACCGGTGAGCAGCACCGCCTTGACGCGCGGCTCGGCGAGGCAGCGCAGGATCGCGGCGTGGAGCGCCTCGAGGAACGGCACGTTCATGCCGTTGGCGGCCTTGGGACGGTTGAGCCGGATCCGGCCGACGCCGGTGGACTCCAGGTCCAGCAGGACGTCGCCCTCGGCGATCAGCGGCTCGGTGGTGATGGCGTCGGTGCTCATGTCTGCGTCCTCTGCGGAGTGGTGCGGTGGTCCGGCCGGTCGCGCTTACGCGCGGGCCTTGAAGGAGTCGATGCCGGCGCCGGCGCTGTCGCCCTCGAGGTGCTCCAGCACGACCTCGAGCTCGCGGTCCAGGCCGTCGGCCTGCGTGCCGTCGAGCCCCCCGCGGACGAGCGCCTTGGTGCGGGCGATCGCCGCCCGGTCCTTGCCGGCGAGCTGCTCGAGCAGCGCCTGCAGCGACGCCTCGAACGCGTCGCCGGGCACGGCGCGGTAGACGAGCCCCCACGCGGCGGCCTGGGCGCCGCTCAGCCGGTCGCCGGTGAGGATGAGCCCCAGGCCGCGCGGCCGTCCGACGATCCGCGCCAGGCGCTGCGAGCTGCCGCCGCCGGGCACCTGGCCGAAGTTGGAGTGGTTGTCGGCGAGCTTGGCGTCCTCGCGGGCGATCGCGATGTCGGCGGCCTGGATCAGCTCGAAGCCGCCGGCCATCGCGTACCCCTCGACGGCCACGACCACGGGCACCGGCAGCTGCGCGATCAGGTCGCACGCACGGCGGAAGGCGACGAAGAGGCCCTTGAGCGCCTCGCGGGCGGGCGGGTCGACGCTCTCGCGCAGGCGCTCCAGCTCGTGGAAGTCACCGCCGACCGACAGGTCACCGCCGGCCCCGCGGATGACGATCACCGCGATCGCCTCGTCCCCGCCGAGGTCCCGCAGCGCGGCCTCCAAGGCGATCCCCAGCTCGGTGGTGATGGCGTTGCGGGCGGCGGGCCGGTTGAGGGTCACGCGGCCGACGGGACCGTCGCGCTCGACGAGGACGACCGGCTCCGCCGGGTTCGCGGGCACGCTGTCGGCAGGCATGCCGTCCATCCTATCCAGCGCCCGGGCGCATCGTCCATACGTCCTGTCCGGACAGTTCGCCCGGTCATGACGGCCGGGCGGCGCTACATTGAGCGGAGCACGGCCCCAAGGACGCCGACCCGCCAGGTCGGGAGAGAGGAAGACCAGATGTCGCCGGAGATCCCCGGAATCGATCAGCGCCGCGTCGAGCTCGAGGCCCGGTTCCCCACGTGGACACCGCGCGCCCTCGACGCGTTCCTCGAGGACTGCGCCGAGGAGTTCCCCGACCGGCCGTTCGTCATCACCGACGAGCGCACGCTCACCTACCGCGAGGCCGATACCTGGGCGCGGCGGCTCGGCGACGGGCTCGTCGCCGCCGGGGTGAAGCCGGGCGACCACGTCGGCCTGCTGATGGCCAACCACCTGGAGTTCGCGCCGCTGAAGTTCGCGATCGCCCGCGCCGGGGCGGTCGCGATCCCGTTCAACTACCTGTACCGGCAGGAGGAGCTGGCGTACGTGCTGGCGCAGTCCGAGTGCCGCGCGCTGATCACGATGACCGGCTTCGCCGGGCTGGACTACCTGGGGATGCTCGATGGCATCGCCCCCGGTTGGGAGGACGGCGCATCGGAGCAGCTGCCGGGGCTGCACACGGTGGTGCAGATGGAGACCGAGCTGCCCGCCCGCGCCGGCGTGCCGACGATCGACGACCTGGCGGCGAAGGGCGACGCGAACGCCGGCGCCTCGGACGGCGCCCGTCGCAACCCGGCCGACGTCGGCGACATCCTCTACACGTCGGGCACGACCGGATCGCCGAAGGGCGTCCTCGTCACCCACGACGCGGCACTGCGCACCGGCTACGGGTCGGCGCTGACCCGCGCGTTCGAGGACGGCCGGCGGGTCCTCTTCTCGCTGCCCTGCTACCACATGTTCGGCTACGTCGAGGGGATGCTGGCGGCGATGATGGCCGGTGGCGCGATCATCCCCCGCAAGACGTTCTCGCCCGTCGACTACTTCGCGTCGATCCAGCGTCACCGGGCCACCGAGATGCTCTGCGTGCCGACGATGACGGTCGCGCTCCTGGAGCATCCCGACCGCGACGACTACGACTTCTCGTCGCTCGTGTCGATCCTCTCGGGTGCCGCGCCGGCCCCGGTGTGGCTGTGGGAGAAGGTCGAGAAGGCGTTCGGCGTGTCGGAGATCGTCACCGGGTACGGGATGACCGAGACGGGCGGCGCGATGACGATGACCCTGCCCGAGGACCCGCTGGCGCTCACGTCGGAGACCGTCGGGCGGCCCAAGCTCGCCGGGTCCGCGGGCCTGGCGGACGAGGGCGGTGCGCTCACGCACTACGAGACCCGCGATCCCCTGACCGGGGAGCGCCTGCCCGCCGGTACCGAGGGCGAGCTCATGTCGCTCGGGCCCACCAACATGCTCGGGTTCTGGGCCAAGCCGCAGGAGTCCGCGGAGGCGATCGTCGACGGTTGGGTGGTGTCGGGCGACCTGGGCGTCGTGCGTCCCGACGGCTACCTGCAGATCACCGGCCGCAGCAAGGAGCTGTACAAGAGCGGCGGCGAGCTGGTGATGCCCAAGGAGATCGAGGAGCTGCTCAGCGTCCACCCGGCGGTGAGCCAGGCGTACGCGATCGGCGTGCCCGACGACCGCTGGGGCGAGGCGGGCTGCGTGTGCATCGTCCGTCACCCGGGCGCCGCGTTGGAGGCCGACGAGGTCATCGCGCTCTGCCGCGAGAGCCTCGCCCGGTTCAAGGTGCCCAAGCACGTCGTCTTCCTGGAGGCCGAGGAGCTGCCGACGACCCCGACGGGCAAGGTCCAGAAGTTCCGGCTCGTCAAGCAGGTCAAGGACACGTTGCCGACGGCCTGACGCCGTCGGCCCCGGCGGTCGCGGTGACGCGGCCGGGTCGCGCCGGCCGATGCCCGCGGGGGTCGACCGGCGCAGGACCCGCTTGACGACGTGTCCACACAGGCTGTTCGACTCGCTCGATAGGCTTGCGCGCCATGAGCGACTCCGCCGTGGTTCCTGACGTCATCGCCGTGATCGGCGCCGGCACGATGGGCGCCGGCATCGCACAGCTCGCCGCACAGACCGGGGCCCGCACGCTGCTGCACGACCCCGTCCCCGAGGCCCTGGAGCGCGGCGTCGCCGGCATCGGCAAGGTCCTCGACCGCCTCGCGACCAAGGGCAAGATCACCGCGGAGGACGCTGCGGCGATCCACGGCCGGATCTCGCCCGCCGCCACGCTCGCCGATCTGGCCGGTGCCGGCCTCGTCATCGAGGCCGCCCCGGAGCGGCTGCAGATCAAGCTCGACCTCTTCAACGCGCTGGCCGAGATCCTCGACGACGACGCGATCCTCGCCACGAACACCTCGTCGCTGTCGGTGACCGAGATCGCCGCGTCCACGCCCAACCCGTCGCGCGTGGTGGGCCTGCACTTCTTCAACCCCGCGCCGATCATGCGCCTGGTCGAGGTCGTCGCCGGGGAGCAGACCGCCGACCGTGCCGTCCATATCGCCCGTGCGACCGGCGAGGCGATGGGCAAGCACGTCGTCGACGCCGCCGACGTCGCCGGGTTCCTCGTCAACCGCGTCAACCGCCCGTACTCGCTGGAGTCGCTCAAGCTCCTGCAGGAGCGGGTCGGCAGCGTCGAGCAGATCGACCGGATCTGCCGACGGGCCGGCGGGTTCCGGATGGGCCCGTTCGAGCTGATGGACCTCATCGGCATCGAGACCAACCACGCCGTCGCCGAGAGCTTCCACCGCCAGAGCTACGGCGAGCCGCGCTACCAGCCCTCCCCCCTCGCCGCCCGCAAGATCGCCGCCGGCACCCTCGGCCGCAAGACCGGATCGGGCTGGTACGCCTACGCCGAGGACACCCCGCACCGCCCCGACGACACCGACCCGCCCACCGCCGGTGCCGGTGAAGGCCGGACCATCGCGATCGTCGGTGACCTGCCCGTCGCGGCCGAGCTGCGCGCGGCCGCCGGGGATGCCGGGTTCAGCGTCGTCGACGGTGGCGCCGGTGGCGCGGGCGCAGGTGCCGGTGATGCGGGTGGCGGTGGCGCAGACGCGAGTGCCGCGCGTGACGGTGGCGCGGACGCCGACCATGCCGCTGCCGGCGACGCGTGGCTCGTCCTCGACGTGCGCTGCGACGACACCACCCCACTGCCCACAGGCCCACGCGTCGTGTCGCTGCACCGCGGATCGCTGCACGCGCTCGCGCCGACCGCGGCCGGGTTCCACGCCATCGCCCCGCTCGACGCCGCGCGCCTGATCGAGGTGACGTCGACGCCGAGCTCCGACCCGATCGCCGTCGAGCGGCTGACCGCGTTCCTCGCCGCGATCGGCCGCCACGCCGAGCCGGTCCAGGACGCCCCCGGGCTCGTCGCCGGCCGGATCGTCGCCCAGCTCATCAACGAGGCCGCGTTCCTCATCGGCGAGGGCAACGGCAGCCCGGAGGACGTCGACGCCGGCCTGCGCCTGGGCGTGAACCATCCCCAGGGACCGGTCGCCTGGGCCGACCGCCTGGGCCTGGCCCACGTCGTCGCGATCCTCGACGCCCTGCACCGCGAGCAGGGCGAGGAGCGCTACCGCGTCGCGCCCCTCCTCCGCCGGCGGCTCGCCGTGGGTGGCGGGTTGGCGTAGGCGCGGGGGCAGCTGCGCCCGCGGCCCGCGGGCGAGCGGCGGGCGGGGGTGTCGCGGGGTGGGGGGCGTCGTCCGGAGGCCCGGCCGGTTGCGGGACGTGTGCGTCCGCATCCGGCCACTCCTCCGAAGGACCGCGATCCGGAACGGTGATTCCGCGGACAGTCCCGCTC
>JBFWKS010000225.1:0-7330 GCA_050252545.1 Solirubrobacteraceae bacterium
GCGGTCAACCCCGTTCGTGAGCTCGCGCGCGTCGATCGTTCCGAGGGCTGGGAGATCATCCGCCTGGAGCGGCTGACCAGTCTTCTGAAGACCGCCGCCGCGATCGCCGCGATCGGCGCGATGGGCGGCCTGGGACGGGTCGCGGCCGCCGGTCGTCCCGTCGGCGGGCTCGGACGCCGTCGCGGCTGAGCGACCGCGCGCGGGTTCCTCGATGCGACGTCGACCGGTCGACGACCGCCGTCGCATCCGCTACGGTTCAGCGCTCCATAACCCATGCCGAGTTCCCGTCGCACGACGGCGGGGAGCGGGGGACCCACCGATCACCACCGCGTGATCCGGGGCGAATCGCCGGAACCTCCGGCGTAGCGCACGTCTTGTGGAGCCGCATCTGCGGCGCCTGTAGCGCGAGCCCGTCAGCTAACCCCGTAGGCGTCGAGACGAAGGGAATCCCGTGTCGAACGACCGAGATCTGACGTCCACGCTCACGTGGACGAGGAGCCTGCGCGCGTCGCAGGCCCGCCGCAGCGCGGCCGAGCGCATGCGCCGATGGAGTCGCCGCCGACGGACGACCGCCGTCGCGCTGAGCCTGGGCCTCGCCGCGTTCGGCGGCGTCGCCGTGGCCGCGCCCGGCGGAGAGACGTCGTCGGGCGACCGCCCGGCGGCGACACAGGGCACCACCGGCGTGCGCACCGCCCAGTCCAAGCTCGGCGTGACGGTCGACGGCATCGTCGGCCCGCAGACCCGCCGCGCCGTGAGGGCGTTCCAGCGCCGCAACGGCCTGACCGTCGACGGGATCATCGGCCCCCGGACGCTCTCCGCACTGGGTGTCGACCGCTCGTCCTCCGCCGGCGACGGCTCGTCCTCGAACGCCGGGGGCTCGTCGGACGGGGCGAGCGCGAAGGGCTCCAGCGCGTCCGCGCCGAGCGGCCAGCTCGCCCGGATCGCGCAGTGCGAGTCGGGCGGAGACCCGACCGCCGTGTCGTCCGACGGCACGTATCGGGGCAAGTACCAGTTCGACCGTCAGACCTGGCAGGCCAACGGCGGCAGCGGAGACCCTGCCGCCGCGTCCGAGGCCGAGCAGGACCGCATCGCCCAGCGCCTGCTCGAGGCGCGCGGCACCCAGCCCTGGCCGGTCTGCGGTCGCTGACGGCCTGACGCCGCCGACGGCCTGACGCCGCCGACGGCCTGACGGCCCGAGGCCCGACCGCCGGTACCGCCCCCGGCGGTCGGGTACGCGCCTCGTCGATCCGCCGTGGATCGGCCCCGTGTGGCAGCCTTGGCGGCGTGCCGACACCCCTGCGCACCGATCCGATCGCCGAGGCACGCCGGCACTGGACCGACCGCTGGGGACCGGAACCGGCCCGGCCGATGGCGGCGGTCACGTCGATCATGCGGGCACAGCAGATCCTGCTCGCCCGACTCAACGCCATCCTTCGCGCGGACGAGCTGACCTTCCCACGGTTCGAAGCGCTGGCGCTGTTGTCGTTCACCCGCTCGGGATCGCTGCCGCTCGGCAAGCTCGGCGAGCGCCTGCAGGTGCACCGCACGAGCGTCACCAACATCGTCGACAAGCTCGAGCAGGACGGGCTCGTCCGCCGCGTCCCGCACGAGCACGACCGGCGCGCCACGCTGGCCGAGATCACCCCGCGTGGACGTGAGGTCGCCGCGGTCGCGACGGAGCGGCTGAACACCGCCGGCTTCGCTCTCGACGCTCTCGACCCCGATGCCCAGGAGGCCCTGACGGACCTGCTCCGCGGGATGCGCCTGGCCGAGGGCGACTTCGTCGACTGACGGCACCGTGATCCGGCCAACGACGACACCACGTTCCTACCATCGGTAGGATGTTCGATCGGCCGGAACGGACCGCGGATCGATGCTCGGTACACTCCCGCACGTTCGTCGCCCCCCGAAGGAGGCTTTGCAGTGACAAAGATCGTCGTCTTGGTCAAAGAGGTCCCGGACGCTGCCGTCAACAAGCAGCTCGATGCGTCGACCGGACGCCTCGTGCGTAGCGGTGAGCGCACGCTCAACCCGTTCGACACGCACGCGATCGAGGCTGCGCTGCAGCTGAAGGAGGGTGGCGAGCTGTCGGTCGACGAGGTCGTCGCCGTCACGATCGCTCCCGCCGGCGCGGAGAAGACGCTGAACAAGGCCGTCGCGCTCGGCGCCGACCGCTCGATCCTGCTGTCGGACGACGGTCTGGCCGGGTCCGACGTCGTCGCCACCGCCTACGCGCTCGCCGAGCTCGTCAAGCGTGAGAACCCCGACCTGGTCCTGCTCGGCCAGCAGTCCGACGACGGCCAGTCCTACGCCGTCGGCGCCGCCGTCGCCGAGTACCTCGGCTGGCCCGGCCTCACGCAGGTCGTCGGCCTGAAGGTGGAGGGCGACAAGCTCCGCGCCGAGCGTCAGGCCGAGTACGGCTACGACACCGTCGAGGTCACGCTGCCGGCCGTGCTGTCGGTCGGCGACGCGATCAACGAGCCGCGCTACCCGTCGCTCAAGGCGATCATGGGCGCGAAGAAGAAGCCGCAGGAGAAGCTGACGCTGGCCGACGCCGGCATCGACGCGTCCAAGGTCGGCGCCGACGGTAGCCAGGCCGTGTGGCAGTCCGCCGAGGAGCCGCCGGCGAAGGCCGCCGGCGCCATCATCGAGGAGGACGACGTGGCCGCCGCGGTCGAGCAGATCATCGCGTGGCTCGACGAGAGGAAGCTGGTCTGAGCATGAGCAACATCCTGGTCTACGCGCTGCACTTCGAGGGCGCGATCAACAAGAACTCGCTCGGGGCGATCTCGACCGCCGCGAAGCTCGCCGGCGATCTCGGCGCCGAGGCGCACGTCGTGCTGGTCGGCGAGGACATCGCCGACGACACCGCTGCGTCGGTCGGCAACTACGGTGCCAAGAAGGTCTTCCGCGTCAACGCGGCGGCCGGGACGGCCCAGCCGGTCGTCGATGCCCTCGACCAGATCGCGTCCGGCGGCGACTACGGCTACGCGCTGTTCGGTGGCGGTCTCCTCGGCTTCGAGGCCGGTGCCGGCCTCGCCGCCCGTCGTGGCGGCGGCATCGCCGTCGAGGTCACCGGCCTGGCGGTCGAGGGTGGCAAGCTCGTCGCGGAGCGCCCGGTGCTCGGCGACAGCGAGATCTCCAAGATCGCGTTCAAGGGCTTCGGCGTCGTCGTCGGTCGCCTGAACGCGTTCGAGGCGACGGAGGGTGGCTCGCCCGCGCCGGTCGAGGACGTGACGGTCGAGCTGTCGAAGGCGGCCGGCCAGATCAACGTCGTGACGCGTGGCGAGCAGCGTGGCGCCGACGTCAACATCGAGGACGCCAAGGTGCTCATCACCGGCGGTCGTGGTCTCGGTAAGCCCGAGAACTTCTCGCTGGCCGAGGACCTGGCGGGCGCGTTCGGTGGCGGTGCCGCCGTCGCCGCCACCCGTGCCGCCGTCGACGCGGGCTGGTTCCCGTACGCCGGTCAGATCGGCCAGACGGGCAAGACCGTCGCGCCGAAGCTGTACATCGGACTCGGCGTGTCGGGTGCGATCCAGCACAAGGTCGGCATGCAGAGCTCCGAGGCGATCGTCGCGATCAACAAGGACGCCAACGCGCCGATCTTCGACTTCGCCGATCTCGGCGTCGTCGGCGACCTCCACCAGATCACCCCGGCCCTCACCGAGGCGATCAAGGCCAAGAAGGGCTGAGTCACATGTCCGCCACTCCGAGCAACGGCGCCGTCGCGCCCGCCCAGTTCCCGCCGCCCGTCGACGTGGTCGATGAGTTCGTCGCCGCGCCGGTCGCGGACGAGGACGAGCGGATCGAGGTCGGCGTCGCCATCGTGGGTGGCGGGCCCGCCGGCCTTGCCGCGGCCAATCGGCTGCTGCAGCTGCTGGCCGAGGACCCCGAGCTCACGGAGGAGCTCGGGGAGGTCCCCGTCGCCATCGTCGAGAAGGGCAAGGTGTGCGGTGCGCACAACCTGTCCGGATCGGTGATGAAGCCGGGACCGCTGAAGGAGCTCTTCCCGGACTTCGACCCCAAGGCCAATCCGGCCGTCTACACCGAGGTCGACGACGACGCCGCCGTCTGGATGCGCAGCGACAAGAAGTCGCTGACGCTCAAGCCGACGCCGCCGAACTTCGCCAACAAGGGCAACTGGGTCATCTCGATCTCTCAGCTCTGCCGGTGGATGGCCGAGCAGGCCGAGGACGCGGGCGCGTACGTACTGACCGAGACGGCCGCCCAGAAGCTGCTCGTCGACGGCGAGCAGGTCGTCGGCATCGTCACCGGCGACAAGGGTCGCGGCAAGGAGAACGAGGAGCTCGGCACCTTCGAGCCCGGCATGGAGGTCCATGCCAAGGCCACCGTCCTCGCCGAGGGCAACTGGGGGCACCTGACCGGCGCGGCGGTCAAGCGCTTCGACCTCGCCGACGGCAAGCAGCCGCCGACGTGGGAGATCGGCGCCAAGGAGGTCTGGAAGGTCACCAAGCCGTTCAAGAAGGTCGTCCACACCTTCGGTTGGCCGACCCGGCCCCGCAAGAAGCACCAGGAGGCCGGCGGCGGGTGGATCTACCCGATGGGCGACGACCAGGTGTCGATCGGCTATGTCGTCCCGCTGCACACGCCCGACGCCACGGTGTCGGTCCACGACCTGCTGCAGACCTTCAAGTCGCACCCGTACGTCAAGGCGGTTCTCGAGGGTGGCGAGCGCGTCGCCTGGGGCGCCAAGGCGATCCAGGCCGGCGGTCTGCTGTCGCAGCCGAAGCTGTCGGTGCCCGGCGCGGTGATCGTCGGCGAGGGTGGTGGCATGGTCGACATGGCACGCCTCAAGGGCGTGCACCTGGCGATCGCCGCCGGCAAGATCGCCGGCGAGCAGATCTACGCCCAGCTCAAGGCCGGGTCCAACGACTTCTCCGGTTACGAGAAGGCGATCGAGGACTCGACCGTCGGCAAGACGCTGCGTGAGGTCCAGTCCAACCGCGGCCTGATCGACTCGCACAGCCTGCCGGTCGGCGCGGCCCTGTCCGGCCTCGACTTCGTCACCAAGGGCAAGCTGCCCCCCGGCAAGCCGACGCTGCACCTCGACAAGGAGCAGGCCGTCGCCGTGCCGGACAAGCCGCTGAAGGACATCTATCCCCAGCCGGACGGCAAGTACTACTTCGACAAGCTGAGCTCGGTGTTCATCACCGGCAACGCGACGCGCGACGACGCCCCGAACCACATCCGGATCGAGAAGCGGGTGCCCCGGCAGGTCGCCGAGGCGTGGCATTGGATGTGCCCGGCGGGCGTGTACGAGATCGAGGACGACCAGCCGGCGGAGGGCTTCGTCGACGTCACCGTGAACTACACCAACTGCGTGCAGTGCGGCGCGATCACGGCCCGCGGCGGCCGGCTGACCCCGCCCGAGGGCGGCGACGGCCCCGCGTACCAGGTGGTCTGAGCGGCGACCGGCGCGTCCGCGCGCCGATCGCGGCAGGATGGGGGAGCGTCCCGTCGCACCGTCGACGGGACGCGCTCGTCATTCCGTCCCGGACCACGCACGTGCCCGCCCTCGCTTTCCCTCCGTACCGCTCCTCCATCGCGACCTTCGCGGTCGCTCTCGTGCTCCTGATCCCGGCGTCGGGAGCGCGGGCAGCCACCGGCGGTCCCGACGTGTCCCTCGAGCGCTGCACGCCGGGCACCACGCCGGCCGGGAGCAGCGCGCTGTTCGTCCCGAAGGTCTCCACCGCGGGTCGGACCGGCGTCCGCTCGTTCGGCTTTCGGCTGCGGCTGCAGCAGCGTCCGCTCAAGGGCGGACGGTGGCGCTCGCTGTCGCGCCGGATCATGCCCGGCCGGGGCCGCACCCTGTACGCCCGCAGCGGTGCATCGATGCTGGAGCGCAAGCTCGACGTCCAGGGCCTGGAACCGGGATACCGCTACCGGCTGCGCGTCACCGCCGTGTGGCGGACCGCGGACGGCACCCGCCGGGCCACCCGCACGAGCCGGGCCTGTCGCGTGCCGGAGCGGCGCCCGATGATCGCCGTCGCCACCGACGCCGACGACCTGCGCTGGGCTCCGGGCGTCGCCGGAGGACAGGTCGTCTACGCCGTGCCGCTCGACGTGCGCGGCACGGCCGGATGGACCGGGGGAGACCTGCCGGTGGAGATCCGCCAGGACGGCGAGCTGCTCGGGCGTGCCGAGATCGACCCGACGGCCGCCCCCGACGTGGCGCGCATCGCCGGTGCCCGCTGCGACGCGGCCCGCCCGGTCACCGTGACGGTCGTCGTCGACCGCGCCGTGGTGCGCGATCCGGACCGGCTCACATGGACCGGCGGCTGCGTCGCCGCCGCCCGCTGAACCGTCGCGGAACGCTTGGGTCCGATGGCGCGGCAGCCGGAGGGGGATCGTGCGCGGATGTCAGCTACCCTTCGGGGAATGAAGACCGACCTCCACCCCGAGTACGAGCCGGTGGTGTTCCGTGATCTGTCGTCGGGTGCGACCTTCCTCACCCGTTCGACGGTCAAGACCGACAAGACCATCGAGCTCGACGGGACCACGTACCCCGTGATCGACGTCGAGGTCTCCTCGGAGTCGCACCCGTTCTACACCGGCAAGCAGAAGATCATCGACACCGGCGGACGGGTCGAGCGGTTCCGCCGCCGCGCCGCCGCCGCGAAGAAGTAACGCGGCGCGCGCCTCGAGGCTCCCGGTGGAGCGTTCTCCGCGGAGCCCCCGGTCCGTCGCGGCCGGGCGCGACCGGACGGTGACGCCGGTCGAGCACCAACCGGTCGATGCGCCTGATCCCGGGCGCATCGACACCTCGTACGCGGCCCAGCGCGACGCCCCGGTGGGCGGCCAGGCCGTCGTCGAGGGCGTGATGATGCGCGGCGTCCGCCACTGGGCGATCGCCGTCCGCCGCCCGCTTCCCGAGCAGCTCGTCGACGGGTCGCTCCCGATGGGCGAGCCGGCGATGGGCCACATCGAGACGCTCGTCGTCCCGTTCCGCTCCGTCCTCGCGCGCCGCCGCCTCCTGCGGGCGCCGGTCATCCGCGGGTCGGTCGCGCTCGTCGAGTCGCTGCGGATCGGCTTCCGCGCGCTGCGGCTCGCCGCCGACGCGCAGCAGGGCCCTGAGGCCCCGCCCGTCAGTCGACGCGAGTGGGCGTTCGCCGTGTTCGCCGGCGTGTCGCTCGCCCTGGTGCTCTTCGTCCTGACCCCGGTCGGCCTCACGAGCCTGATCAAGGACCAGCTCGGCTCGGGGGTGGCCTTCTGGACGGTCGAGGCGATCGTCAGCACGACGATCTTCGTGCTCTACCTCACCCTCATCAGCCGACTACCGGACCTGCGGCGGGTCTTCGAGTACCACGGT
>JBFWKS010000226.1:0-7320 GCA_050252545.1 Solirubrobacteraceae bacterium
CGCCCCGTCTCCCGTGGGCGCGCCTTGCCCTCCCGGAATCACGGCGTATACTCCGTACGTTCAGGGGTGGCCCGACGGGTGGTCGGGCCGACATGGGTGAGCGGCGGGTCCTCGGATGGGCGCGGCCGTTCGGGACGGAGACCACACGGTGAACGACTCTTTGATGGCGAGCGGGGTCCTCGCGACGTCGGCGGGCGGAGCCCCGCGATCACCGGGGTCGTGGACCGTGCCGCTCCTCGGGCCCGGACGCCGGGTCGTGCTCGGCCTCGTCACCGTCGCCTGGCTGCTCGCCGGCGGGCGGGCGTTGCACTGGTGGTTCGGCCAGGCGCCCCTCGACGCCGGCGGGCTGGCGTCCAGCGTCGTTCTGGTCACCTTCGTGGCGGTCCTGCCCGGTGGGCTGTTCTTCCTGCTCAACCGCGCCCGCCGACCGAACCCGCTCCTGCGGCTCCCGGCCACCACGCGCGTGGCGATGGTCGTCACCAAGGCGCCGAGCGAGCCGTGGTCGATGGTCCAGACGACGCTCGAGGCGATGCTCCGCCAGGAGCTCGACCTGCCGTACGACGTCTGGCTCGCCGACGAGGACCCCAGCCCCGCCACCGTCGCCTGGTGCATCGAGCACGGTGTCGGCGTCTCCACCCGACGCGACGCGGGCCCCGCGTACCACCGTGACAGCTGGCCGCGCCGCAAGCGCTGCAAGGAGGGAAACCTCGCGTTCTTCTACGACCGGTTCGGCTACGAGCGCTACGACATCGTCTCGCAGCTGGACGCCGATCACGTTCCGGCGCCGGACTACCTGCGGCGGATCACGATCCCCTTCGCCAACCCCGATGTCGGATACGTCTCCGCTCCGAGCGTCTGCGACCTGAACGCCGCGACGTCGTGGACGGCACGGGGCCGCCTGCACGACGAGGCGATGCTCCACGGGGTGATGCACGCCGGCGCGAACGGTGGCTACGCACCGTCCTGCATCGGCTCCCACTACGCGGTGCGCACCGCCGCGGTCCACGAGATCGGGGGACTCGGCCCCGATCTCGCCGAGGACTTCTCCACGACGCTGCTGCTGAGCGCGGCGGGCTGGGACGGCGCCTTCGCGATCGACGCCGAGGCCCACGGACGAGGACCGGACACCGTCACCGACTGCGTGACGCAGGAGCTCCAGTGGTCGCAGAGCATGATGACGCTCCTGCTCACCATCGGTCCCAGCTCGTGGCGACAGCTCACGGTCCGGCGCAAGGCCCGGTTGGGCTTCTGCCTCCTCTGGTACCCGTTGATCGCCACGGTCTTCGTCATCGCGCACCTGATGCCGCTGTGGGCACTCGTCCAGGGCGGCCCTCTGGTGTCGGTGGGCATCCTGACCTACCTGCACCACATCGTCGCCGTCGAGGTCCTCGTCCTGCTGGCCGTCCTCGTCGTCCGCGGCTCGGGGAACCTCCGTCCGGCGAACGCCCCGGTGATCTCCTGGGAGATGGTCCTCTACCGCCTCGTGCGCTGGCCGTGGAACGCGCTCGGGTGCCTGATCGCGCTCTACATGGTGCTGACGAAGCGCCCCGTGGAGTGGAAGGTGACCCCGAAGGGCAACGCCGCGCTCGGCCGGCCGCTCGATCTGCGCGTGGTGCTCTTCCCGCTGCTCATCGTCGCGATCTTCGCCGTGCCGCTCCTGGTCGTTCCCGACGCCGACGCCGCCGGCGGATACGCGCTCGCGGCCATCCTCGGCGCGTGCGTCTACACGCTGGTGGCCGCGGCCCTCGTCGGGCTCCACCGGCGGGAGAGCCCCGGCGCCGGCAGGACCGGCGTCGGGCCGCTCCGGCTGAGCGCCGGGCCGGTCGCGTTGACGATGATCGCGGCCACGGTGTCCGTCGTCGTGCTCCGCGGTCCGGCGAGCGTGCAGAGCGTGACCGCCGCCGACGCGGCGTCGTCCACGACGGCCCGGTCCGGGGCGTGGGCGGCCGACCGACGGCTGGGGGTGTCTGTCGGTCGCCTCTCCCAGGACGAGGGCCGCCCGTTCCGCGAGTCGCTGCTCGACGAGGTCGGCGCGTTCGCGTGGGCGACCGGCCGACAGCCCGGGACGGTGACGTGGTTCAGCGACTGGGTGCAGCCTGCGCCGAGCCTCGCGAAGCTCGACGGCGTCGCCGCGATCGGTGCGGTGCCGCAGATCACGTGGGAGCCGCGCGACGCACGGGCCCCACGCAGCCAGCAGCGGTTCCGCCTCGCGCGCATCCACCGGGGCGACTTCGACGGGTACGCCGCGACGTGGGCTCGGCGCCTGGCGACCTACGGGCGGCCGGTGATGCTGCGCTTCGCGCACGAGATGAACCATCCGGCCTACCCGTGGGGCACGGCGACGGGCAACCGGCCGGCGCAGTTCGTCGCCGCGTGGCGGCACCTGCACGCGGTCTTCGCGCGTGCCGGCGCGACGAACGTCCAGTGGGTGTGGGGACCCTCCGCGTCGAACTTCGACTGGGCCTACTACCCCGGCGACGACGTCGTGGACATCATCGGCCTCACCGGGTTCAACGGCGGCACGGAGCTCCGGTGGAACGGGTGGCGGAGTCCCGAGACGATCTTCGCGGCGGCGCTGGAGGCCATCCGCCGGAACGCTCCCGACAAGCCCGTCGAGATCAGCGAGGTATCGACGTTGGCGGAGGGTGGCAACCGGCCGGCGTGGATCGAGGGGCTGTTCCGGATGGCCGGACGCTACCCGCAGCTGCGCACGATCTCCTGGTTCAACATCATCAAGCAGGGCGATTGGAGCATCCGCGCCCACACCGCGGACGCCGCCGCGTTCCGCCGTGGCGCGGCAGCCTGGCAGGTGGCGCGCCCGCGCTGCTCGACGACGCCGATCGGGCCGGCCCTCGCCCCGCCGCCGAGCGAGCATCCGAGCGACCGCCCGCCGCAGGCCGACTGCCTGCCGCTGCCGTCGGCGATCGCCGGGGCCCGGTCGCGGCTCGCGCAGGCCGACGCGGACGGAGCGGCCGGCGGCGTCGCAGCAGGTCGCCGGTAGGTGCTCAGCGTCCCCGGGTCGCGACCAGCGAACGGAACGTCTCGAAGCCGGCCTTCGGCGCGTAATCGTCGCGCAGCAACCCGTAGCCGTTCTCCAGCTGGCCGCTGGCGGTGTTGGCGTCGCGCAGGGAGAACCACCGCAGATCCGTGACGCCGTAGCGTGCCTGCACGCGCTGCACGGCGTCGACGATGCCGACGAGCGCGTTGCGCTGCGCGGTCTCGGATCGCGTCGGATCGGTCGGATACCCGGTCTCCGCGACCGTGATCGTCGTCGCCGACCCGAGGCCGGCGGCCGGCAGGTGCTTGGTCCGCAGGCAGCGCAGAGCGCTCGTCACGGTGTCATCGATCAGGCTCGCCGTCGGCGTCGCCGATCGCGAGGGTGCCGACCAGGTGCCGGGGTAGACGTCGACGCCCACCCAGTCCACGGCGGAGGTGAACGCCCGTCCGCCGTCTCGCCGCAGGCGGGACCACATCGACTCGGTCGTGCACGGCGACGCGCCGGCGGCCCAGTTGAATCCGACACCGACGTCGCGGCGCCGCGCCGTGCGGAGCTCCGCGCTCGCCGCGGGGATCGCGCGGGCGATGGCGGTGACGGCTCCGCGGTAGGCCCCGTCGGCGGCCGCCTTCGAGCCCGTGTTGTTCGGCTCGTTGCCGATCTGGATGGCGACGAGCCCAGGAAGTCCGGCGAGCCGGCGGGTCACGGAGCGCACCCAGGGCGTGAAGCCTGCGGCCAGCGCCGTCCGGGCGGGCCGAAAGCGGAGGACCATCTCGACCTGGACCCCGGCATCGGACCACCAGCGCGCGTCGCTCATCAGGTGATCCGCCGCACCGGGATCGGTGCCGGTGTACTCCCCGTAGAGGTGGACGACGAACGAGCGGTCGCCCTGCAACCGCTTCACCGCGGCCATCGCGCGGGCGGGATCGTCCGGGTTGGCCGCATCGGCGGCGTCGATGGTGCCGACCCCGGCCCACGGGTACGCCCCGAAGCGCAGGGCCATCGACGGGTCACCCATCGGGGAGCTCACCTTGCGCAGCCGCCCGCGGGCCCGCCTCTTGGCCGCGGCCCGCTTCCTGGCTGCGCGCGACCGGGACGCCTGGGCGCGGGCCTGGGCCATCGACGTCTGGGCGCGAAGCTCGTGGACCCCGTGCGTGGAGCGGGCGGTCGCCTCCGCGGTCGGGAGGCCCGACATGCCGACCACCGCGAGGACCGCGACGACCGCCACGGCGACGCCCGACAGGAGGGAGAGGTAGGGGCGCGGCATGAGCGGTCGATCGCCAGCGTGGCACGCGGGGCCGAGCCCCCGGCGCGATCTTGGACAGATGACGTACCCCGTCCGGGCGCGGGAAAGGACGGCTGTTCGGACGTCTGCTCGTCGTCGGAGCGCGCCCCGCGGCGAGGCCCGGACCGTCCTGCGGGGTGCGTGTCTCGCTCGATGCGGCCATCGTATGCGCGGTCCGGTGGCCTCGCAACCGTGCCCCGCGGGCGTACCCTGCTCGGATGCGCCCGGCCCGGTTGCGTCCGCCCCTCCCCGGCCCGCTGCGCGTCCTGTCGGCGGGTACTCGTCCTGTCCGCTGCGCGCTGACGGTCGTCGTGGTCACCGTGCTGCTCGTGGTGGCGGCCAACCTCTACGTCGTCCTGCGCGGCGGCGGCGCCGTCGACCGGGTGGCCGACGTCGAGCCCGCCCCGGTGGCGATCGTCCTGGGCGCGCTCGTCCACACCGACGGGAAGATGAGCGCGATGCTCGCCGACCGTGTGCGCCGCACCGTGCAGTTGTGGGAGTCGGGCAAGGTCGGACGGATCCTCGTGTCCGGGGGCCGCCGCCCGGCGGAGGGCTACGACGAGCCGGCGACGATGCGCGCCGCGCTGCTGAGGGCCGACGTGCCCGATCGCGCGATCGTGCTCGACAACCGCGGCGACAACACGTACGCCTCGATGCGACGGGCGCACGACCTCTTCGGCGTCCGCCGGGCGGTCGTCGTCACGCAGGGGTTCCACGTCCGGCGGGCGCTGTTCCTGGCCCGCAACGCGGGGATCGAGGCGTTCGGGCTGACCAGCGACCTGCAGGGCTACGGTCCCAAGGCCCGCCAGAGCGGTCTGCGGGAGGTCTTCGCGCGACTCAAGGCGGTGAAGGACGCGGTGCTCCGCCCGTCGGTGCCGAGCGGCGACGGACGCCGGATCACCGTCGGGGGCGGGTGATCCGCGGTCGGCCGCCCCGGCGGGGATGCACCCGGCGCCCGGCGGACGGCGAGCCCGTCGCCCGCCGATCGCACCGGGCCGGCCCGCCTACGCACGGAGGTACGCGAGGACCGCCAGGACGCGACGGTGGTCGTCGGGCCTGTCGGGCAGTCCGAGCTTGCCGAAGAGGCTCGAGACGTGGCTCTCGACCGTCCGCGGTGAGATGACCAGCTCCGCCGCCACCGCCGCGTTCGAGCGGCCCTCCGCCATGAGCTCGAGGATCTCGCGCTCGCGGGGACTCAGCTCGGCCAGCGGGTCGTCGGCGCGCAGGACGCCGATGACGTGGCGGACGATCACCGGATCGACGACCGACTCGCCCGCCGCGACGCGCCGGACCGCATCGGCGAACGCGTCGAGGTCGGTGATCGTCTCCTTCAGGAGGTATCCGCGGCCCGGCGTGCCGTCCTCCAGCAGGCGCGTCGCGTACTCGGGTTCGAGGTGGTCGGAGAGGATCAGCACCCCGACCGACGGCGCGCGCTCCGCGAGCAGAGCAGCGGCGCGGAGGCCCTCGTCGGTCCCGGTCGGCGGCATCCGGATGTCGGAGACGACGGCGTCGGGCGCGTGGCCGGCGACCTTGCGCAGCAGCTCCTCGCCGTCCTCGGCGTAGGCGCTGACGACGATCCCGCGGGCGGACAGCGCCTTGCCGATCCCCTCGCGGATGAGGATCGAGTCGTCGGCGACGATGACCGTGAGGCCTGCCCGGCCGCCCGCGGCGTCGGCCGGCCGTCGCGCGTCGGACCGGTCGTCGGCGATGCCGGGGACGCTCACCGCGCCGCCCCCTCGGCGGGGGTCGTGGCGTCCTCAGCGGTCGTGACCGCCTCGTCCGTGGCCACGTCCACGTCGATCTCCGTCTCGATCGTCGTCGTGCCGACCCGGAACGCGTCGATCGGGGGCGACCCCACGTCCGTGGGCCCGCCGACGAGGGCCGGCACGTCGAGGGGAATCGTCGCCTCGATCGTCGTCCCCGCACCCCGACGACTCACGATCCGCAGCGTCCCGCCGGCGGCGTCGACCCGGTCCGCGAGGCCGTTGATCCCGGAGCCGGCGGTGGCCCGGGCCCCGCCGACGCCGTCGTCGCTCACCCGAAGCCGGACGTCGCCGTCGACGCGGGCGGCGGTGACCGTCACGGCCGAGGCACGGGCGTGCTTGGCGACGTTGGCGAGCGCCTCCGACGCGACGAAGTAGAGCGTCGCCTCGATCGACGGCGGCAGCCGCCCGACGTCGACCGCGACCGTGGTCGGCACGGTCGACCGGTCCGTGAGCTGACGGACCGCCGGGGCGAGCCCGTCGGTGTCGAGCACCATCGGATGCAGGCCACGGGCGAGGTCGCGCAGCTCCTCCAGCCCGGCGCTCAGCTCGCGTCGCGCCTCCGCGGCCAGCGCCGCCAGATCCCGCCGGTCGGCGGTCGTCACGGCGTCCTCCAAGAGGCCCAGGTCGAGCTGCAGGGCCACGAGCCGCTGCTGGGCGCCGTCGTGCAGATTGCGCTCGACGCGGCGGCGCTCGGCGTCGGCCGCGGTGATGACGCGGTCGCGCGACGCGCGCAGCTCCGCCTCGCGGTCGACGAGATCGGCGCGCAGCTCCTCGCGCTCGCGGAGCCCGACGAGCATCTCGTTGAAGTGATGGGCCAGCGTGCCCGACTCGTCGGAGCCCACCACCGGGATCGTCGCCGCGAGGTCGCCGCGCTGGACCCGCTTGGCGGCGGCGATGAGGTCGTTGATCGGCCTGGTCCAGGCGTTGGCGCGGAGGGCGACCACCACGCTGATGCCCACGACGAGCAGCAGCCCGGTGCCGGCGGCGAGCGCGAACCGCTCGGCGCCGTCGTCCACGACGTCACCGAACGCGCCGACGACGAGGGCGCTGATCAGCATGGGGATCGGCGTCAGCGTGACCGGCTGCAGGGCCAGCGCCGTGCGGCGCTCGTGCGCCTCGAACCTGGAGGGCAGGTGGCCGAAGACGTCCTTGCGCAGCGGCTGCTGGAGCACGTCGGCCACGGCCGTCAGCGCCGTGGTGAACCCGCCGACGGCCGTGAGGGCCGTGACGAGCCCCGGGAATGCGAACCACCACGGCTGATCGAGGATGACCGT
>JBFWKS010000227.1:0-7312 GCA_050252545.1 Solirubrobacteraceae bacterium
GGCGTCGACCGTGGACGTGCCGTCGTGCCCATGCAACTTGAGGGCAGCGCCGAACAGGTGCGTGTCCTCCTTGAGCAACCCGATCTTCTTGGAGTAATTGGGGGCCAGCTCCCAGAGGTCCGCCCAGGACTGGGGCTTCTCCTTCACGATGTCCGAGCGGTAACCGTAGGCCGTGCGCCCGTAATCGATCGGAATCCCCCACGGGAAGGCCGTCTTGGCCAGCTCGGGCATGTGCTTGAGGTTCGGGACCCGCTCGGGATCGAACGCCTCCAGCGCCGACGCCTCGGTCAGCTGGCCGCCCGGCAGGGTGCCCATGAGGCCCAGGTCCCACTGACCCGGATCCTCCTTGATCTGCCTGATGGTCGTCGGCGAGTCGAGGTTGACGCCATAGACCTGCTTGACGTCCGCGCCCGGGAACTCCTTCTTGAAGTTCGCGACCTGGCTCTTGCCGATCCAGCCCTCGTAGTTGATCATCGTGATCGTCCCGGCGATCCCGCCGGCGGCGGCCGTGCCGGTGGCGGCGGGCTCGTCGTCGGAGCCGCAGGCCGTGAGCACGGCCGGCATCGCGGCCAGTGCGGCGAAGGCCGAGCTCCGCCTCAGCAGCTGACGTCGCGACAGCGGCGTGCCGGAGCCTACGGGGTGATGGTGGTGGTCGCGCATGACGTGTTCCCTGTGTGTCGATCGACGTGGTCGTCCTCAAGGTGCAACCAACTCGCCATCACGGCGGCTCGGAAGCGGCCCCGCAGTTCTAGTCCAGCAGCGGCACCAACGCACCCGCCCGAATGTATCCGCTCGCCAGGGGCTTGTTGGACATATATCCAACAATGATTGGCAGTGTGGCGCACGATAGTCTGCCGGAGATGCCCCAGATCGACCTGCCGACGCTGCTGTTCGTCGACGATGCGTTCCCCGCGGAGCCGTTCGCCAGGGCACTCGCCGGCCGCGTCCAAACCCGTGTGGACGGCGCCCCCGGTCCGTGGAGCCCCGACCCGGGCGTGATCGCCGTCGTCACCGGAGCCTCCCCCGTGCGCGCCTCCGACGTCGAGGGCCTGACGGCGCTGAGGCTGGTCCTCACGTGCAGCATCGGGGTCGACCACCTCGACATCGCCGGGCTGGCCTCCCGCGGGCTCGCGGTGTGCCACACCCCGACGTACTGCACGCACGAAGTGGCCGACCACGCGCTCGCGAGCGTCCTCGCCGGATGGCGTGCGCTCCCGGCGCTCGACGCCGACGTCCGCGCCGGCGGCTGGCACTGGGGCGCCGCCGGGATGCTGCGGCGCTTCGACCACTCCTGCCTGGGGGTCATCGGCCTCGGACGGCTCGGCCGGTCGCTGGCCGTCAAGGCCGTCGCCCTGGGCGTCGAGGTGCTCGCGTACGACCCGGGCCTCACCCCCGAGCAGGCGCCGGACGGCGTGCGCTTGGTGGCGCTCGAGGAACTGCTGTCCCGGGCCGACGCCGTGTCGTTGCACGCGCCGCCCAGCCCGCGATCCGAGCCGCTGCTCGGGGCCGAGGCGCTGGCGCTCATGCGCTCCGACGCGGTCCTGGTGAACACCGCGCGAGCCGCGCTCGTGGACCTCGACGCCATGACCGCGGCCCTGAACGACGGGCGGCTGGGGTCGGCGTTCTTCGACGTCTGGGAGGTCGAGCCACCGAGGGCCGACGACCCTCGCCGCCACGCCCGCAACCTCGTGATCACGCCACACGCCGGCTGGGCGTCCGACGCCGCCGACGCCGCGTACCAGGAGGAGGGCCTCTCGGTGCTCCGCGCACTGCTCGACGGGCGCGACCTTCCGGGCCAGGTGGTGTGAGGGCCACGCGGCCGTTGACGGGACATCGACTCGGCCTCCCTCAGCGACCCCGACGCCTGCCGAGCTCGATGACGAGCCGGTCGGAGGCGTCGACCTCGATCGGGATGGTCTCCGCACGGTAGGGCCCGGCCGTCCGGCCGTCCGGCCCGACGGTACCGGGACGCACGTCGGTGGCGGTCCCGCCGTCACCCGTCCCTTGCCGAGGGTCCTCCACCGCCGCCTCCGGTTCCGGGCACGCCGACTCCACCTCGACGGCGTACGCCCGCACCCGGGTGCGTTCCGGATCGAACCACGATTGCCCGGTCCGGATGTCGAACTCCCAGCCGTGCCAGGGGCAGCGTGCGAACTCGCCCTCGCGGGTGAGCTCGTACTCGCCCGGCGTCGCCGCGCGGAGCGCCCCGAACCGCCGGCCCTCGCACAGCGGCCCTCCCTGGTGGGGGCAGCGGTTGCGCAACCCGAAGAACTCACCGTCGATGTTGTAGATCCCGATCGAGCGCCCCGCGACCTCGACGACGAGGCACCCGCCCGCCGGGATCTGGTCGACCGTGCCCACGACGTGCCGGCTCATCGCGCCGCGTCGAACCGGTAGAGCCGCATGGCGTTCTCGGCCATGATCGTCTGCCGCAGGACCGGATCCATTCTGGGCGGCAACGCCAGGTCCGGCGAATCGAAGTCCCAGTGCGGATAGTCGGTGGCGAACATCAGCCGCTCGTTCATCCCCATCTGGAGCAGCACCTCGTCGAAGTCCTCGCGCGTGGGTGGCTCGTCCATCGGCTGCGTCGTGATCCACACGTGCTCGCGCACGATCTCCGACGGCGGGCGCTTGACGTGCGGTAGGTCGCGCCGGTGCAGCCTCCAGGCGCGGTCCATGCGCCAGAGGAGGCCGGGAAGCCATCCGAACCCGCCTTCGATCATCACGATCTTCATCTCGGGCAGGCGATCGAAGACCCCCTCGAAGACCAGGCTCGTGAGCTGGTCCTGGAACGCCGTCGCCATGCCGACGGTGTCCTCGATGTAGTACGAGGGGAACCCCACGCCGGTGATCGGACCGCGCCCCCAACCGCCGAAGTGCACACCGACCGGCAGGCCGTGCTCGACCGCGGCCTCGTAGATCTTCCAGTACTTGCGGCGCCCGAGCGGCTCCGCGGTGCGGATCAACAGCAGCACCTGGACGAATCGTGGGTCGTCACCCACCCGGTGGATCTCCTCGGCGGCCAGGTCACCGTCCTCGTGCGCCACGACGACCGAGGCCCGCAATCGCGGCTCGGGCTCCAGCCACTCGGCGATCTGCCAGTCGTTGACGGCCCGGGCCATCACCTCCCCCATCGCGAGATCCAGTTGCTCCCCCTGTCCCAGGAGCGGCGTCAGGACGCCGTACTCCATGTTCCATTCATCGAGGAGCTGCCGCTGCAGGAACGAGAGGTCGGACGCCGGAGGCTTGCCGTTGGGCGGCCAGGAGTCCAGTCGGGCGGCGCGCGGGGTCGGCCGCGGGTACTCGCCACCGATGTAGGCGCGATCTCCGAGGACCTCGCGCGTCTGCTCGAACGCGGCGTCCAGGTACGTGCCGGCCCCGCGACGCGCCCGCCACGCCGCAGGCAGGTACTCCTGTAGGTGGACGTCGGATACCGGCGAGTTGTGGATGTCGCAGTCGACGACCGGCGGTCGGGTCGGGTCCTTGCGCAGCGGCGGATGGGTCGCGATCTCGGGCACGAGGGGCTCCTACAGTCGGTAGAGCGTGCGCGCGTTGGCCGCCATCACCGAGGCCAGGGCGGCATCGTCGAGGCCGGCGGGCAGCGCGTGCTCGCGGTCGTGGAAGTGCAGGTGGGGATAGTCGGTGCTGAAGAGCAGCATCTCGGGTCCGCCGATCTGGCGCACCAGTTCACGCATCCGCTCGGCGTCCTCGGGACCGTCGATCGGCTGCACACCGACACGGACGTGCTCGCGCAGGTACTCCGAAGGGAGCCGCTTGGTCCACGGCACCTCGCGCCGAAGGCCTCGCCAACCCTTGTCGAACCGCCAGGCGAACCCGGGGAACCAGCCGAACCCGGACTCCAGGAGCACCACCCGGAGGGTCGGGAACCGGTCGAAGACCCCTTCGGCGACGAGGCTCGTCAGCTGAGACTGGAACGCGCTGGCCATGTCGACGTAGTCCTCCACGTACGACGTGGGCCAGCCCGAGGCGGTCGGCGGCAGGCCCGGGGAGCCGCCGAAGTGCAGCGCCACCGGTAGGTCGTGCCGCACGGCCGCCTCGAAGATCGGGAGATGGTTGCGATTGCCGTAGGGCACGGCCGAGCGGACCGGCAACAGCACCTGCACGAACCGCGGATCCGTCGCCCGGCGATCGATCTCGGCCGCCGCGTCGACCGGGAGCTGACTGGGCACGACGATGGACGCGCGCAGGCGGGGCTCCTCGTCGAGCCACCGCTCGGCGATCCAGTCGTTGACGGCCGTCGCCAGCGACACGGCGACGTCGGGGTTGCGCACCCCGTCGATGCCGTAGACGCAGTTGACGATCGCGATCGACGTGCTCCACGGGTCCAGCACGTGCGCCCGCAGTGCGTCCACCGACGTGCCCGGCGCCGCACCATCCACGGGCTCCAGCGACGCGTCGCGCGAGGTGACGGCGTTCGCCGGGTAGGTGCCGTCGGTGGGGCCCCGGAACTGCGACGTCGTCGCGTACTCGCGCCAGTGCACGGCGAGGTACGGCAGCAGCGCGTCGATCGACGGCACCACCGCGTGGACGTCGACGTCGACCAGGTCTTGCACCGGGGCGATCACGTCGGCTAGCGGTTGAGCTTCGGCACGGCGATGTACACGAGGTTGCCCTCGGGATCGTGGATCCCGCGGAAGCTGTACCACTCCGACGACACCACGTCGCCGGCCCAGCTGACCCCGAGGCCGTCGAAGTGGGCGATCGCCTCATCCAGGTCGTCCACCTCGAAGGCGAACGAGTCGAAGCCTGCGGGCGCGCGCTCGTTGGCGGCGTTGCGCGGGCCGGGATGCGTGCCGTCGGAGCTCTCGATGAGGTAGATGTCGAGGTTGCCGGCACTGAAGCCGGCCCACCCCTGGCTCCGGTCGTAGGGCAGACGGAACTCGAGCCCCAGGATGTCGCGGTAGAAGGCGACCATCGGCTCCAGGTCCAGGCAGAGGACGTCGATGTTGTCGATGCGCTTGAGCTTCATCGTTCTCTCTCGGTTCAGCAGTGATCCCGGGGAACCCGGCAGTCGTGCGTGGTGGTGAAGACCAGCTCGTCGGCCTCGTAGGCCTCGACGGTGCTGGTGGCGTGGAAGTCGTCGGCGTCGGCGGTCATCCGCGAGCGGATCTCGATCCGCACGTCCCAGTCGCCGCGCGTCATCCGGACGGTGCGGTCGGCCTCCACCGTCGCGCTCAGCGGATCGTCGTCCTGGATCGTGAGGCGGACGGGGTCGGCGTCCTCGTAGCGCAGGCCGCCGGGCAGCAGCTTGACGCCGACGAAGTCGCGCGCCATCTCGTAGCGCGTGCGACGACCGATCTGGTCCTCGACGACGCGGACGTGGGGGGCCGGCGGCCGCAGCAGCTCGACGTCGAGCGGTTCCGCCGTCTCGGCCGATTCGAAGGACACCAGCGGGTCCTCGTCGGCCGGGCGGGTCCACGTCGGCAGCTCGAGCTCGCCGCCGGTGACGGTGATCGTGACCGGCTCGGGCGACGGCCACAGCCACGGCCAGAAGGTCGTCGACACCGAGACGCGCAGCACGTGTCCGACGCCGAGCGTGTGGGCGACCGCCTTCAACGGCACCGTCACGTCGACCGACACGCCCGGCTCGAGGGCCCGAGGCGCGTCGTGCCCATCGCGGTGGCACAGGTTCAGGACGCCCCGGGCGACCATCGACGCGCGACCGTCGGGCGCGACATCGACGAGCCGGACGGCGACGAACGCGACCGGGCGATCCGCGGAGAGCCGCAGGTGGACCCGGCACGGGCCGACGAGCTCGACCTGGTCCGCCAGCGGCGCGGAGTCCCAGCAGAGCGAGCGGGCATCGTCGCGTCGCTGGTCGCCGGGGGCGTCGCCCGGCAGGCCGTAACCACACCATGCGCCCGCGTCGATGCCGACGGTCTGGGGGCTGCCGATGGTCCGCTCACCTGCCGGCCCGGAGTCGCCGTCGGGCGGGGCCAGCGTCCCGTCGGCGCGCAACGGCCAGCGGTCGGGACGCACGCCGGTCGCGGGCCAGCCGTCGAGTGCCAACCAACGTCCCTCCTGCTCGTCCTGCTCGGGCCGGGTTCCCGCACGGGGCATCCAGGCCCGCAGCCGGGGCTGCCCGCCGATCCCGCGGTCCTCGCCCTTGAGCCAGTGGTCCCACCAGCGCACGCACTCCTGCAGGAAGCCGACCGCCGGACCGGGAACGCCGTCCTGCGGCCAGGTGTGCCCCCACGGCCCGACCAATCCCCAGGACGGAGCGTCGAGGTGCTCGAGCAGCCGCAGGATCGCATCGGTGTAGGCATCCGCCCAACCGCCGACCGCCAGCACCGGGCAGTCGATGGCGGAGTGGTCCTCACCGACCGAGCCGCCCTGCCAGTACTCGTCGCGCCGCTGGTGCTGCAGCCACGTCTCGATCAGGTTCGGGGCGTGCTCCATGCGCTGCAGCCACTGCTCGCGCCACCCGTCGCCGACGGTCGCCGGGTCGGGCGGGCGCGACCCGAAGGCGAGCATCGCCGTCGCCCACGGCAGGAGGTAGTACCCCAACGGCACCCCGCCGAGGTAATGGACGTCGTTGTCGTAGCGGTCGTCCGTGGAGCAGGTGGTGATGATCGCCTTCAACGCCGGTGGGCGTCGGGCCGCCAACTGGAGGCTGTTGAACCCGCTCCACGAGATGCCGGTCATCCCGACGGCGCCGGTGCACCACTCCTGCTCGGCGATCCAGGCGATGACGTCGAGGAGGTCCTCCTGCTCCTGTGGGTGGTACTCGTCGAGCGGCAGCCCCTCGGAGTCCCCCGCCCCTCGCAGGTCCACGCGCAGGCACGCGTACCCGCGCGCGGCGACATACGGGTGGCGCCGCGAGTCGTCCAGCGCCATGACGTCGCCCTTGCGGTAGGGCTGGGCCTCCAGGACCGCGGGCACCGGCAGCGCCGTCGGATCGTCGGGTATCCAGATCCGGGCCGCCAACGTGATGCCGTCGCGCAGCGGGATCCGGGCGTCCTCGATCGTCCGGACGACATGCGGTGCCGTGGTGCTCACGCGTCACCCGCCGCCGCGGTCGCGGTGCTCCAGAACGGGCCCGCGCCGGCGGCCAGCTCGCCACCCACGGGGTCGATCGTGACCGCACCGACGCGGCCGAACGACGCCCACGCCGGGGTGGTCTCCTCGAGCACGAGCTCGTGCCCGGCCGCGGCCAATCGATCGCGCACCTCGACCGGCACCTCGACGTCGACGTAGGTCTCCTCGCCCTGCCCGTGGCTGCGCGGCAGGTCGACGGCCTCCTGCACCGGCAGGCCGTGGTCGAGCACGCCCACGGTCGTGTGCATCACGC
>JBFWKS010000228.1:0-7289 GCA_050252545.1 Solirubrobacteraceae bacterium
CGTCGATCCGGCGGGACACGATGTGCCGCAGGATCTCCGCCCGCTCGGCCGGGTAGCCGTCCCACTGGTCGGGGTTGACGGTGATGCCGCTCTCGCCGGTGAGGATCACCCCGAGCGGTGCGACCATGTCCGGGTTGCCGATGATCTTCCAGCGGGCGTCCGTCCGTTCGAGCCCGTCCTTGAGCCAGTCCATCTGCGGACGCCCCAGCAGCGTCGATCCGGGGATCCCCGGGGTGCGGTACTGCCGCTGGTCGAGCATGAGCAGCTCGGCGTTGGCACCCAGGCGGAAGGCGTTGTACAGCCGGAACCGGTCGCCGGGGAACGACATCCGCGGCAGCCACTCGAAGCTCGCGCGGTAACCGGCGTTGCGCTGCATCGCCGACGGCGCGGGCGCGCCGTCGGGCACGCCCTCCGTGTAGTTGTTGGACACCTCGTGGTCGTCCCAGGTGTGGACGGCCGGGTGCAGCCGGTGCAGCTCCCGCAACGCCGGGTCGGCCCGGTACCGGCGCAACTTCGAGCGGTAGCTCGTCAGATCCGCCGACGACGGGTCCGCGACACCGCGCCCGGTCAGGACGTCGCTCGTGCCACCGTCGTACTCGTAGGTGTAGTCACCGAGGAACGCGTACACGTCGAGGTCGGTGGCGGCTGCCTCGCGGTGCGCGTTGAAGAACCCCTTCGGCAGGTTCTGGCAGCTCGAGAACCCGACGTTGACGGCGTCCTGGCTGTCGGTGGCCGGCGCGGTCTTCGTGCGGCCGATCGGCGACACGTCGTCGGCGCTCTGCCACGCGTACCAGTAGTGGCGACCGGGCTGCAGGCCACCGACGCGGGTCTTGAGCGTGTGGTCCACCCCCGCCGACGTGGGCACGATGACGGTGGCGACGGTGCGGGTCATCCCCTCGTCCTCGGCAACGACCAGGCGCGCCGCGCTCCGTGGACGGCTCGTCGCCAGGCGGCCCCACAGCGTGACCGCGTTCGGGCCCGGCTCACCGGAGGCCACGCCGTCGAGGAACCGTCCGCGACCGACGCCACGGGTCCTGGGCAGCAGGCGGGCGTGCGCGGGGGTGGTGAGCGCCATCCCGGCGGCGAGCGCGCCACCCACGACGACGAGCTCGCGGCGGGTACGCAGGATCGAGCGGGTCATCGGTCGGCCTTCCGGTCGGCGCGGTCTCGCTCGAGCGCGCGACGGGCGGCGCGGGATCGCCGGCGGCGCGCACCGAGCCCGGCACGGCGCTCCAGGTCGCGCTCGGCGACACGTGCGAGCCTCGTCTGGCGACGGGCGAGGCCGCTGCCGCGCGGTGCGGCGCGCAGGACCGGGTCATCCGACGGGCGCGCCCGGCTGGACCGACCCTGCGCGATGTCGATCGTGTTCGTGCCGCGGTGCTGGACGAACGACGCGAGCGTCCGCGACGGCGCACCGTCGACGAGCGAGTCGTTGGTCCGGAACTCGGTCCGGAGCATCCCGTCGCCCGCGCGGACGACCGTCCAACCCCGCCGGCCCGGGTCGAAGAACCGGATGTGCGGGTTGATCGCCTGGATCGCCGGTCCGGCGAGGTCCCCGACCGACGCCGGGAGCCCGGGCGACGTCACCGACCCGCCCATGTACTCGGTGGCGACCGACCGTCCCTGGTGCATCAGGTGGTTGGCCATGTACATGTGGAAGTCGCCGGTGAGGAACGCGACGTCGTCGATGCCGGTCGAGGCGATGTGCGACAGCACCGCGGTCCGCTCCGCGGGATAGCCGCCCCAACCGTCGACGTTGATCGGGTCGACGAGCGCGTCCCCGGTCGGGTTGAGCCCGAGCGGGGCGATCAGGTCGGCGTTGCCGATGAGCTTCCAGCGGGCCTGACTGGCGCTCAGCGTCTGCTTGAACCAGTCCAACTGTCGGCGGCCGAGGAACGTCTGCCCGGGCGCACCGGTGGTGCGGTACTGGCGCTCGTCGAGCATCATCAGCTCGACGTTGGCCCCGTAGCGCAGCGTCCGGAAGAGCCGGAAGCGGTCGCCGGGGAACGCGATCCGCGGCAGCCACTCGAAGCTCGCGCGGTACCCGGCGTTGCGCTGCATCGCCGACGGCGACGGCTCGCCGTCGGTGTAGTTGTCGGCGACCTCGTGGTCGTCCCAGGTGTGCACCATGGGGAACCGGCGGTGCAGCTCCCGCAACGGCGCCTCGGACCGGTACAGGCGCAGCTTGTCGCGGTAGGTCGTCAGGTCGACCGACGCGAAGTCCACGTCGCCGCCGCGCAGATCGCCGTACTCGCCGTACTCGTACTCGTACGTGTAGTCGCCGAGCTGGACGTAGATGTCGATGTCGTCGTGCGCCAGCGCGTCGCGGTGGGCGTTGAAGAACCCGTGCGGGTAGCTCTGGCAGCTCGAGAACCCGACGACGACCTCGGCCCGGCTGTCGGGTGCCGGCGCGGTCTTCGTGCGACCGATCGGCGACACGTCGTCCGCCGACTGCCACGCGTACCAGTAGTGCCGCCCCGGCTGCAGGTCGCCGATCCGGGCCTTGAGCGTGTGGTCGACCCCGGCCGACGTCGGTACGACCACGGTCGCGACGGTGCGGGTCAGCCCCTCGTCCTCCGCGACGACGAGCCGGGCCGCGCTGCGGGGGCGGCTGGTGCGCAGACGGCTCCAGAACGTGACGGCGTTGGGGCCGGGCTCGCCGGACGCGACGCCGTCCAGGAACCGGCCCCGTCCGACGCCCCTCGCCTTGGGCAGCAGCCGGGCGTGGGCGGGCGTCGTGAGCGCCATGCCGGCCGCCACCGCACCACCGACCACGACGAGCTCGCGGCGCGTGGACAGATGCATTGATTGGTGCAAATCGGCGCCTGGAACGGAGGGAAACACGTGCGGACCCGGGTGGGCGGCACGACGAACGGGCATTCTTACCGACCCGGACCCCTCCGTGGTGAACATTTCGTGGCGATCTGTGCCACGGCGTCGATCGCGCCTCGGGGCCGCCCGGCGGTGCGGCGTCGTACCCTGGGGGGATGAGCGCCAGCAGCGGATACCGGATCGCCGTCGTCGGAGCCACCGGTCAGGTCGGCGGGGTGCTGCTCGACGAGCTCGGCGTTCCACGCGACGCCGACGGCAACGACGGGGGCCTGGCCGCGGTGCGCGACGGGCGCGACGGTTGGCGTCCCGCCGGCGAGGGGCTGCCGATCCGCGAGATCGTGCCGTTCGCGTCCGCGCGCTCCGCCGGCCGCACCCTGCGGGGCCTGACCGTCCAACCGCTGACCGACGAGACGATCCGAGGGTTCGACATCGCGGTGTTCTCGGCCGGCGGCTCGACGAGCCGCGACTGGGCACCGCGGTTCGCGAAGGCGGGGGCGGTCGTCGTGGACAACAGCTCCGCCTGGAGGATGCGCGACGACGTCCCGCTCGTCGTCAGCGAGGTCAACCCCGAGGCGCTCGACGATCACCGTGGGATCGTCGCCAACCCGAACTGCTCGACGATGCAGCTGATGGTCGCCCTGCGCCCGCTCCAGCAGGCGGCCGGGATCGAACGGCTCGTCGTGTCGACGTTCCAGGCCGTGTCCGGCACCGGCCGGGCGGCCGTCGACGAGCTGCGCGAGGAGTCCGCCGCGGTCCTGGCGGGCGACGACGTGCCCGCGCCGCGCTCCTACGCGCATCAGATCGCGTTCAACGTCCTCCCCCACGCGGGCAACTTCGTCGACGACCACACCGACGAGGAGCACAAGCTCATCAACGAGACCCGCAAGATCCTCGGTGACGACACGATCCGGATCTCGGCGACCTGCACCCGCGTGCCGGTGATCAACGGCCACAGCGAGACGGTCAACGTGCAGACCCGCGAGCCGCTGGAGCCCGACGCGGCGCGCGAGCTGCTCGCCGCCGCGCCCGGCGTGACGGTACGCGACGAGCCCGAGGCCGCCGTCTACCCGCTCGCCGTCGACGCCGACGGCCGCTCCGACGTCCTGGTCGGCAGGATCCGCCGGGACCGCGGGCACGAGCGTGCGCTCGACCTGTTCGTCGTCGGCGACAACCTGCGCAAGGGTGCCGCGACGAACACCATCCAGCTCGCCCGCGTGCTCCACGAACGCGGCCTGGTCCGGCCGACCGACCCCGATCGGGTGCCGACGTCGGGTTGAGTCCGGCGGCGAGCCGCTCGCGGGCCGGCGCACGACGGCGACCCGGCGGCCCGGTCGGTGGACCGGCGACGGGAGGCGCACCGGCCATCCGATCGGTGCCGCGGCGACCCGTTCGACGGACCGGCGGACCGTGCCCGCCCGACCCGGCCCGCCACGGCGACCATCGGCTACCGTCGTCGGATGGCGACGGAGCGCGAGATCACGCCGGAGGCGATCGAGGCACGACGGGCGGCGTTGCGCCAGATCCGGCAGTGGGGGGACCCCGCGCTGCGGGCCGTCGCGCGACCCGTCGGGCAGGTCGGCGCCGACCTCGTGTCGGAGGCGCGGCGGCTGATCTCGATCATGGACGCCGCGTGGGGCCAGGGCCTGGCGGCCACCCAGGTCGGGGTGCTGCGGCGGTACTTCGTGTACCGGGAGGGCGACGACGGCCACGGCACCGCGACCGCGATCGTCGACCCGCAGATCGCGTGGGCGTCGGACGAGCAGGACACCGTGTTCGAGGGGTGCCTGTCGCTCGACGGCGTGATCGTGCCGGTCGCCCGGCCGGCCGAGATCCGGATGACGGGGCTCGACCTGTCGGGCCGCCCGGTGACGATCGAGGCCGCCGGCCCGCTCGCCCGGCGCCTGCAGCACGAGGCCGACCACCTGGACGGCGTGCTGATGATCGACCGCACGACGAAGGACGAACGCAAGGCGGCCCTGCGTGCCCTGCGCGACGGCGTGCCGATGGATCCTCCGGACGACGTGGTTCCCCCGGGCGAGGTCGGCGACGGTGCCGACGCCCCGACCGCGGCGTCCGAGACCGACCACTGACGGCACGGCGAGGGGGGCGATCTCCCCCCTGGAGGGGGCGCTGCCGGACGCTGGCCCTCGTAGGATCCCCGCATGCGTGAGGTGCGCCGTCGGTCCCCGATCGTCCTGCTGCTGGCGGCCGCCTCACTCGGCGTCACCGCCTGCGGCTCGGCCGGCGACATGCAGACGACGACGGTGGTGAGCACCGTGACGGTCACCACCGCGGGTGGCGCACCAGGCGGTGGGACCGGGACGACCGACACGTCCGGCGGGACCGCGACCGGGGGGACCGACACGACGACCACGACCGCCGATGCGCCCCTCGACGCCCGCGGCGTACAGCGCGCGCTGACGACCATCTGCGCCGACGAGGTCGATGCCCGCAACGCCGACGCCCCACCGGAGTTCCTCAAGGTCCTGCTGGCCGGTGACCGCGGGAAGAGCGAGACGGCGGCCGAGTACAACGTCCGCGCGCTGAGGCGGATGGCCGGCCGGTTGAGGGGCCTGCAGGCAGAGGACCGGGAGCTCCAGCCGAAGCTGGTCGCGGCCGTCGACGCCCGTCGCGACGCCTGGATCAAGCGCCTCGACGCCGTGAAGCACGACGCAGCCGACTACTTCACCGGTGACCGCAAGGACGTGATCCGGTTCCTCAGGATCGGCCGCGACACCACCAACACGTGGAACGAGATCGTCATCGACCTCGGCGTCGAGGGCCGCGATTGCGGGATCGCGGTGCCGTAGGCGGCCGCCCGCTCAGGCGAACTGGCCGAAGGGCTCCTCGGGGCGGATGGTGTCCTCCCCGGTCAGCCCGAACGCGCCATGCAGCGCGCGGACGGCGTCGGGGACGCGGTCGCGGGCCACGACGCAGCTGATCTTGATCGGCGAGGTCGAGATCATCTCGATGTTGATCCCCTCCTCCCCCAGCACGCGGAAGACCTTGGCGGCCACACCGGGGTGGGTCCGCATCCCGGCACCGATGATCGAGACCTTGCCCATGTCCGGGTCGGTGCGCAGCTCGCCGATCCCGAGCTCGGCCACCACCGGCGCGAGCGCGTCCTGCGCGGCCTGGACGTCGTCGCGCGGGACGGTGAACGACATGTCCGCGCGGGCGTCGTCCTGCGGCGGCTCGTTCTGGATGATCATGTCGACGTTGACCCGGGCGTCGGCGAGCGCCCCGGCGATCCGCCCGGCGGCGCCGGGCGTGTCCGGCACGCCGATGAGCGTGACGCGCGCCTCGACCGTCGAGTGGGTGACGGCGGTGATCAGGGGGTTCTCCACGGTCTGCTCCTGGCTCTGCTGGGCGGCGGCCGCCTCGCTCTCCGACACGACCCACGTCCCGTCGCCGGGATCGAAGCTCGACCGGCAGTGGATCCGCACGCCGTGGTTGCGGGCATACTCGACGCTGCGCAGCTGCAGCACCCCGGCTCCCGATGCCGACATCTCGAGCATCTCCTCGTAGGAGACGACGTCGATCTTGCGGGCGTGGGGCTCGACGCGCGGGTCGGACGTGAACACGCCGGGCACGTCGGTGTAGATCTCGCAGACGTCGGCGTCGACGGCGGCGGCGAGCGCGACGGCGGTGGTGTCGGACCCGCCGCGGCCGAGCGTCGTGACGTCCTTGGCGGTCGACACGCCCTGGAATCCGGCGACGAGCACGATCCGGTCCTGATCGAGCGCCTCGACGATCCGGTCGGCGCGGACGTCGAGGATCCGGGCCTTGGTGTGCGACGTGTCGGTGACGATGCCGGCCTGCGACCCGGTGAGCGAGATCGCCTGGTGACCCAGGTCGTTGATCGCCATCGCCGCCAGCGCGCAGCTCACGCGCTCGCCGGTCGAGAGCAGCATGTCCATCTCGCGCGGGGCGGGGCGCTCGCTGATCGCGTAGGCGTCCGCGATCAGCCGGTCGGTCTCCTTGCCGCGGGCCGACAGGACGACGACGACCCGCTGGCCCGCCTCGCGCTTCTGCACGATCCGCTTGGCGGCACTGCGAATCCGCTCGGTGTCGGCGACGGACGTGCCACCGAACTTCATGACGACGGTGTCACTGCTCATGCGCCCGGGCAACTCTAGGGGACAGCTCGCGGAGGGGACGGCCGGTCTCGAGTTGGCCGGCTGGTCTCGAGTTGGCCCGCTGGGTCAGGGCGGTCGGGCGGGCGGGGGGTCGGGTCGGGCGGGTCGGGCGGGTCGGGCGGGTCGGGCGGGTCGGGCGGGTCGGGCGGGTCGGGCGGGTCGGGCGGGTCGGGCGGGTCGGGCGGGTCGGGCGGGGGGTGCGCTGCCAAACCGGCGCCCCACGTCCGCCGCGCAGCACACCCCCACCCCGGCACGGCCGCCCGCCGCACGCCCACCCCTCCACGCCCGTCGAATCCCAGTCCCCTAACCAGATCGACA
>JBFWKS010000229.1:0-7273 GCA_050252545.1 Solirubrobacteraceae bacterium
GCACCGCGCCGGAGCTGCTGCTGGGCCTGGGCGGTGAGACCCGCGGCGCCCCCGCGTCCGACCCGATCGGGCGCCCGATCGCCGCCGGGTACGCGTTGGTGGAGGACGGCGGCGCGGCGGTCGTCGACGTCGCCGAGGCCACGGGACTGCCGCTCCTGACGCCGGAGGAACGCGACCCACTGACGGCGTCGAGCCGCGGCACCGGAGAGTTGCTGGCGGCCGCGGCCCGGTCGGGAGCCGACGTCGTCCTGCTGGCCTGCGGCGGCAGTGCGACCGTCGACGGCGGGATCGGAGCGCTCGGTGCACTCGACGATGCCGGCGTGCGGTTCGGGGAGCGGAACGGCCCGACCCTCGTCTGCCTGTGCGACGTGCGCACCCCGTGGGAGGAGGCGGCCGACCGGTTCGGCCCGCAGAAGGGCGCGACCGTCGACACCCTTCCGGTTCTGCGCCGACGGATGCACGCGATCGCCGGCGGACTGCCCCGCGATCCGCGCGGCCGCTCCGGCACCGGGGCCGCCGGCGGGCTGTCGGGAGCGCTGTGGGCCGTCCACGGCGCCCGTCTGGAGCCCGGCGCGGCGTTCGTCCTCGACGCGCTGGGCGTGCGCGAACGCGCTGCGCGGAGCCGGGCGGTGATCGTGGGCGAGGGTCGTCTGGACCCGACGACCATGGAGGGCAAGGCGGCGTCGGCCGTCGCGTCCGAGGCGCGCCGGGCCGGCGTGCCGTGCATCGCGATCGTGGGCCGGGACGCGCTCGATCCCGCGCAGGCACGGGTGCTCGGCATCGCCGACGTCGTCGCCGCGGGTGACCCCGACGCCATCAGCGCGGCCGCCGAGGAGATCGCTGCGCGGCTCGACGCGTACCGGTGAGCCCACCGGCGGGTAGTAGACGGTGGCGGCCGGACTCCCGCACGCCCACGCCGTTGCCGGACCCCCGCCAGCACCACCATCTAGCCTTCACGCCGCCGACCGGGGTCCCCGCGTCGCGGCCGGCCCGAACGTCCTCCATGCCTGACCGCTCCCGTCTGCCCGCCGCCCCGACCCGTGGCGTCAACCTGCCCAATCCGCTGGGCCGCCGGGCGGTCGTCATCGGTGCGGGGTCGTTCGGCACCGCGGTCGCCGTGCTGCTCGCGCGCGGCGGGTTCCGCACCACACTGCAGACCCGTACCGCCGAGCAGGCCGAGCAGCTACGCGAGGCCGGCGAGAACACCCGGTACCTCGCCGGCGTGCCACTGCCGCAGAACCTGAGGATCGACACGATCGAAGCCGGGCCGGGCAAGGCCGAGTTCGTGTTCCTCGGCGTGCCGTCGGCGCACCTGGGTGACGCGGTCGAGCGGCTGCAGGACGGCGGACTGGGACCGCGGGCCAAGGTCGTGTCGTTGAGCAAGGGCCTGGTGCCACCGCTCGGCGTCGCGCCCACGGCGCTGCTGACGGAGCGCTTCGGCGCCCACCGCGTCGCCTGCATCGGCGGGCCCGCCCACGCCCGCGAGATGGTCACGCACGGCGCCGGGCTCGTCGCGTCATCGACCGACGAGGAGCTCGCGGCGACGATCGCCGCCGTCTTCCTCCGGGCCGGGGTCGTCTGCGAGCACACCGACGACCCGACCGGGGTCGAGCTGGCCGGCGCGGCGAAGAACGCCGCCGCACTGGCCGCCGGGGCGACCGAGGGCCAAGGGCTCAACGCGGCCGGAGCCGCCGCCGGGCACATCTTCGCCGAGGTCTGGAGGCTGGCGGATCGACTCGGGGCCCATCCGCTGAGCTTCATCGGGCTGGCCGGCACCGGCGACCTGGTCGCCACCGCCCTCGCGCCGCAGAGCCGCAACCGTCGTGCCGGAGAGCTGCTGGCCGCCGGTGTTCCCGGCGCCGAGATCCCCGGACGGGTGGGCCAGGCGATCGAGGCGTTCGAGTCGGTGCCGCTCCTGGCGGAGGCGCTGCGGCGCAACGGGATCGACGCCCCGGTCACCGCCGGCCTCGTCCAGCTGATCCAGGGAACCGTGCCGCTCGATGAGTGGGTCGCCCTGGTCCGCACCACCGTTCCCCCGCCCGCCCGTTGGGGCACCGGCGAGCGTCGCGGCCGCCTGCGGCGATGGTGGGCCGGCCTGCTGCGGATGCTGCACCTGCGCCGCGATCCCGTACCGACGCTGCCCGGCGCGGCCCAGGACGTGCCGGCGTTGCCCAGCGGAGCCGCCGCGGACGGCCCTCGGGGCGTGGCCGATCCCCCGGCCTCGATCGCGGCCGCTCCGCGCGACGGGGCCGGTCCCGATCCTGCGCTCCGGGCGAACGCCGCCGGCACCGACACGCGCCTGCCGGCCGTCCCCACCGCCGGGGAGCGCGACCGCTCCGACGGTCCCGACTGACGGCGTCGTCCGTCTGCCGGGCCGTCCGTGCGACCCCGGCCGGTGGACGGTGTATAGCCCAGCTTCCCCGATCGAGGCGACTAGGATGCTCATGACGTGGAGCGACTGCGCGAACGGGAGCTGTTCGACCGAGAGCGCGAGGTCCGGGTGCTCCGGCACGCCATCGCGCGCGCCTCATCCGGTGACGGCACCCTGGCGCTCGTCGACGGCCCGGCAGGGATCGGCAAGACCGCGCTCACCGCACAGGCGCTGACCGCCGGGACGGCCGCCGGGCTGGGCGTCCTGCGCGGTCGCGGCGCCCGGCGCGAGGCCGGGTTTCCGTTCGGCGTCGTCCGGCAGCTGTTCGAGCCGCATATCGCCGGACTCGACGACGCCGCACGGGAGCGGGCCTTCGAGGGGGCCGCGCAGCACGCCGCCGTGCTCTTCGACACCGTCGATCCCGAGGCCGCGGTGCCGCAGGACGCCGGCTTCACCATCCTGCACGGGCTCTACTGGCTCGTCGTCAACCTCGCGCGCGAGCGGCCGCTGCTCATCGCCGTCGACGACGCGCAATGGGCCGATCCGCCGTCGCGACGCTGGATCGAGCACCTGGCCCGGCGCCTGGAGGGCGTCGCGGTGACGCTCCTGCTGGCCCACCGCCCGGGTGAGGTCGCGGCCGCCGACGACCTGGCGCGCGACCTGGGCCGCGAGCCGACCGCCGTGCCGTTGGCGTTGGGACCACTGAGCCCCGGCGCGACGGCGCGACTCGTGCGCGCGGCGTTCGACGAGGAGGCCGACGACGCGTTCTGCGCGGCCTGCCACGCCGCGACCGGCGGCAATCCGCTGCTCGTGCGCCAGACGACCGGCGAGCTCGCCCGCCGTGGCGTGTCCCCCGCCGCCGCCACCGCCGGCGGGATGACCGACCTGATGGCGTCGGCGATCGCGGAGCTCGTCGCGTCGCGGCTCCGGGACGTCGGCACCGACGGGATCGAGCTCGTCGCGGCGCTGTGCGTCATCGGCCAACCGGCGGACCGGCTGCTCACCGAGCAGGTCGCCCGGCTGCGCCCCGAGGCCGCCGCCGCGGCGATCGGACGGCTGCAGGCGCTCGACGTCGTCGGCGCCGGACCGGACCTGGAGTTCAGTCACCCGCTCGTGCACGCCGCCGTCGAGCAGCACCTGGGAGCCGACCTGCTGGCCCACGCGCACCGCCGCGCCGCCGACGTGCTCGCCGCGTCCGGGGCCGGACCGGACGCGATCGCGCCACACCTGATGCTCGCGCCGCCGACCGGCGACCCGCGGGTGGTGGCGACGCTGCAGGCGGCCGCGCACGCCGCGGCGGCCCGCGGTGCGGACGACACCGCCCGGACGATGCTCGAGCGGGCGCTGGCCGAGCCGCCGGCCGGCGCCGCCGCCGCGGCCGGCGTGCGGCACCAGCTCGGCATCATCTCCGCGCACTCCGACATGGCGGCCGCGCTGCCGATCCTCACCGCGGCGCTCGATGCGACCGTCGACGTGCGGCGACGGGCCCAGATCGCCATCGATCTGGCCGTCCCGATGCTGATCTGCCTGCGGGCGCGCGAGTCGGTACAGCGGCTCGACGCGGCGCGCGAGGCTCTCGGCCCGGAGGACGCGGCGATCGCCGGTGCGCTCGAGGCCACCGCACTCTCGAACGCGCAGTGGGACCTGGAGATGGGTGACGAGCGGGCGGGCCGGCTGGAGCGCGCGCGTCGCCTCGACCGGCCCGACACCCCGGTCGGGCGGCTCGTGCTGTTGCTCGGCGGCGTGCACGACGTGATGAGCAGCGGCGTGTTCGGCGTCGACGAGGTGCGGGCGGCGCTCGACGCCGGGCTCATCGACGACGTCGGCGCGCACGGGCCGCCCTTCGGCCTCGGCTGCGTGACGCTTGCGCTCGCCGGCGACCTGGCGGGCGCGTCCCGTCACGCGGAGACGGCCGAGCGCGAGATCGCCCGCACCGGATCGCCGGTGGCGGCGTCGCACCTGGCGAACATCCGGGCCGCGCTGCACCTGTACCGCGGCGCACTGGCAGACGCCGAGGCGGAGGCGATCCACGGCCTGGAGGCGGCGGTCGTCCCGATGGGGCTGCCGACCCTGCTGGCATCGCTCGTCGACGCGCTCGTCGCGCGCGGCGAGCTCGACCGCGCATGGGAGCGGCTCGGCGAGTACGGCGGCCACGGCACACTGCCGCCGCTGCTGGGATGCCTGCTGCTCGTCGGCAGCCGGATCCGCCTGCGGGAGGCGCTCGGCGACCACGCCGGCGCGCTCGCCGACTGCGACCTGGCGGCGACGTGGATGCGGATGGCGGGCGCCACGACGACACTGCCGGTGTTCTGGCAGCCGCACGCCGCGGCCTGCCACCTGGCGCTCGGCGACCACACCGAGGCCCGGCGGCTCGCCGACGAGGCGATCGAGGTCGCCGAGCGGTCCGGTGAGCCCCGGGCCCGCGCGATCGCGCGGATCGCACTCGCACGCTGCACCGCGGGCGCGGAGCGACTGGATCTGCTGGGTACCGCCGCGACGCTCGCCGAGGAGGCCGACGCCCGCGCCATCCTCGCGACCGCCCGCGTCGCACGGGGCAAGGCGCTGCACGAGGCAGGCCGTACGGCAGAGGCCCGGACGGTGCTGCGCACCGGGTACGAGATCGCCGTCCGCTGCGGCGCCGTCCCGGTGGCGGACCAGGCGCACGCCGAGCTCGTCGCCGCCGGCGCCCGCCCCCGTCGCGCGTCACCGGTCGGCCCGGCGGCCCTCACCCCGGCGGAGCTGCGGGTGGCGCGCGTCGCCGCTGCCGGACGGTCCAACCGCGAGGCCGCGGAGCAGCTGTTCGTGACGGTGAAGACCGTCGAGATGCACCTGAGCAGCACGTACCGCAAGCTCGGGATCCGGTCCCGCTCGCAGCTGGCGATCGCCCTGGACGGCGTGCCGGCGGCAGCCCGGGCGTAGGGGCGGCGGGCGTCCGGACCCCGGCACCAGACGGTGAATCGCCACCGCGGGGCGGAGCCGTCCCGCCCCGGGTCGCCGTCGCGCTGCGCCGTCGATCCAGGGTTAACCCCAGGGTCACCAGGGGTGACGCCGTCGACGACCGCCCATATAACCGCGTTGTCGCGCGACGTACCTCGTCGCCAATGCACCGTCCCGAAGGAAGCCTTCATGTCCCGATCTCCCGTCCGTGGCCCACGTGCCGCGCTGCTCGTCTCGACCGCCGCCCTCGCCGGCGCCCTCGCACTCCCGGTGGCCGCCCCAGCCGCGGTCACGACGACGCGCGTCACCTCGCCGACCGAGGACACGGTCGTGGACTCGCTCGGTGCCTCGTTCAGCGGGGACCTCGGTGAGCAGACGATGACCGTCAGCGGCGTGGCCCCGGGGGCCGCCGACGGCGACGAGGTGGCGATCGGCTGCACCTACACCGGCAACGGCGTCCTGATCGCCGACCCGCTCGGGACGGCCGAGATCGACGACGGGGCGTTCTCGGGGGAGGTCCACCGCCCGATCTACACCTGCCGGATCCGGGCGTTTCCCCCGGAGCTCGTGGACGACGGGGACGACCTCGATCCCGACCTCGACCTGTCGGCCTTCGCCGGACCACGCGTGCTGGGCGGCGGGTTCCAGTCGACACGGATCGACGAACCGGGCAGCGCATGGGACGGTGCCGACGCGTTCCAGTCGATCCGCGGTCAGCGCAACGGGATGGTGATGAGCACGGGCCTGTCGATCGGACTGTCCGGATCCGGCCTCTTCGGCGGATTGTCCGGCGGGATCTTCGCCACCGCGCTCATCGAGGACACCTACCTGCGACTCCTGTTCGGACCGTCCGCCATGCTCTCGGGCTTCGGCCCGCTCGCCGGGGGCGGGCTCCCCGGGGCGGGGTACCCGTTGGACGTCGCGAACGCCGGCGTGGTCGTCGACGGCCGCCCGGGCGCGGCGGTACCGGGGGTCGGAGAGCAGCGCAGCCGGCTCATCTCCCGCACGCTGGACCCCGTTACCGGTGGTGTCACGATCGTCGAGACCTCGCCGATCGCGCTGATCGAGGACGGCGACGAGGGACCGGCGCTCGTCCCGTCCGGCATCAGCGTCCGTCGCACGTACCGGCAGGACCGTGACGGTCGGCAGATGACGTTCACCGACGAGTTCCGGTCCGACGACGGCCGACCCCATCGGATCGAGGCCCGGTACGGCCAGAGCCTCTACTCGCTCTACACCGAGGGCCACGACCCGATCACGAAGGAGCCGGCGAGCTTCCGCCTGCCGTGGGCGACGGGCGAGGAGTACATCGTCCCCGAGGGCGGCGAGACGTTCGGCGCGGCGCCTCCCGGCCGGACGACGATCTGGGTCCACGGCCCCCGTCAGGACTACTCCGCGTTGTACGAGGATGAGCGGCGGAGCACCCCCCGCGCCACGGGGGACGGCGACGTGCTCCCACGGGCCGAGGGCGCGATCACGTTCGCGGACGCCCCCACCGACGTCAAGTTCCTCAACCGCGCCGCGTTCGTGATGCGGTTCGTCCGCGACGTCCCCGCGGGCGGCAGCACGACCCTGACCCACACCTACTCGCAGCACCTCGACCCGAAGGGCCTCGACGAGCTCGTCGACGGCACGCCGCCGTCGGCGGTCCTGCCCGCCCCGCCGACCACGACGCCGCTGCCCACCAAGCCCGCGCCCGTGCCGGCGACGCTCCCCTTCTGCGTCAGCCCGTTCGTGTCGCTGGTCGACCTGGACGCGACCGGCACCAAGCGTCGCCCCCGCACCCGGCTGGTCGGCGTCGCGTCGCCGACGCTGGCGGGAGCGACCGTGCGGGTGCGTCGCGACGGCAAGCAGGTCCGCAAGGCGAAGGTCGGCCGCGACGGCACCATCCGCGTCACCGTCGCCGCGCCGAAGAACGCCAAGCGCCGTGCGAAGGCCCGCTACCGACTCGTCGGCGGCAAGCTC
>JBFWKS010000230.1:0-7260 GCA_050252545.1 Solirubrobacteraceae bacterium
CGGTCCGGGGGTGACGGCGTTGACCCGCACCCCACGGCCCGCGAGCTGATCGGCCCATGCGCGGGACAGCGACAGCTGCGCCGCCTTGGTGACCGAGTAGGCCATGTTCGTCGCCGACGGTCGCTTGCCGGACGAGGACGACACGAGCACCGCCCGGCCGCCGCCCGGTGCCGCCGCAAGGTCGTCGGCCGCGGCAAGGAGCAGCGCGTGGGGCGCCAGGACGTTGATCCGCCACTGCGCGTCCCAATCCTCGGCGGTCAGCGCCTCGGGCGCGGCGCGGCGGGTGGCCCCCGCGGCCGCGACGATCGCGTCGATCCGGCCGTGGGCGTCACGGGCGGCCGTCGCGATCCGTGCACCCGCTCCCGGTGCGGTGACGTCGGCGGCGACCGCCGACCCTCCGAGCTCCGTCGCGAGCGTGGCCAGCCGGTCCGCCCCGCGCGCCACGAGCACCAGACGGGCGCCCTCCGCGGCCAGGCGTGTCGCGACGGCGCGGCCGACGCCGCTGGTCGCGCCGGTCACGACGATCGAGTGCCCGTCCACCTGCAGATCCATGGGCAGATGGTGGCGGATCGACCCTCGGTCCGCGCGGCGCGGCATCAGGCCAATCGGCTGTCCCCCACGTCGGCGGTTCGCCCCCACGACCCCGCGCGGCCTCGCGACAGCGTCGACCCACCGAGCGCCCCGCCCGGCGGTCGCCCCGCGGTCGCCCCGCGGTCGCCCCGCGGTCGCCCCCGCACCATCGCGCCCGCCGGCGCACCGGACGGCGAGGTATGGGACCCTGCGCCGATGCAGGGAGACCACACCAGGGCCGCACGACGCGCCGTGGGGACCACCACTCCACGACACCGCCGTCGCGCGTCGCTGGCCGCGCTCGTGCTCGTCCCGCTCGGGCTTGCCGCGACCGCCGTCCCCGCCTCGGCCGCGGTCGTCGTGCAGCGTGGGCTGGACGGCGGGATCCTGCTCCTCGATCCCGCCGCGCCGGCGACCGCGGAACCCAAGCTGCTGGCCTTCGGCCGGTGCCCGGTCCTCACGCCCGACGCGCAGACGGTCGTCTTCGTGGGACCGGACGACCGGTCGCTGTTGGCCGCGCCGACGAGCGGCGGCGAGACCCGGCTCCTCAGCGCCGGCGTGTCGGCCGGCAAGGGGTGCGAGGACGAGCCGGTGGTGTCGCCCGACGGGTCCACGGTTGCGGGACGGACCTCGTCGGGGCGGATCATCACCGTGCGGCTCTCCGACGGCCGGCGTACGAAGGTCGGCACCAAGTCCGTGTCGCCGATAGCTCTCGTTCCCGGCGGCAAGTCGATCCTGATCGACCGCAACGCCAAGGGCGGCGGCATCGACATCCTGAGCGCCACGAACAAGAAGAAGCCGCGGTTGCGTCGTCTGACGAAGGACCACGTGAGCTACGCGCCGACGTGGGCGTACAAGTGGGTCATCTACTCCCGCGTCGAGAAGGGCCGCACGACGCTGCGGCGCCTGACCCCCAAGAACGGCAAGAGCAAGCGGCTGCTGCGTCGCCCGAAGAACTGGCTCGTCACCGGCACCGGGATCGGCCCGAACGGGTCGCGGGTCCTCGTCGTCACCCAGCGCGTGCGGGCCAAGGACTTCGAGCCGCGCGGCCCGATCAGCATTGGCTCGATGCACCCCCGCACCGGCAAGACCCGGTGGCTGCCCGCCCTGGGGACCGGTGAGCAGCCGCTCGGCGGCACCGACCAGGGGACGGGCGCGCTCGTCATCGACGGCGGAGGCCAGCTCTTCCGGATCGACCTGGCGACCGGTGAGCGGACGTTGCTGACCACGGGCGTCGTCGCCGCGGCCGGAGCCTGACCCCGGCGTCGGCCCGCCGCGCCGGGGCTGACGCGAACCCGCCGACCCCGAGGCCTGGCCGGTAGTGGGACGCAGATGTCCCGTTTCCGGCCACACCTTCGGCAGCGGCGTCGCGGCCCCCCCCGAGGCCTGGCCGGTAGTGGGACGCAGATGTCCCGTTTCCGGCCACACCTCCGGCAGCGGCGTCGCGGCCCCCCCCGAGGCCTGGCCGGTAGTGGGACGCAGACGTCCCGTTTCCGGCCACACCTTGCAGCAGGCCCGGCCGACCGTCCCGGTCCCGGTCGACGCGGCGACCGCCCCGGGCGGCGGGGCGGCCTCAGCAGAGCGGCACCGGCAGCGGGGCCCGGTGGTCCTGCTGGCCGGTGATGAGGTTGACGATCGTGCCCGGCTCCAGCGCCTGGTCGACGAGCTCCTCGAGGATCCGCGGCGACGGGGGACCGCCGTCCGGGGTCAGGCTCCAGCACTGGTTGCCCAGGCGCAGGACGCGGTCGGTGACCATCGTCGGCGCGTCCGTGAACCGACGTCCACCGAGCGGGCCGTCGATCACCGCACGCAGCGCCGCCGGCAGCGCGTCACGCCCGGCCAGAACGCCGGCGGGAACCTCGATCTGGCCCAGGTACGCCCGCGGGGTGGCGTCGATGCCGGGCCCGCGGACCGCCTGGCGGATGGCGTCGACGAGGTGCAGCCGCAGGTCGACCGTGCGGCCCTCGGAGCGCAACCGCATCGTCACCGGCGAGCACGCCGCCGAGAACTCCGGCACCTCGATGTGGACCCCGCCGACGGTAGCGCGGTAACGGTGCGTGTCGGCGTCCCCCAGCCGCCCCGGCGTCCGATCGTCGGACACGATCGCGCCCCGCAACGGCTCGTCGGTGCCGACCCAACGCCACCGGTCCGCGTCGACGTTCTTCTGCCACACGCCGTGTCGGCCGGCGCGGTTGACACCCTCGACGCGCAACAGCCGATCCGACTCGTCACTCCCGGTGACGAGCACCCCGACGCGCGAGGTCAGCGTCCGGTCGATCGACGGCTGGCGCCGCCACTCCGGCCGCGGCAGCTGCATCGTGTTGCCCGCGACACCGCGCTGATCGGTGTAGGAGTACTTCATGAGCAGCGTGTTGGCACCCGACAGATCGAAGTCGAACGTGCGGGTGTAGATCTCACCGTGGTGACCGATCACCATGATCGTCGCGCCCGCCGCCGCCAGGCCGACCGCCCGGAACCGTCCCTGCTCCGGTCCGCACACCTCGTAGCTCGCGTCGGACGGCAGCCACGGATCGTCGTAGGTGATCCGTTGTCCACCGGCCCGCAGCTGGTACAGCGTCGCCGCGCCGGCGGTGTGACGCAGCGTTCCGCTGCCGTCGACGAACCGCTGCAGGCTGTCGGTCGACGAGGTCGACCAGGCGATCGTGTCGGAGGGCAGGTGCACGCCGTCGCCGTTCCAGAGGATCGGCCCCCACCGGCGGGACCAGTCGTGCGCGGCCGGGCCGCGGTCCGCGCCGCGCGTCCACCACACGCGCCGGTCGCGGTCGACGGCGATGAGCAGCTCGTCGTCGTTGGAGATCGAGGTCAGCCGTCCCTCGATGCAGGCCGGCAGGACCGCCCGCTCCCACGCCCCGGCGGGTCGGGCACCGCGCTTGCGGGTGCGGGAGTAGAGCCCGCCGTCGAGCAGCGCGTAGTCGTAGCCGTGGCTGATCGCCTGCGTGCCACCATCGATGTGGATGCGGCGCGGCAACCGTGCGGTGGCATCGCCGGCGGGGGTGCGGCCCCCGGACTGCCCGTTCGGGCCCGCCACGGTCAGCTCCATCCCCAGGCAACTGGCCCGGCGCTCCTCGTCGGTCGCGGCGGTCGCCCCCGACGCACCGGTGGCGCCGGTGGCGCCCAGCGCGACGGCCACCGATGCTGCCGCCAGCGCACGCAGCGCTGACCCGACCGTCCCCCCGACCCCCATCCGTTCCATGACGGCACCCTACCGGCGGTAGCACGCCGCGTCCGACGAAGGGTTCGAGACACACGCTGCAGCCGATAACGCTCCGGGCATCGGGCTGTCGGGACGGCTTCGCGCAGGTGGCGGCAGAACCCTCCGAGGGGTGGAGGCTCGTGACGCCACCCCGAACGACCCCGGGTCCTCCGACGCGTCCGCCTTGTCGCCGGCGCGGCCCGTCGCCGGCGCCGCCCGCCGCCCGTCGCCCGTCGCCCGTCGCCCGTCGCCCGTCGCCCGTCGCCGCAGGCTCAGGCCGCGGTCAGCACGACGACGCAGTTCTGGCCGCCGAACCCGAACGCGTTGGCGACCGCGGCACGGACCGGCGTCTGCCGCGCGACGTTCGCGACGTGGTCCAGGTCGCACTCCGGGTCGACCGTGTCGAGGTTGATCGTCGGCGGGATGATCCCGTCGCGGATCGCGAGCAGGCAGACGAGCGCCGACAGCGTGCCGGCACCGCCCATGAGGTGCCCGAGCATCGACTTCGGTGAGCTGACGGCCACCCCGTCGATCGCCCCGCCGAACGCGGTCCGCAGCGCGAGGCTCTCGGTCTTGTCGTTCGCCGGGGTGCTCGTGCCGTGCGCGCAGACGTAGTCGACGTCTTCCGGTGCGACGTCCGCACGTTCGAGCGCCAGCCGGATCGCCTCGGTCGCGAACCGGCCCTGCCGGTCCGGGGCGCTCAGGTGGTAGGCATCCGCGGTCATCGCGCCGCCGGCCATCCGACCGTACGCCCGGGCCCCACGGGCCGCCGCGTCCTCGGCCCGCTCCAGGACCGCCACGACCGATCCCTCACCCGGGACGAAGCCATCGCGGTCGGCGTCGAACGGCCGGCTCGCCGCGGTCGGATCGTCGTTGCGGGCGCTCAGCGCGCCCATCGCGCCCAGGCCCCCCAGCATCGACGGGACGAGCGGCGCATCGGTCCCGCCGGCAATGACGACGTCCGCCTCGCCCGACAACAGCAGCCGGCGCGCATCCAGCAGCGCGGCGGTGCCGCTCGCGCAGGCCAGGGCGGCGGCGGTGACCGGACCGTGGACCCCCAGGTCGATCGCCACCTCGCACGCCGGCACGCTCGGGATCATCTGCGGGACGAAGAACGGGCTGACCGCCAGAGGCCCCTCGGCGTCCATCGTGTGGACCGCCACCTCGGTCGGAGCGATGCCCGACACCGCGGTGTTGATGATCACGGCGACGCGCCCCGCATTGGTGTCGTCGACGACGATCCCGGCGTCGGTCACCGCCTCGCGCGCCGCGGCGACCGCGTACTGGGAGAACCGCACGCTGCGACGGGCCCGCTTGGCGCCCATCACGGCCACCGGGTCGAAGTCCCGGACCTCGGCCGCGATCCGTGCGTCCAGGCCCGACGTGTCGAACCGGGTGATCGGCCCGATCGCCGAGCGGCCGGCCGTCAGGCCCTCCCAGGTGGCGGCAGCGTCGCCCCCGGACGGTGTGATGGCCCCAAGGCCGGTGACGACGACATCGCTCGACATGAACGGAGGACGCTACGCGTCCGCAGCATCCGGCGCATACGGCGGCGCGACGGCGGCGCCCCGACGGCGGAGCGACCCGTGCCCTCGCCGCGGCTGCGCCCGGGGCGCGTGGACGGCCTCGCCGGCGCGGCTACTTGTCGTCGCCGAGCTCGAGGACCGCGAGGAACGCTTCCTGCGGGACCTCGACGCGGCCGACCTGCTTCATCCGCTTCTTGCCGGCCTTCTGCTTCTTCAGGAGCTTCTGCTTGCGCGAGACATCGCCGCCGTAGAGCTTCTCGGTGACGTCCTTGCGGAACGCCTTGACGGTCTCGCGAGCGAGGATCCGGCCACCGATCGCGGCCTGGATCGGCACGTCGAACTGCTGGCGGGGGATCTTCTCGCGCAGCTTCTCGGTGAACCGGCGTCCGATCGACTCGGCCTTCGTGCGGTGCACGAGCAGCGACAGCGCGTCGACGGGCTCGCCCGACAGCAGGATGTCGAGCTTGACCAGATCGCTGACGCGCAACCCGATCGGCTCGTAGTCCAGCGACGCGTAGCCGCGGCTGCGCGACTTGAGCTGGTCGAAGAAGTCCATCACGATCTCGGCCAACGGCAGGTCGTAGGTGACCTGGACCCGGTCCGCCGAGATGTACTGCATCCCCTGGTGCTCGCCGCGCTTCTCCTGGCAGAGCTCCATCACCGTCCCGACGTACTCCTTGGGGGTCAGGACGTTGACCTTGACGTAGGGCTCGCGGACCTCGCGGATGTGCGTCGGATCCGGGTACGCCGACGGGCTGTGGATCTCCTTGACCGACCCGTCCTGGAGCTCGAGCTCGAACCCGACCGACGGCATCGTGGCGATGAGGTCCAGGTCGTACTCGCGCTCCAGCCGCTCACGGATGATGTCCATGTGGAGCAGGCCGAGGAACCCGATCCGGAAGCCGAACCCCAGCGCGTCCGACGTCTCGGGCTCCCACACCAGGGCGGCGTCGTTGAGCGACAGCTTCTCGAGCGCGTCGCGCATGTCGGGGTAGTCGGCGGTGTCGGTGGGGAACAGCCCACAGAACACCATCGGCTTGATCTCGCGGTAGCCGGGGAGGGCCTCCTCGGCGGGCGCGAGCTTCTCGTCCTGGCCGCGGACCTGCGCGCGGTGGGTGAGCGTGTCGCCCACCCGCAGGAGCATGACGTCCTTGATGCCGGTGATGACGTAGCCGACCTCGCCGGGTCCGAGCTCGTCGACGGCGACCATCTGGGGACTGAAGATCCCCAGCTCGTCGACGTCGGCCTCGGTGCCGGCGGCCATCGCGGCGATCTTGTCGCCGGTGCGGAAGACGCCGTCGACGACACGGATGTAGGCGACGACGCCGCGGTACTGGTCGAACTCGGAGTCGAAGATCAGGGCCCGGGCCGGGGCCCTGGGGTCGCCGCCGGGGGCGGGAACCGTCTGCACCAGACGGTTGAGGACGGCGTTGACGCCCTCGCCGGTCTTGCCGGAGATCCGCAGGATCGACTCGGGTGCGTCGCCGAGCAGGTCGGCGACCTCGGCCCCGACGCGCTCCGGATCGGCGCCGGGCAGGTCGATCTTGTTCAGGCAGGGGATGATCTCCAGCCCCGCGTCGACGGCCAGGTACGTGTTGGCGAGGGTCTGGGCCTCGACGCCCTGCGACGCGTCGACGACGAGCAGCGCCCCCTCGCACGCCTGCAGCGAGCGGGACACCTCGTAGGTGAAGTCGACGTGGCCCGGGGTGTCGATGAGGTGGAACTGGTACGTCTCGCCGTCGTCGGCATCGAAGTACACCCGCACGGCCTGCGACTTGATCGTGATGCCGCGCTCGCGCTCCAGGTCCATCGAGTCCAGCAGCTGGGCGTGCATGTCGCGGTCGGCGACCGTCTCGGTGAGCTCCAGGATGCGGTCGGCCAGCGTCGACTTGCCGTGGTCGATGTGGGCGATGATCGAGAAGTTGCGGATCTTGGACTGGTCGGTCATGC
>JBFWKS010000231.1:0-7160 GCA_050252545.1 Solirubrobacteraceae bacterium
GGCCTGGATCGCCCGTCGCCTTCCCGGGCCGACGGAGCGCGCGTACCGCTGGATGGCCGGCCACCGGTCGGGCATCTCGGGGCTGCTGCGCACCCGCAACCACCCCGACAAGCAGCGCCACACCGACCGCTGACGCCACCCCCGCCGCCCCGTCCGGCAGACTCGGTCCATGGGTGAGCGACTGGGCCCCGATGCGGGGTACGGCACCGACCTGTCGGACGAGGTGGCGTTGTACCACCGCACGTACACGACGCTGCTGCGGTCGCGGGGCGAGACGCGGCTGCGCGTCCTGGAGCGTGCGCACGTCGCGATGGGCTCGAGCCTGCACCCGCGCGCGGGAGGGGATGCCCCCGATCTGGGCGCCTTCCTCTACGCCGTGCGACGCCTGCCGGAGGAGATCGTCGAGACCCGGCGCGTCGTCATCGGCCAGGAGCCCGACCACCTGCTGGCCGCGGGCATCCCCCTCGCCGACTGGCCGACGACCGAGGCCCAGGCCCGCCGCCGGCTCTGGCACGTCGGCCCCTGGACCGCCAAGCCGGAGGACGACGGCGCGCCGCCACGGCCCGAGCGAACGCTCGCCGTGCTCGTGTCCAGCGCATCGGACGTCGACGACCTCGTCCCCACCCTGGTCGCGTTCCAGATCGAGTGGAACAAGATCCGCTCGCGGCTGCGTGGCAGCGGCGCGCCCGCGGCCCCCGCCGACGCCGAGAGCCTCGCCACGGCGCTCGGTGGGGCCACTGAGGACTGGCGGCGCCTGCAGGCCGCGTGGGGTGACCGGTTCGCCGAGCGGCTGGAGACGATCCGCGTCCACCGTTGCGAGCTGCGCCTGCGGTCGCTCGGCACGAGCAACGTCGGCTACGCCCGACTCACCCGGGACTGGTGGCGCCCCGTCCGCGACGCGCTCGTCCGCGAGGCCCTGCACGAGCGGCCGGTGTACTTCGTGTCGTCCAACGTCCATGCGCTGGTGAACCTCGTCACCGGCATCGCCCGCGACCGGGAGGGCGAGCTCCTCGCCCACGTCGAGCGGCACGGACCCGACGACCTGCGGCAGGAGCTGCAGCGGATCCGCCTGGGCCGCAGCGACGGCTCGCTGGAGAGCCTCCTGTACTTCGGTGCCCGTGGGGCGTTCGCGCGACGGCCGGACGCGCTCGTCCAGGCGGAGCGCGACGCCGGAGTGATCGACATGGCCCCGGCGGGGGCGCTGCGCCTGCCGGTCCAGGTCATCCCTTTGGACCGGCTCGACGCCGGGCGACTCGATCCGCGGCTGGGCCCGGTCGACGCGTCGGCGCTGCGGTCCAGCGACGCGGTGATCGTCAACATCGACTACCCGCTCGGCAGCGCCGCTTACAACATCCTGCGGGAGATCGCCGTCGACGTCGCCCGGCTGCGGGGCGTGTACGTCCTGGGCAAGGCGGCGACGCTCAACGCCGACGTCGGCGACGTCCTGATCAGCGGTGCGGTCCACGACGAGCACACCCGCACGACCTACTGGCTCGACAACGCGTTCACCGTCGAGGACCTCCAGGACGACCTGCGCTACGGCAACGGACTGGACAACCAGAAGGCGGTCACGGTGCGGTCCACGTTCCTGCAGAACCGCGACCACCTCGACTTCTACTACCGCGAGGCGTACACCGTGGTGGAGATGGAGGCGGGCCCGTACTGCGCCGCCGTCCACGAGCTCGCCGACGCCGACCGCCACCCGGTGAACGAGGCGGTGAGCCTCACCCGCCTGCCGCTGGACTTCGGGATCATCCACTACGCGTCCGACACGCCCTACACCCAGGCCCGCACGCTCGGCGCCCCCGGACTGAGCTTCTTCGGGATGGACTCCACCTACGCCGGGTCGCTGGCGATCCTGCGGCGAATCCTGCGGCTGGAGGGCGCGATCCCGGCTCCCGGCGACGCCGCCACCGCCGGCCGCTCGACGTGACGCGGTCGCACTCGGGAGGGGCACACCGACCACGTCGCCGCCCACCGGGTTCACGGGATGCGCCCCGCGAGTCGCCACCCCGCCCCGTAGGGTGGTCGCCATGCTGAAGATCGTCACCACCAACGACATCCCGGGCCACGTCGTCGAGGAGGTGTACGGCGAGGTGTTCGGCCTCACCGTCCGTTCCCGCAACGTGGGCTCCAACATCGGCGCCGGCTTCAAGTCGCTCGTCGGTGGCGAGCTGAAGGGCATCACGAAGATGCTCCAGGACAGCCGCCAGGAGTCGCTGGAGCGGCTGTCGACCGCGGCCGAGGCCACCGGCGCCAACGCCGTGCTGGCGTTCCGGTTCGAGACGACGGAGTACGCCTCGACCGGCACCGAGGTCTGCGCCTACGGCACCGCCGTGCGCATCCGCCCCGCCTGAGCGACCCTCGTCCCGAAAGACGCCGCCGGGGCGGCAGGGATGACCCGGGCGACGTCCGGGGACGGCCCTGAGCGATGCGCCGCTGACCGCCGAGAACGGTGCTCGTTCGTCGCATCGACCCGCCGGTCCCCTGAGCGATGTGACGTTCCCCGCCGTGAACAGCGGTGTTCGTCGCATGCCCGGGGCCGAGCGCCCGAACGGTGTGACGTTCCCCGCCAGAAGCGGCGGCCTTCGTCACATCGTGGGCGCCCCGACGCCCACTCCCCGAACGGCGCGACGTTCCCCGCCGGAAACGGCGGTCTTTCGTCGCATGCCCGGGACCGAGCCGCCGTCGCTCCGACACCGCGCGTCCCGCAACGTGCAGGAACCGTCGCAGTGTGCACCAATCCTGCACCAACGTCGTGCCAATCCGGTTCGTGCGTGGCGGCGGGTCAGCCGGGTCGCCATCCTCGGGGCGTGTCCGTCCCCAGCGCCCCTTCGTCGACGCCCCCCACGCCCGACCACGCGACGCCCGGCGACTCCGCCGACCGGTGGCGCCGCGTGCTGGCCGTGGCCGCCCGGCAGGCGGGGCTGATCTCGATCGGCCAGCTTCGGACCCTCGGCATCCCCCGGCGAACGATCGAGCGGTGGCATGCGGTCGGTCGTTTGACCCGCCGCCACCGAGGCGTCTACGTCGTGGGACCTCCACAACACGGCTTCATCCTCGCGGCTTGGGCGGCACAGCTCGCGGTCGGCCGAGCCAGCCCACTCAGCCACCTCACCGCCGCCTTCCTCCTCGGCCTGACCGAGCGCCGGCCGACGACCGTCGACGTGACGGTCCCCGGGGCCCGTCGACGCTCCCGCCAGGGCGTCCGCGTACACCACACGCGGGTCGACGACCTCGATCCACCCCGTCGCGACCGCCACGGGCTGCTCGTCACCGGACCGAGGACGACGCTCATCGCCACCGCCGCGATGCTCGATCCGGCGCTGCTGCGCCAGGCCGCCCGAGCCGCGATGGTGGATCACCACGTCGACCTGGCGGCGCTCGCGACCCGGATCGCCGGCCAGAAGCGCCGCGGCACCACCCGGTTGCGCGAGGCGTTGCTCGCCGTCGACGACCCGTCACTGCACCGCACCCGCAGCGAGTTCGAGCGACGCTTCCTCACATTCCTGCGCGAGCACGACCTGCCGCTACCCCTGGTCAACGCCCTCCTCCTCGGGTACGAGACGGACTTCCACTGGCCGTACGCTGCCCTGGTGGTGGAGACCGACGGGGACCGCTGGCACGTCGGGGATGACCGTCGGCGGCAGGATCGCGAGCGCGACGCGACCCACATCGCCGCAGGTTGGACGGTGCTGCGCATCGGGTGGCACCAGCTCGAGGAGACGCCGAAGCGGCTCGCGGCGCAGCTTCGCGCACGACTGCTCCCGCCCACGACGACCTGAGAGGGGCGCCGCGGGGTCCCGGAACGATGTGACGTTCCCCGCCAGAAGCGGCGGCCTTCGTCACATCGTGGGCGCCCCGACCCCGGCCCCCCGAACGATGTGACGTTCCCCGCCAGAAACGGCGGCCTTCGTCACATCGTGGGCGCCCCGACCCCGGCCCCCCGAACGATGTGACGTTCCCCGCCAGAAACGGCGGCCTTCGTCACATCGCCGGGCCGACCCCGACGCCAACCCTGCCCCGGGGCATCACCGGGGGGTGCCGGGATCAGATCGCGTAGCGCTTGAGCAGGCCCTTGGCGATGCCGAGCCGCTGGATGTCGCTGGTGCCCTCGCCGATGAGCAGCAGCGGCGCGTCGCGGTAGATCCGCTCGATCTCGTACTCCTTGGAGAACCCGAACCCGCCGTGGATCCGCAGCGACTCCTCGGCGTTCTTGTGGCCGGCCTCCGACGCAGCGAGCTTGGCCATCGCCGCTTCGGTGTCGGAGCGCTCGCCCTTGTCCTTGAGCTCCGCGGCCCGGTAGGTCAGCAGCCGGGCCGCCTCCACGCGCGTGGCCATGTCGGCGAGCTTCTCCTGCACGAGCTGGTGATCGGCGATCTGCTTGCCGAACGTCTCGCGCTCCTGGGCGTAGCGGATGGCGAGCTCGAACGCCCGCTGCGCGACGCCGACGCCACGGGCGGCGACGTTGACGCGACCGACCTCCAGCGAGTCCATCATCTGCTTGAAGCCCTTGTTCAGGCCGCCCTCCTCGCCGCCGAGGATCTGGTCGGCGCCGAGCTTGTAGCCGTTGAAGACGAGCTCGGTGGACTCCACGCCCTTGTAGCCCATCTTCTTGATCTTCGGCGGCACCTCGAAGCCCTCGTACTCGCCGGTGTTGACGCCGACGCCGGGCTCCTTCTCGCAGATGAAGCAGGTCATCCCCTTGTACTTCGGCGACGCCGTCGGATCGGTCACGACGAGGACGAAGACCAGGCCGCTCATCAGGCCGTTGGTGACCCACAGCTTCTGGCCGTTGATCTCGTAGCGGCCGTCGTCGAGCTTCTTCGCCGCCGTCTTGATCGCCTGCACGTCCGAGCCGCAGTGCGGCTCCGAGAGCGAGAACGCGGCCCGCAGCTCGCCGGTGGCCATCTGCGGCAGGTACTTCTGCTTCTGCTCGTCGGTGCCGAACTTCATCAGCAGGTACGCGCCGATGAAGTGCGTGTTGATGATGCCCGGGACGGAGATCCAGCCGCGCGCGAGCTCCTCGGCGATCCGGGCGTAGGTCTGCAGGTCCAGGCCCAGGCCGCCGTACTCCTCCGGCAACGTGACGCCGAACAGGCCCAGCTCCTTCAGGCCCTCGACGATCGGCTCGGGCCACTCGTCCTTGGCGTCCCAGTGCTCGGCGGTCGGGAGGATCTGCTCGTCGGTGAACTGCCGGACGAGCTGGACGATCTCCTCACGCGTCTCGGGATCGGTGGGCTCGGCAGAGAAGGCGGTGGCCATGAGGGCGCGCTCCGGATAGGACTCTCGCCGCGTCGACGGGGCGCCTCCCACGGGCGGCCCCGGACCCGGCGACGGACGACGCCACAGGATACGCCGACGGTGCCCGACCCGCCGGGCGGCCCGATCGGGGGGTTGACGAACCGGCCCACATCGACCCATGGGACGGTTCGGACGCCCGGCGGGGGCGGCCGCGTGGTCCCTCGCGCGTCTTGCCGTCAGCCGACGCCGGCCCCCCGCCGTCAGCCGACGCCCCCTGGCCGTCAGCGGGCGATCGCGGCGAGCCGCCGGACCTGCTCGATGTGCTTCTGCCCGGGCAGCGGCGTCGGGATCGCGATCAGCTGGTCGACGCCGGCCGACGAGAACGCGGCGAGCCGCTCGCGGACGACGTCGGCGGGACCGCACACGCAGGTGGCGTCGATCAACTCGACGGGCAGCGCGGCCTCGGCCTCGTCCTTGCGACCGGCCAGGTACAGGTCCTGGACCGTCCGGGCGGCGTCGCCGAACCCGTAGCGATCGACGAGCTCGACGTAGAAGTTCTTCTTCTTCGACCCCATGCCGCCGATGTAGAGGCCCATGATGAACCGCATCGTGTCGCGGGCGGCGTCCACGTCGTCGTCGATGCAGACCGCGACCTGCGGCATGATCGCGACGTCGTCGGGGTTGCGGCCTGCCTTCTGGGCCCCCTCCACCAGCGGTGCACGAAGGTCCCCGATGTGCTCCGGCGCGAAGAACGTCGGCAGCCACCCGTCTGCCACCTCTCCGGCGAGGGCGACGTTCTTCGGGCCCATCGCCGCCAGGACGATCGGGACGCGCTGCTGCTGCGGCGCGATCGTGAGCTTGAGCGACCGGCCGGGGCCGTCGGGCAACGGCAGCGTGAGCGTCTCACCCTCGTACTCCACACGCTCGCGCGCGAGGGCCATCCGCACGACGTTGACGTAGTCGCGGGTGCGCGCGAGCTGCCGACCGAACCGCACGCCGTGCCAGCCCTCCGACACCTGCGGACCCGACGCCCCGAGCCCGAGCACGAACCGTCCTCCGGAGAGCTGGTCGAGCGTCGCGGTGGACATCGCGGTCATCGCCGCGCTGCGGGCCGGGATCTGCAGGATCGCGGTGCCGAGCTCGATCCGCTCCGTGATCGCGGTCAGGTGACCGACGACCGACACGGCGTCCGACCCGTAGGCCTCCGCCACCCAGACCGCGTCGAAGCCGAGCTCCTCCGCGGTGACCGCGATCTCGAGCTGGTCGTCCTTCGTGACCCCAAGGCCCCAGTAACCGACGCCGATTCCGATCTTCATGCGGGGATCCTGCCACGCCAAGCCGGGCATCGACCGGTCGCAACGACGGGGTCGACCCCGCGATGATGGGAATCCCCCGACCCGGGTCGGAACGGGAGGGACGTCTCGCGACCCTGCCGTCGTAGGACCGAGACTCCTACGCCCAGTCGGGATGAGACGGAGGGCCTACGACCAGCCGGGGCCGTACAACGCCGACCAGATCGCCCGGGCGACGGTACGGACGAGCCCTTCGTCATCCTCGGCCGATGCCGACAGGACGCGCCGTCCGATCGTCCGCTCGATCCCCCAGGCCAGCATGTGGGCCGTCTCGGCGACGTCGACGCCCTCCGGCAGGCGCCCGAGGTCGCGGTCGCGCTCCATCCGCGCCCGGACCACGGTGATGAACCCCTCCATCCGCGCGGTCCAGTACTCGGCGATGTCCGCGTCGTAGCCCGCGACCTCGTCGAGCGCGTCCAGGACCGGACCGTGATGCCGGCGCTCGACGACGACGTGCCGCACCGCGTCGAGCAGCCCGGCGCGGCTCTGGTCGCCCTCACCCTGCATCCACGCGGTCGCGACCTCGAACAGGTCGTCGGTGGCGGACGTGACGACGCGCCTGAG
>JBFWKS010000232.1:0-7151 GCA_050252545.1 Solirubrobacteraceae bacterium
GTCGACGACATCGCCGAGTCGATCCTCACCGACCTCCGGGAGGGGCTCGATGGCACCGGGGTGCTACCGGCACTGATCGGCGAGATCGGCACGAACCATCCCCCCTCGGTCGACGAGTGGCGGGTCGTCGAGGCCGCCGGCCGGGCCGGGGCGGAGTCCGGTGCCGCGGTCAACGTCCACCTGTCGTGGCGTGGCGCGGACGGCCTGGATGTCGTCGAGCGGCTCACCGCGGAGGGGATGCCGGCCGACCGGATCGTCCTGAGCCACATGGACGAGCGGATCGATCGGGCCTACCACGATGCCGTGGCGCAGACGGGAGCGGTCCTCGAGCTCGACACCTTCGGCTCGGAGTTCTTCTACTCGACGAAGAGCAAGGCCCGGAACCCCACCGACGTCGAACGGCTCGATGCCCTCGAGTACCTGCTGAGCCAGGGGTACGCCGACCAGATCGTGCTCGGCTGCGACGTCTGGGCGCAGTCCAACCTGCGCCACAACGGGGGCGCCGGGTACGAGCACCTCTTCCGTCGCGTCCAGCCGGCGATCACCTGGTACTGCGGCGGGGACGAAGCCGCGGTGCAGCGGATCATGGTCGACACGCCGCGGCGGCTCCTCGATCGGCCGTAGGGATATCCCGTCGTACAAGGTCGGTATCCAATGCGTCCGGCAGACTTCGGGCCCTGGTGCAGATCGCATCCAAAAAAGTCCACATCGCATCCAATTCGTGGGAAGCTGAGCAACATGACTGACCGACACCTCTCGGTGGGCCCCGGCGATCTCTCGCGCCGCACCCTCCTCAAGCGCGCAGGCATCGGCGCGGGCGCCCTTGTCGCAGGATCGACGCTGCTGACCGCCTGCGGCGACGACGATACGTCGACCACGACGTCGACCGCCGCGGGCGGGGCGGGCGAGTCCCCCGAGCTCAAGGCCCTGCTGGACAAGGTCACGTCCAAGCGAGTCGTCTGGGGCAACTACGGGGGCACGACCGAGGACGCCCGCAAGCAGGCGTTCTGGGATCCGTTCACGGAGCGGACCGGCGCCCGGATCGTCCCGGTCGACATCCCCGGCAACATGGGCAACGACATGCTCGCCGGCCGCGTCCCGGCCAAGTGGGACGCGTTCCACGGGTCGCCGCCCGAGGCGCTGACCGCGCTCAACGACGGCAAGAAGCCGCTGCCGAAGATCCCGGAGATCGCGTACGCCGACGAGCTGGATCCGGAGTTCCAGCCGTACAACTTCCAGTCGTTCTACGTCGCCTACGTGCCGGCGACGCTGCCGGGCACGTTCTCGGGCGAGCAGCCGAAGACGTGGGCGGACTTCTTCGACACGAAGAAGTTCCCCGGCAAGCGCTCGTGGCCGGGCAAGGCGTACACGCCGGGCACGCGCGAAGCCGCGCTGCTGGCGGACGGCGTCAACCCGGACGAGCTGTACCCGCTGGATATCGAGCGGGCCCACGCCAAGATCAAGTCGATCATGGACGACCTGCTGATCTACGACCAGTTCCCGCAGGCCCAGTCGTTCCTCACGTCCAAGAGCGTCTCGATCTCCTACGGCCCCAACGGGATGTGGAAGGGCCTGGAGAACAAGAACGTCGACGTGGAGATCCTCTGGGACATGGTCCCGATCCTCCAGCCGAACTCCGGACTGGTGATGCCGGACGCGCCCGACATGGACGCGATCATGGCCCTGGCGGCGTTCTGCGCGCAGCCCGAGAACCAGGCCGAGTTCTGCCGCCTGACGAACTACGGGCCGACGTCCAAGGCCGTGTTCGACGTGCTGTCCAAGGAGGACGCGGCCAAGCTTCCCAACGCCCCCGGTCGCACGGTGGCCAAGCCCGACATCAAGTGGCTCGCCGACAACGAGGCGGCCCTTCTGGACGACAACAAGAAGCTCTTCTCGTAGCGGCAGCGCCCGCGCCGGGAGACGACGACAGTGAGGTCAACGATGCACGATCAGCAACCGGGCCACGACCGCTCGCCTGACATCTCCCGACGCGCGCTGCTCAAGCGCGCCGGCGTGGGCGCCGGCGCCCTGGCCGCGGGACCCCTGCTCCTGTCGGCTTGCGGGGACGACGAGAAGACGACGAGCACCGCGGCCCCCGGGGCATCCGGCGAGTCGGCGGAGCTCAAGGCCCTCTTGGACGCCGTCGAGTCCAAGCGGGTCATCATCGCCAACTACGGCGGGACGACCGAGGCCGCCCGCGAGAAGGCGTTCTGGGAGCCGTTCACCGAGCGGACCGGTGTCCGGGTCGTCGGGACCGACCTTCCCGGCAACATGGGCGACGACCAGCTCTCGGGGAAGATCCCGGTCAAGTGGGACGCCTACCACGGGTCGCCGGGCCAGATGCTCGCGGCGACGAAGGTGTCGGGCAAGGAGGCGCCACGCGTTCCCGACTTCGCGCAGGAGGACCTGCTGCCGGAGGAGTTCCGCCCGTACTTCTTCCAGACGTTCTTCGTCGGGTACGTGCCGGCGATGCTGCCGGGCACGTTCTCGGGTGAGCAGCCGAAGACGTGGGCGGACTTCTTCGACACGAAGAAGTTCCCCGGCAAGCGGGCGTGGCCGGGGGCGGAGTACCGCAACGTCGGCACCTTCGAAGCGGCGCTCATGGCCGACGGCGTCGCTCCGGACGAGCTCTATCCGCTGGACCTGGAGCGGGCGGCGGCCAAGATGAAGCCGCTGATCAAGGACGCGCTCATCTACCAGCAGTTCCCGCAGGCCCAGTCGTTCCTGACGTCGAAGTCGGTGTCGATGTCGTTCGCCGGCAATGGTCTCTGGAAGGGCCTGCAGGACAAGGGCGTCAAGCTCGAGATCCTCTGGGACATGGCGCCGATCGTGCAGCCCAACGGGATGAGCATCCTGCCCGACTCGCCCAACGCCGACGCCGTGCAGGCGCTCGCCGGGTTCTGCGCCCAGCCCGAGCGGCAGGCGGAGTTCGCACGGCTCACGAGCTACGGCCCGCCGTCCGAGGCCGCGTTCGAGGTGCTGACCGAGGCCGAGACGGCGGAGCTGCCGAACGCCCCGGGCCGCGCGCACGCCGTGGCCGACGAGAAGTACTACGGCGAGAACGATCCGCTGCTCGCCGACTGGAACAAGAAGATCTTCTCCTGATGGGGAGCCCGGGGACGGACCCGCTGCACTGGTGGTCTGCCCACCGGCTGCGGGCCGCCCTCCGGGCGGGCGAGGTCTCGGCGGTCGAGGTCGTCGAGGCCCACCTGGATCGGATCGCGGAGGTCGATGGTCGGGTCAACGCGATCCCGACCCTCGTCCCGGAGCAGGCCATGACGGCGGCGCGCACCGCCGACGACGACCATGCACGGGGCCGTCCGCTCGGTCTCCTCCACGGGTTGCCGATCGCGATCAAGGACCTGATGGACACCGCAGGGATCCGGACGACGCACGGGTCCCGCGTGCACGCCGATCATGTCCCGGTGGCCGACGCGGTCGTCGTGCGGCGGTTGCGCCGCGCCGGCGCGATCATCGTCGGCAAGACGAACACGCCCGAGCACGGTGCCGGGTCGCACACGTTCAACGAGGTGTTCGGCCCGACGCGCAACCCGTTCGACCCGGAGCGGTCGGCGGGCGGGTCCAGTGGCGGTGCCGCGGCGGCGGTCGCCGCGGGCATGCTGCCGCTGGCGGACGGATCCGACCTGGGCGGCAGCGTCCGCAACCCCGCGTCGTTCTGCAACGTCGTGGGTCTGCGGCCGTCGGCCGGGCTCGTTCCGTCGGGGCGCCCCGGCAACGCGTGGGATCCGATGGCGGTGCTCGGACCGATCGCCCGCGACGTGCGCGACTGCGGGCTGCTGCTGGCGGCGATGGCCGGCCGCGACGACGTCACGCCGCTGTCGGTCGACGTCGACCCGGCCGCGTTCCTGGACCTTCCCGGTGCCGACCTGTCCGGGGTCCGGGTCGCGTGGAGTCGCACGGTCGACGGCCTGCCGATCGAGCCTGCGGTGACGGCCGTGCTGGAGCGCGTGCGCGCGGTCCTCGTCGACCTGGGCGCGATCGTCGAGGACGTCGAGCCGGACCTGTCGGGCGCGGACGAGGCGTTCGAGACGTTCCGCGCGCTGGAGTTCTTCGGCGGACTGCGGCGGGAGCTCGCGGACCACCGCGATCTGATCAAGCCCGATCTCGTCGATGAGATCGGGCGCGGTTCGCGGCTGACCGCCGAGCAGGTCGTGCGCGCGGGAGAGTTGCGGACCGACCTCTATCGGCGCACGCGTCGGTTCCTGCAGCGGTACGACCTGCTTGCGCTGCCGACCGTGCAGCTGCCGCCGTTCCCGGTCGGGTGGCGGTGGCCGGAGCAGATCGCCGGCGTGCCGATGGAGCGGTACGTCACCTGGATGCGCTCCTGCACCCGGATCTCGGCGACCGCCCACCCGGCGCTGTCGCTCCCGGCGGGGTTCACCGACGATGGCCTGCCCGTCGGCCTGCAACTCGTCGGCCGCTACCGCGACGAGCGCACCCTGCTCGACCGCGCCGCCGCCCTGGAGGCCGCCACCGGATTCGCACGACGACGCCCACCGCTCTGATCGCCATGGCCGGCCCGTCACCGCAGCGGTCGCCGCGGGCCCGGTCCACCGTCCGCCCCGACCCGCTTGCCCGAACGGTTGGCCCGCACCACCTACGTCGAGCCGTCAGCCCGCGCCCGCTTGCCCGGATCACCCAGCTTGTGCCCCGCAACCCCGAAGGAGAGCCCAGTGCCCCACGCCCCGATCGCCCCGACCGTTCACGATGCGCCGCCGCCCGTCCCGGCCGAGGAGTTCGTCGCCCGACGCGCCCGGACGCGTGACGCGATCGCCGCGGCGGGTCTGGACGGCCTCCTGGCGTGGGGCAGCGTCAACTGGTCGTGGGCGGCACGGTGGCTCGCCGATCACCAGTCCGGGTTCGCCTCGGCCGCACCGTTCGGCGACAAGGGGTTCTCGGCGCTGATCCTGCCGGTCGACGGCGACCCGATCCTCATCCTCGATCAGCGGGTTCCGCCGTCCGACCTCAACGTCGCGGATGCGCGCACCGTCGAGTCGGTCACCGAGGGCGTGGCGACCGCGCTGCGCGACGCCGGCCTGACGGGGCGACGTGTCGGAATCGCAGGGGAGGGCGCGTTCCTGGACCGGCAGCGCCGGGCGATCGAGGCGGCGCTCGGCGCGTCCGACCCGGTGACCTGGGTCCCGGCCGATCGGATCGTCGAGCCGCTGCACCGGACGAAGAGCCCCGCCGAGCTCGACCTGCTGCGCCACGCGTCGCGGGTCGGTGCCGCCTGGATCGGCGCGATGGTCGAGGCCGCCGAGCCCGGCCGGACCGAGGCCGATCTCGTCGGGATCGGCCTGCCGGTGCTCCTGGCGGGCGGCGGGTTCCCGGACGACGTCGTCATCGGATCGGGCCTGCCGTGTCGTCCGAACGCGCCGCGGGGCATTCCGTCGTTCGACGCGCGCCGGCCGCTGGCGGAGGGCGACCTCATCCGGGTGGACGGGTTCGGCCCGGTGCTCGGCTACTACTGCGACCTGGCCCGTTCGGCGTGCGTCGGGCGCCCTGCGACCGACGATCAGGCCGAGGTGCTCCAGCAGGCGGTGGACCTCATCGACCACCTGATCGCGACCGTCCGCCCGGGGGTGACGCACGAGCAGGTGCACGATGCGGGCACGGCGTTCCTCGTCGAGCGCGGCCACCCGCCGCACGGGTACTTCGAGGGGTTCGTCCCGATGTTCGGTCATCAGCTCGGCCTCACGACCGAGGGCCCGTTCGTCGCCGCCGGCTCGACCGACCCGATCCAGGTCGGGCAGGTGCTGGCGCTGGAGATCGTCATGGGCACTCCCGAGACGGGAGGCATCAGTCACGAGGAGGCGATCATCGTCCACGGCGACCACAACGAGGTCCTCACCGCGTCGTGCCCGGCACGGTGGTGGTGACCGGGCCTGGATCACGGGTCAGCGCTCTCGGGAACACGACGGTCACGGCGGCGCTTGGCCGGCGAGTACAGATCGCACATCGTGGACCAGCCGGCCGTGGTGCGTCGCTGCCGTGATCGCCGAGAGTGCGCGCGTGCGGACGAGCATCGCGGCACCGGGCTCCGTGGTGAGAGGGATGACGTACCGGCGCGGCCGCACGCGTTCCCAGGGCTTGCACCACCACGGCCGGGGGACGCGGGCGCCCGGCCGGTCGGTGACGGCCAGCTCGACCCGTCCCTCGTCGAGGTGATCCCCGAGAGTGCCGGGGTGGTGCTCGCTCGTGATCACCCGCCACCGGGTCGACGCCTCCCGCAGCGCCTGGACGGTGGCGGCGCCGGCCCGGCGGCAGGACGGCGTCACGCCCACGCGGATGGCACCCCCGCGTCCCTCGTCCACCTCGGCGACGCGACGGAGCAGGCGTCGGGATGCCTCGAGCACGGCCCGTGCCTCGTCGAGCAGGGCCACGCCCTTCGCGGTCAGGCACACCCGTCGGCTGGTCCGTCGCACCAGGTCCATCCCGACGGTCCGCTCGAGCCGTGCGATCAGGCCGCTGACGGCGGTCGTCGTCGTTCCGAGCCGCCGCCCGGCGTTCCCGAAGTGCTCCGTGTCGGCCACGGCGACGAGGGCTTCGAGTTGTCGGATCGGAACCATCGCGGCGACGGTAACCCGCAGGACCCGCCCGCGCTCGTCCTCCACGGGATTGCCGGCACACCGGCACCACTCCGCGACGTTCGGTGCTGATCTGGCACGCCTCCGCAGGCCCGGGCCCCGCACGCCGGATCCGCCCACTGGTCCCATACACCGGGTCCGCCCACCGGCCCCCGCACGCCCGGTCCACCCACCGGCCCCCGCATGCCCGGTCCGCCCACCGGCCCCATACGCCCGCTCACCGGGCCCGCGGGCCGTGCCGATACGCGGGGTCTCGCAGGCCGGCCTCGAAGACGCGGGCCCCGCACGCCGACCCGGTGCGACGGCACCAGACAGGCCCGGGCCGTAGGTCGGGTCCTGCGTCGTCGCCGACCGCGCGGGGGCCGTTGGCGATCGTTCACGTCGCACGAACGATCGCCAAGCGCCCGGGGAGGTGCCGTTGGCCCGTCCGTCCCAGCATCGGGCTGCTGGCCGGTGGGGATGGGGCGGCCAGGCGAACGTGGCAGCGGGGATGGGACGGACGGCGGGGGCCGGACGGCGGGGGCCGGACGGCGGCGGGCCAGG
>JBFWKS010000233.1:0-7143 GCA_050252545.1 Solirubrobacteraceae bacterium
GACGGGCGCATCGGCGCCGCCGCCGGCGGCGAACGCGGTGAGCGCCGCCACGATGATCGCGGCCCCCAGCGTGGCCGTGGCTATCCGTCGGCGGTGGGACGGCGCCGCGGTCGGGCCCGGTGCGTCGGCGCCCGCCGCCGGGGCGTAGACGAGCCGCAGCAGCGCGGTGGTGCCGACGTAGACGAGCAGCAGGCCGACCGCGGCCGCGGCGAGCGACAACGCCCACTCACGGTGCGTCAGGACGACGACGCCGACCGCGATGAACCCGACGGCCCGCGCGACGCCGAGCGCCGGGTGCCGGGGCTCGTGGGCCAGTGCGGCGGCGACCCTGCGCACCGGCGTCGCCAGGTCGACCGGGCGCAGCAGCGACGCCGCGGTCGCGGCGAGCACCGCACCGACACCGCCGAGCACCCAGCCGGCGCTGCGCAGGTCACCGAGGAACGCGTCCCACACCCCGCGGGCCGCACTGCGGGCGTCGGGATCACTCAGTCGGTCGACGGTCAGCGCGCGGGCGACCTCGAGCCCGACGATCAGCACCCCGCCGACGACGGCGATCCCGATCCCGAGCCGGTGGACGGTGCGGCGCCGGTCGGCGCTCGTCCACAGCGCGGCGATCGTGAGCGCGACCGCGAGGAACGCACAGACCGCCCACAGCAGCCGCAGGTCGTCGCTGATCCGGTTGGCGACGGTGCTCGCCGACCCGAGGTCACGCTCGAGCAGCCGAACCGGTGCCGCGTCGCGGACGTCGTCGGCGAGCTCCGGACGGATCTGCTCCAGGGCGGCGGCGACGACGATGCCGACGTCGGCCACGGTCAGCGTGAGCGTGCTCTCGGACCGGGCGAAGATCGCGCGGTGCACGTCGCGGACGGCCAGCCGCACGAGTCCGGTGAAGGCCCGCCCGCCGACGACGCTCTCCACGACGCCCTGCACGATCGGCCGCACGGCGAGCAGGTCGCCGTCGGTTCCGCGGACCAGCTCGTCGGTGATCCGCTTCGCGGCGACCGTCCGGACGCCCTCGTCGCGCAACGCGGCCGCGGTCCGGTCGGCGAACTGATCCGCGTTGACGGCCACCCGTCGCACGTACCCGGTGACGACCGCCGCGAGCAGCGCAACGCACGCCAGCACGACGAGCCCCGCTGTGACCCGCTGCCGACGCCGACCCATCGTTGCGCCGACCCTAGATGATCGATCCCACGGCCAGGCGGGCGGCGCGGCCGTTACCGCTCCGTGTCGGCGAGCACCCGCACGAGCGCGGTCGTGAGCTGCGCGTGCAGGGCGGGGGTGCGGACCGCGATCCGGACGTAGCGGTCGTCGAGGCCCGGGAACGTGATGCACGGACGGACGGCGAAGCCATGGCCGTGCAGGCCCGACGTGACGTCGATCCCGTCGGGCGCCCGGACGAGGACGTAGTTCGCCGTGCCCTCCCACACCTGCAGCCCGGCGACCTGGCGCAGCCGCGCGACGAGGTCGTGGCGGTGACCGGCCATCCGCGACGCGATCCGCTCCATCGCCTCGGGGCGGCCGGCGTACGCCTCCAGCAGCGCGAGCGCGGGCGCGGAGCACGTCCACGGCGGTCCGGCATCCCGGATCCGCGCGACGGTGTCGGGGTCCGACAGCAGGTAACCACAGCGGATGCCCGGCACGGTGAGGATCTTCGTCAGGCTGCGCAGCACGACGAGCGCGCCCTGCCCACCGTCGGCCTCGCGCTCGTCGGCGAGCGCGTCGACCCCGCGGTCGCCGCCGTCGACCAGGTCGATGAACGCCTCGTCGACGATCAGGGTCCGCCCCGGTCGGCGCAGCCGCAGGATGACCTCGCGCGGGTCGAGCGTGCCGGTCGGGTTGGCGGGACGGCCGAGCACCACGACGTCGGCGTCCTCGGGCACCGCGGACGGGTCGAGCGCCCAGTCGGCCTTGGGGTCGCGCCGCACCCGCGCGATGTCCGCCCCGACCGCGCGCAGCGCCGCCTCGGCCTCGGTGAAGCCGGGCACGAGCACGGCGGCGCGCCGCGGGCGCAACGCGAACGCGGTCCTCCAGAACCCCTCGACCGCACCCCCGAGCGGCAGCACCCCGTCGGGCGATCGGCCGTGGCGGGCGGCCAGCGCGGCGACGGCGGCCCGCTCGTCCGGGTACGCGCCCGACCGGTCGAGGCCGACGCGGAGGGCCTGCACCGCCCAGCCGGGCGGGTCGCCGGCGACGACGTTGACGGCGAAGTCGTGCATCCCGTCGGGGACCATCCGGTCGCCGTGGAGCCGCAGCGCCGGGTGCGTGGGCGATGCGTCGGGCAGCGGCGGACCGTCGGCGTCGACCGCGGTGCCGTCGACGGTCGTGGCGCCGTCGGTCGGGGTGGGGCTCCGGGGACCGGTCGCGTCCTCGCTCGTCGTGGCGTGGCCGTCGTCCCCGTCGGGACCGGTGCCCACGACATGGGCGTCGGGCACGGACCGGTCGGCCGGCGGGGGTGCCGCCGGAGCCGCCGGCGAGACCGGTGTGGCACGGGTGATCGCGGTCGATACGAGGGCGGGACGGTCGCTCGACGGGGCGGCGCCGTCGAGCTCGAGCGTGCGTCCGGCGACGACGAGCAGGACCCGATCCGCCCGCTCCGACAGGCGCTGGTGGGCGCGGCCCAGCAGGTCCACCCAGCGTCGGGTGCCGCGGTCGGCGGCGACGGGGGCCATCCCGGCCTCCTCGCCGACGACGACGGTCAGACCGGCGCGGTCGCGGGCAGCGTCGGCGAGGGCCACGACCGCGGCCTCGGCGGCGGCGATCGCCGATGCACCGTCGATCCCGTCCGCAGGGTCGGGCTCCCGGCCGTCGTCGGCGAGCAGGCCCGCGTGGTGCAGCGTGTCGGCCAACCAGGCACCGAGCCCGTCCAGCACGACCGTCGTCGCCGGACCGGCGTCGGCGAGCAGTCCGACGAGGTCGGTGGTCCCGGTCGCCTGCACGGTCTCCCAGCCGACCGGGCGCCGCGCGCGGTGCTCGGCGATCCGGGCGGCGTCGCCGTCCGGACCGTCCGGGGCGGTCGCCAGGTACCGGACGGGGCCGCCGACGTCGGTGACGAGCCGTTCGGCGACGACGCTCTTCCCGGACCGGGTGCCCCCGAGGACGAGCACCAGGTGCGGAGGGCGGGGCGTGCCGGGGGCACCGCCGGCGGGGTCGGCGGGACTCCGCGGGTCCGGCGGGCCGGCCGGGCCCGGGGGTGTCGACGCCGGTCCGTCGGAGGACGGGTCGTGGTCGGGGCCGGACGGATCGACGGCGCTCACGTCCCGCATCCTGACGGGTCCCCCGGGCGTTCGCGACGTCGTTCGCGCACCCGACCGTGCGCACCACGGGCATCCCGGGCCGGATCGTGCCGGGGTGACGGTGCGCGGGATCCGGCCCCGGCCGCTCGCCGTGGGGCGTCGCGGGTCGGTGTGGCAACGTACGGGGGTGTGAGTGATCCGACGTCGCCGGCCGTCTACCCGCAGCGGCTCTTCAGCCTTCCGCCGACCTCGAAGGAGATCGTGCTGGTGCGCCACGGTGCGTCGCAGGCGCACGTCGAGGGCGGCGAGCACCCGCGGAGCGCTGACGGCCACGGCGATCCGCCGCTGGCACCGGAGGGCGAGGAGCAGGCGCGGCTCGTCGGGGAGCGGCTGGCGTCGGAGCCGATCCGCCGGATCTTCGTCACGTCGCTGCAGCGCACGCACCAGACCGCCGCGCCGCTGGCGGAGCGGCTCGGCCTCACGCCGACGGTCGTCGCCGACCTGCGCGAGATCCACCTGGGGGAGTGGGACGGGGGCGAGTACCGGGCGCGGATCGCGGACCGCGATCCGATCATCGTCCGCTCGTTCCTCGAGGGTCGCTGGGACGTCATCCCGGGGGCCGAGAGCGACGACGTGTTCGCCGAGCGGGTGTGGCGCGGGTTCCAGACGGTGATCGACGGCACCGACGTCGGCGCGCTGTCGGTCGCCGTGGTCCACGGCGGGGTCGTCGCCGAGATCTGCCGCCGGGTCACCGGCCCCGATCACGGGTTCGCGTTCCTCGGCTGCGACAACACCTCGATCACCAGGATCGTCGTCCACCCCGAGGGGCACCTGCGACTGCGGACGTTCAACGACAGCGCCCACCTCGATCGTCTGCGCCTGCACACCGAGGAGGAGCTGGTCTGACCCGGCCGTCGCGGCCCCGTCTGCCCACGGGGAGCACGTATCGCGTGGGCAGGACGACACCCCGAGGAGGGGACGGGCGCCGTCGACGCCTGCTCCGACGCTCAGGCGGCCCCGGCCCCGCGCCGTCGCGTGCGTCGGTCGGCCGGGGGGAGCGGCAGGCCATCGGCGTCGACGACCGACGCGGCCACGCGCTCCAGCAGGGCCACGAGCCGCTCGGTCTCGTCGGGGTCGAGCACGTCGAACCCGTCCGCGGGCTCGCCGACCCGCCGGACGATCCGCTGTCGGAGCCGCGCCCCGGCGGGGGTCAGCTCCAGGGTCCGCACGCGCCGGTCGGTCGCGGACGGGCGTCGCACGACGAGCCCGCGGGCTTCGAGCCGGTCGCAGATCCCGGTGAGGTTGGAGCTCTCGCAGACCAGCGCCGTGGTCAGCTCGCCCATGGGCCGTGGCCGGCCCGGCTCCAGGTAGCGCAGCGCCCACATCTGCGGCGGTGACAGGTCCAGGTCGCGGGCGATCGCAAGAACCCTCCGCCGCTGGACCTCGGCCAGGTCGGTGAACGCCTTCCAGGCACGGTCGTCGGCGGACATCACCGCACGGCGCTCCCGGTGATGCCACCGCACGCAGCGACGGAGGCGCGGAGGACCCGGAGCGGCATGGCGCCGGAGACTAGAGGCTGCCGTCGGCGCCCGGCGGGCCAGCGGTGGAGGGCCCGGGGACCGCCGCGGCGCCGCCGAACCCGGCGACGCCGCCGCATCTCGATCCGTCAGACGGTGCCGAACGCGGCCGGATCGATGATCTGGTCGTAGCTGCGGCCGCCCTCGACGAGATCCCACGCCTCCAGCCACGAGTACTGGTTGGCGAACCGCTCCTCGGTGTACGGCTGGGCGTGCACGTACCGGTGGTAGTCGCCGGAGAGCTCGTCCGGGGCGAGCGCGCCACCGGCCGGCTCGACGATGTGGGCGGCGTAGCGGGACGGGGCGGCGTTGATCAGGTCGACCGCTTCGTTGACGGCGGCGATGAACCGGCGCTGGTGGTCGACGGGCACGTCGGTCCCGAACGCCTGGGCGCCGCGGTAGAAGAACGAGCCGAGCACGTGGGCACCCTGCTTGATCGCCAGGCTGAGGAACGGCTCCATCAGCGCCACGGCGCCGAACGTGCCGGCGTGCAGGTGCTCCAGCAGCTCGGCCGGGCCGCCGCCGTGCGCCAGGTCGATCTGCTCGCGGGTGAGCGCGCCCTCGAGCAGCTTGATCGTCGTGAAGTGCTGCCCCGTCGACTGGTTGATCCCGACCCTGCGGCCGATGAGGTCGTGCGGCTCCTGGACCGTGGGGTCGAGGGTGACGAGCGCCTGCGCGACGACCGCGGGGCGCAGGTAGACGATCCGGACGTCGCGCTCGGCGTACTCGACGCGGTGCAGCACGCCCCATTCGCACATGTTGAACGTGTCGTTGCGACCGGCGTCGAAGAGCTTGACCGGATCCCTCTCGTCGTCCTTGATCGCGTGGTTGCGGGCGCTCCACTCGGCTTCGGTGACGATCTCGACGCCGTGGCGCTCGAAGATCCCCTCCTCGACGGCGACACGCTCGGGGACGTAGAAGACGCTGTTGCCGGCGGTGAGCCGGATCGGGGCCAGGTCGGTGGTGCTGGGCATGGGATCTCCGGGCGAAGTAGTACGGAAAGTGGACTACGTTGGATCTGAAGTTCTAGCGCATCTCGGTCGATTTGTGGCAAATCCTGATCGGATATGCTTTTTTTTGAGAGGCGGACCTTCCGCTTCCCGAAGCAATCGCCCCACCGACCCGCAGCCGATCGGCCGTCGATGACTCACGCCCCGTACTCGTCCACCACGTCACGCCGCGCGTTCCTGCGCCGCGGCGCCGCCGGAGTCGCCATCGTGCTCGGCGGCAGCACGCTCCTGGCCGCCTGCGGTGACGACGCCACGGCCGGGGGTGCCACCGAGGTCGGCGTGTCGCTGCCCACCGGTGGCAACTCGCTGTCGATCTGGCGGCCGATCTCCGAGAAGCTCGGTCTCGCGGATCCTGCGGTCTCGCTCAAGTGGGCCGGCGGTGACCCCGGTCAGCTCCAGACCCAGTTCCTCGCAGGCTCGGTCGACATCTCGACCTTCGGCCCACTGGGCGTCGCGTTGTCGCAGATCAAGGGCGAGCCGATCTCGATCGTCGGCCCCGGCATCAACGCCCACCACAAGTGGCTCGTGCCGGCGTCTTCCTCGGCCCGCAAGGTCGCGGACCTGCGCGGCAAGCGCGTCGCCACGGGGCTCAACACGAGCGAGGTCCACCGGGCCACGCAGCTCGTGATCGCGATCCAGGGCGGCGATCCGCTCAAGGACATCGAGTGGATCCACGCCAAGGGCGCGTCGGCCAACGCGCTCTTCGAGCGTGGTGACGTCGACGCGATCTACGTCGGTGAGCCCAACGCCACGATCCTCGTATCGCAGGGTGCCCGGCAGATCGGGTCGCTGCAGGCAGAGTGGGCGTCCGCGACCGGCAGCGACGTTCCGCTGTTCAACGCCGGACCGACGGTGCGCGACACGTGGGCGAACGAGAACCCCGCAGCGGCCGTCGCCGCCGTCGGGATCCTCACGAAGGCGAGCATCGCGGTCGCGGAGGACCCCTCGCAGCTCACCGACGTCGCCAAGTCGATCGGCGTCAAGCCGACCGAGCGCGAGGCGCCGAAGCTCCTGCCCAAGCGGATGGCGGACGTGTACCAGACCGGTCTCGACGGTCCGGCCCGCGACCAGCTCGACGAGGTCGTCCGGCTGGGCGTCAAGCACGGGATCCTGCCCAAGGCGCCGCCGGCCAAGCCGCTGCGAGATCTTCCGGCGGCGTCGTGAGCACGCGCCCGACCGCATCGGAGGGCGCGTCCTTCCCGGTACGGCGTCCCGCGCGGTCGGGCCGGTCGCCGCGTCCCGGTCGCCGCGGGATCGCCCCCGAGACGATCCTCGGCCCGCTGCTGCTCGTCGGGCTCGTCGCCGGCGGCTGGCACGTGA
>JBFWKS010000234.1:0-7140 GCA_050252545.1 Solirubrobacteraceae bacterium
AACGTCGTGCGGTACGGCGAGCACACCCGGCACATGCACGCCTGCCGCAACACGTTCCTGCGGGTCGCCCTGGACCACGGCGAGGCGCTGACCAAGCGAGACCTCGCGGCGAACATCAACTTCTTCATGAACGTCCCGCTGACCCCCGACGGGGAGCTGACCTTCGCGGACGGGATCTCGGCGTCCGACCGGTACGTCGAGCTCCGGGCGGAGCGGCCGACCTTCGTCCTGCTGAGCAACTGCCCGCAGCTGAACAACCCCTGCAACGGCTACGACCCCACGCCGGTCCGGCTGCTCGTCTGGACGGCCGCGATCGCCGCGGCCGGCGACCCCGGGGCTCCGCCCCCGCTGCCGGGCACGGCCCCGTGATCGCGGTCCCCGACCCCCGCCTCCTCATGCCCGACGACGCCGCGACCACCCCCGCCCCCGGTGCCCCCCAGACCGCGGTCCGCACCGGCGCGACGACCGTCGCATCGCTCGCCCGCGGCGCCCGGACCCGCGCGGCGGGCTCCCCCGACCCGACCGCGTGGATCCACGTCCTCGACGAGGCGTCGCTCCAGACGCACGCGGCGCGGGCGACGGCCGCCGGGCCCCAGGCGCCCCTGGCCGGGCTGACCGTCGCGGTGAAGGACAACATCGACGTCGCCGGTGCCCCGACGACCGCCGCCTGTCCGTCGTTCGCCTACCGTCCCGAACGCTCGGCGACCGTCGTGGAACGGCTGATCGACGCCGGCGCGGTCCCGGTCGGCAAGACGAACCTCGACCAGTTCGCCACCGGTCTGGTGGGCACCCGCTCGCCGTACGGTGCCCCGAGGTCGGTGGCCGACCCCGAGTACGTGAGCGGCGGATCGAGCTCCGGGTCGGCGGTGGCCGTGGCCCGCGGCGAGGTCGACATGGCGCTGGGGACCGACACCGCCGGGTCCGGGCGCGTTCCCGCGGGCTTCAACGGGATCGTCGGCCTGAAGCCCACCCGCGGGCGGCTGAGCACGGCGGGGGTCGTGCCGGCCTGCCGGTCCCTCGACTGCGTGTCGGTGTTCGCCCGCGACGTGGACACCGCCGCGACCGTCCTGGGTGCGCTCGACGACCGCCCGCGCGACCTCGACCCGCGCGACCCCTACCACCGGGCGCGGCCGGCCGGACCGGTCTGGACCGGGCTCGCCTCGCGAGCCGCGGCGGGCGGGGCCGCGCGCTGGCGGGTGGCCGTCGACCGGGCGGCGCTGAACGACGTCGGTGACGACGCCTCGCGCGCGGCCTGGGCCGCGACGCTTGACGCCCTCGCCGCGGTGGCCGACATCGTCGACGTCGACCTGGCGCCGTTCGTCGAGGCGGGCGAGCTGCTCTACGGCGGGCCGTGGACCGCAGAGCGTCACGTCGCGGTCGGCACGTTCCTCGCCGGTGATCCCCCGGACGCCGACCCGACGGTCCGCTCGATCATCCTCGGCGGCGCCGAGCCGGCGGCCACCGCCGCGTTCGCCGCCGCGCACCGGCTGCAGGAGCTGCGGGCCCGGACGTCGCCGGTGCTCGCCGACGTCGACGCGCTGCTCGTGCCGACCGCGCCCCGGCATCCGACGGTCGCCGAGGTCGTCGCCGACCCGATCGGGGTGAACGCGCAGCTGGGCCGGTTCACGAACTTCGTCAACCTCCTGGACCTCTGCGGCATCGCCGTCCCCGGCCCGGAGCGGCCCGACGCCCTGCCCTTCGGGATCACGTTCCTGGCGCCCGCGTGGGAGGACGAGCGACTGCTGGAGCTCGGGGCGCACTGGGAGCGCGCGCTCGCCGGCACCCCCGAGCGGCCCGCCGCGACCCCGGTCGACGGGAGCGGCGAGATCGAGGTCGTCGTCGCCGGTGCGCACCTGGCCGGTCTGCCGGCCAACCCGCAGCTGACCGACCGGGATGCGACGTTCGTGCGCCTGACCCGGACCGCGGCGGGCCACGGGCTGCGGATCGTCGAGACGCCGCTCGGCGTGCGGCCGGGGCTCGTCCGTCCGGTGGCAGGTGCCGCCGCGGCACCCGGGAGCGCCGGCCAGGTCGAGGTCGAGGTCTGGCGGATCGCCGCGGACCGGTTCGGGTCGCTGGCGGGTGAGGTGCCGGAGGGCCTGGCCCTCGGACCGGTCGCGCTGCTCGACGGGACCCGGCGGATCGGGTTCGTCGCGGCCGCGGCCGACACCGGCGCCGCCGCCGAGCCGCTGCCCGGCGGTTGGCGCGACCACGTCCGCGACCGCTGACGCCGCGCCCCCCGCGCCCACCGGCTGTCCAGAAGTGGACGCGCGGAACGTCCAGGACTGCGTGGTCGGCGCGACGACGTCCGCCTACCGTCTCCGGCATGACGCGGATGAGCGCAGTTGGGGTCCGGTTGTTCGTAGCCGTGGCGTTCTTCACCGTCGCGGCGGGCCAGGCCGACGCCGCACCACGGTTGATCGTCTCGCCGCACGGCGGCGCGCTCGTCACGCAGGACTCGGTGTGGGTCGTGCTCTCCCACCGGCCCGGCGCGAAGACGCGGGTGCGCCTGGGCACCCGCAACGTGACGTCGCGCTTCCGTGTGGAGGGCCGCCGGCTCGTCGGACGGCTGCGGCTCGCCGACGGTCTGCTCCGCGGGCAGAACCACCTGACGGTCATCGCGACCCTCAAGGGCAAGCCCGAAGAGCGGCACGCCCGCTCGTTCTTCGCCGTGCGCCGCGGCAGGCACGTCATCCGCGTGCGGCTCCACGGTTCCAACCCGACGCGCTTGCGGATCGACGCCACCTCCACCGGATCTCGCGCGTCGCTGGCCCGGCGTCGGAGGACGCTGCGCGTCTCGCTCAACGGGCGCTCGGTGACGGGTGCGCTGAGCGCCCGCACGGGCACGAGCTGGGCGGGCACGCTGTCGGCGACGCACGGGCTGCGTCACGGCGCCAACCGGATCCGCGTGGACGTCGCCGAGCCGCGTGCCGGCCGCTACGAGGTGTACTCGCGGCGCTTCACGGTCCGCCGCGATCGCCCGCTGGCGTCCGCCGGCGCCGATCGCGTGACCCGGCCGCGCGGGATCCTCCGGCTCGGCGGCACCCACCGTGCCGCCCGCGGCGGACAGCTGTCCTACCGCTGGACGCTGGTCACCAAGCCCGCAGGATCGCGGGCGCGGATCAACGGGCTCACGAGCGCGCGCCCCTCGCTCGTGCACGATCGCCCCGGGCACTACGTGGCACGGGTGCGGGTCAGCGAGCGGGGCGTCGGCGCCAAGTCGGGAGGGCACGTCGGCGCAACCTCGTCCGATGACATCGCGGTCGACGTCGGCCCGAAGGCGTCGTTGGTCTCCCTGGCGGCCAACGCGTTCCCCACCGGTCCCCGGGGGATCCAGGTCGGCGACCCCGCCGAGGGCGGCGTCTTCTACCCCCACCCGGGACCGGCGGCGACGATCCAGGTCCTCGAGCTCGATCGCCACACGCTGACCCCGACGAACGCGAGCAACACGTGGTGCTGCGACGACTCGCCGGCGCACTCGCTCGAGAGCCTCCGGGCGAAGCTCGCGGCGTCGACGGCCGACGACCTCGTCGTCCTGACCCTGCCGCCGCAGCGGGACACGCTGCCGCCCAGCCAGTACAAGGCGTTCGGGGAGGTGCTCGACCTGATCGGCGTGCATCCGCTCGACACCGTCGACGACCTCGACAAGCCCGGGCAGCAGATCGTCGCCGTCGGCGTTCCCAGCGGCGGGAGGGGCAGCGGCTGGGTCCTGCGCAGCCACAAGGCCAACCCGCAGCTCACCAAGCAGGGCTGGCTGATGCCGGACGGCGATCTGAGCGCCGGCTACCGATTCCAGCCGCTGCGGTTGCCGTTCAGCACGAGCTCGTCGTCGACCGCGACCTCGAACACGATGACGTTCGCCGGTCGCGACGTCACCAGCCCGCCGCTGAACGCCGCGACCGGCTACCACTACGTCGAGGTCGACCCGGCCGATCTCAGCGTCGTCCGCAACCTGACGTTCGGCAACGATGCAGCAGGCTACGCCGCGCTGTCCCGGGCGATCGGGGGCGCGAGCGAGCTGGACCGGATCGGCAACAGGACGGGAAGGGGCAACTACGTCGCGTTGCAGAGCATCGGGCGGTTCGCGCCGAACAACCCGGGCTGGGACCCCGCCGGACGGGTCGCGGGTGTTGCCGAGTCGCTGGAGGCGATCGGCGCCAACCCGCACTTCCTCAACTACCGGTCGTCGAGCTACGCGTTCTTCGGCGGTGCGCACCTCGGGGCCAAGGGAGCGGCGCAGTCCAACGCCGGAATCGTCGCCGACTCCACCGGGCCGAAGTACCAGAGCGGCAAGCTCAGCGGCGCCGCGCGCATGAACCCGGACGGCTTCTTCGCACCACCCACGGGGGCCACGACGGCGGCGCCCGTCGAGTCGCTCTACGACGTCGTCTTCGACACCGAGACCGTGCGCTACCCGTACACGACGGGCCCCGACGCGGGCGAGTACGCGAACGCCATGAAGTACATCTCCGGGCAGCTGAGCGACACGTCGGTGAACCGGTTCGGCGCCGACTTCAAGCCCCCCACCGGGCCCCGGTTCGACACCGACATCCGCGGCGCGTACCTGGGACTCCCCGACTACGCGCAGTGGGACGACGCGGCGGCGGCGCTGGCCGACAAGGTGCACTACCCGGGCCGGTCCGCCGGCGCATGCGCAGGCCCGCCGGACCCGAGCAACGACCCGGGCTTCACCCTCACGCAGTTCTGCGTCCTGAAGGCCCAGCTCGGGCAGGAGCTCGTCGCCCTGGTCCGCACGAAGAGCTTCACCGACAAGCTCAAGGCCGCGGTCCTGCAGGCGTCCAACGGCGAAGCGGGCGTCCTCAACACCACCTACACCACGATCAAGGACGCGGTCGATCCTCCCGATGGGGAGATCGCGGCGCCGATCCTCGGGCTGATCAGGACGCTCGCGGAGTTCGCCGACCTCGCGGAGATCACCTTCGCCCCGGAGGTCGCGGTCGGCGTCAGCCTCGCCGAGGACATCGTCGATCTGACCAGCGCGGTGGCATCCGCGTCGAGCAAGCCGATCGGCGAGACCCTCGGCGACAAGGCATCGGAGCTCGGCGCCGACCTCCAGGCCGACGTCGAGGCCTCCGCGAAGGGCGTCGACAGCATCCGCATGGCGGCGATCTCCGACTGGGGGCGCCTCCAGGCCCTCGACGGTGCCGCACGTCGCGTCGCGTCGCAGTCGATCGACGAGATCGACGACCAGCTCGAGAACGCGAGCGGCCGGTACATGGCGTCCGCGCTGATGGAGACCCTCAAGCAGGGCCACTACCACGCCTTCCGGATCAAGACCGATGGCACCGGCAAGGACGGGGGGCCCAGCCCCAACGACTGTCGCTGGCGGTTCCGCGGCGCGCCCGACGGCGCGTGGGTGCCGATGCTGTACGGGCTCGACCAGTGGTCGTCGTTGGTCTTCGGCTGGGACGGCAACACCTCCACCGACTATCCGCCGAACGAGATCCTCACCCAGATGTTCGAGTCGCCGCACCGCGGAGCACCGATCGCCAAGCTCGGGCGTGGGTACGGCATCGACAAGACGACGTGGATGTGGCAACAGGCCGACGCGGTCACCGCCGTCTACGGCCAGTACGACACGTGCACGTTCGGCCAGTGACCGGCGCGGGCATGGTCGTGCGACGGCGACGAACGGTGGTGCGATGCGGACGAGCGGGAGGCGTGTCGCGCCGTCGTCGGTCGCGCGCTGCACGGCTGGCCATGTGGTCGCTGTCGATCGCCGCCGCGTGCGCCGCCGTAGGCCCGCCGCCGGCGACGGCCGCCAAGCGCTGCGGACCTGAACGGTTCGATCGCGGCGGCACCTGCACGAGCTACCGGGCCGCGGCGAAGCGGGCCGTCGGCATCACCCGATCGGTGATCGGCGCCGAGGGCGGCAGGGCGGCGATCGTGCGCATCCAGATCGGTGGCCGGACCCTCGTGGACCGTGGCTTCGGGCAGTCGGTGGAGGGCGTGCCGGCGTCGAAGGACATGCACTTCCGTCCCGGCGCGATGGTGATCCCGATGCTGTCGACCCTGCTCCTGCAGTTGCAGGACGCGCACCGCCTGGACCTCGACGACACGCTCTCGCGCTGGTTTCCGGCCTCGCCGAACGCGGAGCGGGTCACGCTGCGCCAGCTGCTCAGCTCGACCTCCGGCTATCCGGACTACATCCAGGAGAACCTCCCCTTCCAGACGGCGTTCCACGCGGAGGTCTTCCGACACTGGACCGACGACGAGCTCCTCAAATACGCGTTCGCGCTCCCGCTCGTGTGCGCTCCCGGGGCGTGCTTCCACTACGCGCACACGAACTTCATCCTCCTCGGCAGGGTGGTCGAGAAGGTCACCGGACGGTCGGTGGCGAGCATGATCCGGTCGCGCTTCCTCCGTCCTCTCCGGCTCAAGCACACGCGGATCTCCAAGCGTCCGGGCATCCCGACGCCGGCCCTCCACGCCTACAGCTCCGACCGCGGCGTCTACGAGGACTCGACCACCTGGAGTCCGTCGTGGGGGCTCGGCGAGGGCATGGTCATGACCTCGACCACCGGCGACATGAGCACGATGATCCGCGCGATCGGCTCGGGGCGACTGTTCTCCAAGGCGGCCGCGCGGCAGCTCACAACGCCGCTCTCGCGGGGCCTCCCGGGCGCGCCCGCGCCGATCGAGTACGGGCTGGGCATCGACCTCGCCAACGGGTGGATGTTCCAGAACCCGCAGTTCAACGGCTACATCGGGATCCTCGCCCACCTCGAGTCGCGTCGCGTCACGATCGTCGTCGAGAACACCAACGGCCCCCACGTGCCGGACGGGCGGGCGATCAGCGGGACGATCACCAAGCGCCTCACGCAGTACCTCACCCCCGACCGCCCGATCTCGCGATGAACGGTCGCTTCGCCCGCGTGCGGGCAGGCCTGCCCGCGTGCGGGCAGGCCTGTCCTGGTCGCTGCTGCTCGCCGTCGTGGTGACGGGCCCGACCGCCGCACCGGGCGCCGCGAACGCGGACGGCGAACAGCTCACGTCGATCGCGGCCCAGGTCCTGCGGGCCCCACGCCCCGGGACGCTCGCCGACGGCCGCACCCACCTGGCGTACGAGCGCCGGCTGGCGTACACCAGCCGCTCGGCGGTGGCCGTCGAAACGCTGGAGGC
>JBFWKS010000235.1:0-7137 GCA_050252545.1 Solirubrobacteraceae bacterium
TCGTCACCGCTTCCACGGGCCATCGCGGGCGCTGGCCGGCTCGCGCTCGGCCTCGCACGGCGGAACCGGCCCAGGACATTGGGCTGGGGAGCCGAGGGCGGCGAGGGCCGGAACGTGCTCGTCCTGGCGGGTCGGCTCCGGCCCAGGACATTGGGCTGGGGAGCCGAGGGCGGCGTGGGCTGGCTCGTGCTTGGCCTGGCGGGTCGGATCCGGCCCACGGCCTTCTCCGGCCCCCCCCCGGGCGCTCGACGCCCGGCCCGTGTCCTGGGGCCTTGCCGGCGTCGGCTCAGCCGCGCTTGACCCGCGATCCGCCGACGATGACGTCGCGGCCGTCGGCGTAGCGGACCCAGGCCTTGTTGCCGCCGTCGTAGTCCGGCGCCCACACGATCAGGGTCGCGGGGCCGTCGAGGTCCTCGCGCAGGTCCTCGATCGTCACCGCCTCGTCGCCCTCGGGGTCGATGCCGGCCCAGATCCGCAGGAACGGGTTGTCGCGCCGCTCGACGCCGAGGTACGTCGGCTCGCGGTGGCCGGGGCGCACGTCGGTGTCGTCGGGCAGGTCCGCGAACCGCTCGGTGATCGCCGCCCGCAGCTGCGCGAATCCCGTCGGCCCGCCGTTGACGGTGCCGCCGACGGTGCCCTTGAAGAGGACGTCCGCCGAGAAGAGCGTCGGCGGGCCGTCCTGTCCCGCGACGGTCACGACGAGCGCATGGTGGTCGCTGCAGTGACCGGGCGTGTGCCGGGCCTCGATCCGCAGGTCGCCGACCTGCAGCACCTCGCCGTCGGCGTACGTCTCGTCGACGCCGTCGACGAGCGTCGCGGTCTCGGCCGCCGCCACGACCGGAACGCCGCCGGCGGCCTTGGCGTCCTCGGCGTGGCTGACGACGTGGTCCCAGTGGTGGTGGGTGAGGACGAGCTTCTCGATCGTGACGTCGTGCGCACGCGCGGCGGCGAGCAGCGGCTCCAGATCACCGTTGGAGTCGATCAGCACGCCGCGGCCGCCGGGACGGTCGGCGACGAGGTAGCTGTTGGTCAGCCACTGGGTGCTCTCGGTGGTGACGATCAGCGGGGACTGGGTCATGCGGGACTCCCGGTCGGAGGGGAAGGGCGGGCGATGGGGTGCGGTCGACGTCCGCGGCCGCTCACGAGAAGTGGATGATCGAGCGGATGCCGTCCTGGTGGTGCATGAGGTCGAACCCGTGGTTGACCTCGTCCAGGGTGATGCGGTGGCTCAGCAGGGCGGGGACGTCGACGTCCCCGCGCATCCAGAGGTCGACGAGGTGGGGTACCTGGCTACGGCCCTTGACGCCACCGAACGACGATCCGGTGACGCGGCGTCCGGTGATGAGGAACCGCGGGACGATGTCGAGCGTCTCGCCCTTGCCGGCCACGCCGATCATCGTCGCCACGCCCCACGCCTCGCGGGCGGCCTCGACGGCCTGGCCCATCACGGCGACGCTGCCGGTCGCCTCGAACGTGTAGTCCGCGCCGAACCCGTCGGTCTGGTCCTTGATCCACCGGACGCTGTCGTCGACGTCGGTCACGCCCGCGACCGGGTCGACCGTCGTGCCGGCCGGAACGACGCGGACCAGGTCGGTGGCGCCGTGGTGGCGGGCGCTCTCCAACCGGTCGGCGGAGAGGTCGACGGCGATGATCCGCGCGGCCCCCCGGATGCGGGCGCCGGCGACGGCGCCGAGCCCGACGAGGCCGCAGCCGAAGACGACGACCGTCGATCCGGCCTCGACCTCGGTCGTGTACATCGTGGCGCCCAGCCCGGTGGAGAGCCCGCAGGCGAAGATCGACGCGCCGTCCAGCGGGGCGGCCTTGTCGATCTTGGCCAGGGCGATCTCGGGCATCACGGTGTACTCGGCGAACGTCGAGGTGCCCATGAAGTGGCGCAGCGGCTCGCCGTCGAGCGACAGGCGCGTCGTGCCGTCGGGCAGGTAGCCGGCGTTCTGCTGGTCGCGGATCGCCACGCAGCGGTTGGTGCGCGGATCGGTGCAGTGCAGGCAGGTGCCGCACTCGGGGGCGAAGAGCGTCACGACGTGGTCGCCCGGCTGCACGAGCGTCACGCCGTCGCCGACCTTCTCGACGACCCCGGCACCCTCGTGACCGAGCACCGCCGGGGCGTAGCCGGTGGGGTCGGCACCCGACGCGGTGTAGAGATCGGTGTGGCAGACCCCGCAGGCCTCCAGGCGCACCAGCACCTCACCGGGCTTGGGCTCGGCGAGGTCGACGTCACGGATGGCGAGGGGCTGGCCGAACTCCTCGAGGACGGCGGCACGGATCTTCATCGGGGGTCCTTCTGCACGGGTGGTGGAGGCGCGGTCGAGCGGGTGCGCCCGGGCCGCCGGCGGAGCGGAGGCGGGCGCGCCCCACGCTATCGACTCCTGATCGTATGCATGTTGTAGCGATCTGGATCCAATCCGGGCGGGTGGGGCGTTCACCCCGGAGGGACGGCGGGCGGCCGGGCGCCTGGACCGGAGCGATCCGGGGCGGTCATCGACGGCGGCGGCCGGGAGCGGGTCGTCCGACCGTCGTGGGACGACGGTGAACGGCCCGCTGTGGCCGGAACGCGCGGCTTCCGCCTACGACCCGCCCGACGCGGCGTAGCTCACGATCGACCCGTCGATGAGCCACTCGACCGGGGCACGGTCGTCGGTGAAGACCTCGCCGCCGTCGAGCGGGGGCTCCAGGCCCTCGGCCGCGCGCAGGGCGACGGGACGCAGCTCGGTCGGCACGGTGGCGGCGGTGGCCCGGATCCGCTCCGCCGACAGCGGCGCACGGGACGCCACCAGGAGCGTGTTGGTCGGGGTGATGAGCCAGCGTGCGGCGTGCGGCAGCGCGGTGCCGAGGGTCCGGGTGAGGACCCGCTCCAGCTGATCGCTGTCCTCGGGATGGCCGATGTTGACGATGACGACCCCGTCGGGGGTCAGGCGGTCTCGGACCTCGGCGAAGAACTCGCGGGTCGTCAGGTAGTAGGGGATGTAGGGCTGACGGTACGCGTCGACGCCGACCAGGTCGTAGCGCGGGCCGTCCTCACGCAGGAACGGTCGTGCGTCGGCGGTGTGGACGGTCAGGCGCGGATCGTCGGGCATCCCGAGCCACTCGCGACCCATCTCCGACACGCGGCCGTCGATCTCGACGCCGTCGAACCGCACGTCGGGGAAGAACCGCAGCGACGCCCGTGCGACGGTGCCACCCGCGTTGCCGAGCATCGCGATCCGGTCGGGCGGGCCGGTCTGGGCGGCGAACGGCAGGACCTGGAACGCGTCCCAGTAGTTGCCGGTCAGGACGGTGTCGGCCCGCCAGACGGAGTGGATCGCCTGGCCCTCGTTGAGCTCCAGGCGCCGCTCGATCGTGCGCCGGCCGGTCGCCGCGTCGGTCACCGGGTGCTCGATGACCCGGGCGTACTGGTACAGCGTCTCGGCCTCGTCGAGGATGCGATCGTCGCCGGATGCGGGCTTCGTGATCCCGGGCGGCAGGGCGAGCATCGCCGCGAGGACCACGGGGACGATCCACGCCCGCCGCGGCAGTCCCACCACCGCCACCAGCGTCATCAGCAGCGCCAGCACGATGAACGTGCGCTGGGTCCCGACGAACGGGATGAGCAGCAGCGCCGCGACGAACGTGCCCACGAGGCTGCCGGCGGTACCGATCGCGCTCAGTCGACCGACCGTCTCGCCGGTGGTGTGCAGGTCGGTCACCGCGAGCTTGGCGGCCCACGGGCTGGCCGCGCCGATGAGGACGAGCGGCAGGGCGATGAGCGTGAGCGACCCGAGGAGCGACCCGACGAACGCGCCGGCGTCGATCCGGTCGAAGGCGCCGACGGCCAGGTGCAGGAACGGCCCGGCGACGAGGGGCACGAGCGCCAGCAGCCCCGACGCCAGCAGCGTCAGGACCTGCAGTCCCTGGAGGTGCGGATGACGGTCGGCGAACCGCCCTCCGACCCAGTGCCCGATCGCGAGGGCCACCAGGCACACGCCGATGGTGTTGGCCCAGATGATCGTCGAATCGCCGAAGTACGGGGCGAGCAGGCGGGCGGCGGCCATCTCGGCACCGAGGCTCCCCGCGCCGACGACGAACACCAGCAGGGAGAGGCGACGCACCGGCGCAACGGTATCTGCATCGGTCACGCGGCGGCGACACGGCGCAGCGTGACGTGGCTAGTGTCGGGTCAGGTTGTCCGCGGGCCCGTCCGAGGGCTCGCCCGTCCACCGGAGGGACCCGCCCATGCACGACCCGACGCTCGACACCGCCGCCGCACAGATCGGTGACGAGGCCCGACGCGACGCGCTGGAGGTGCTCACCCGCGAGTTCCTCCGTCGTGGGCCGGACGGGGAGGCGCAGGTCCGGGATGCGGTCGCCTCGATCGTCGGCGAGCTCCTGCGTCTGACCGCGTCGCGCGGCGCGGCGCCGGTGGCGGTCCACGCGTTCAACCCGACGATCGACCAGCACGGTTACGCCACGCCCGGCTCCGTCGTGCAGACCAGCACACCCGATCAGCCATTCATCGTCGACACGATCGTCGAGCGGCTGCGCGGCCGCGGGCTGCGGCCGCGGGCGCTCCGCCACCCGATCGTCGGCGTCGAGCGGGACGCCGCGCAGCGCATCGTCCGGCTCGGAGAGCCGACGGTCGGCGTCGCGGAGTCGCTCGTCCACGTCGAGCTGGAGCGACGCCTGGACGCGACGGAGATCGCGTCGGTGGAGGACGAGATCCGCGGGGCGCTGACCGATGCCCGCACCGCGGTGGCGGCGTTCGACGAGTTGCGGGCGCGGATGGCGCAGATCGCCGACGCGCTCAGCGGAAGCGAGGGCGACGGGATCACCGAGCCGGATGCGCGTGCCCGGGCCGAGGGTGAGCTCGGGTCCGGCTCGCCCAGCGAGGACGCCGACGAGGTCGCGGCGTTCCTGCGCTGGCTGGCCGACGACAACGCGGTGCTGCTCGGGGCGGCCGACCACGCCCTGGACGGGACGCCGGTTCGTGGCGGCGGGCTGGGGATCCTGGCGGACGGCGCCGCGGCCGTCGCCGGACGCGATCCGATCGATCCGCCGGCCGGCGGGACCGTCGAGCGGATCGCCGCCGGCGATCGGATCGTCCTGGGCCACACGATGTCGCTGGCCCCGGTCCACCGACGCGTCCGGATGGAGGACATCGCCGTCCGCGTGGCCGGACCCGACGGCGAACCGCTGCTCCGTCGGATCGTGCTGCTCTTCGGGTCGCGGGCGTATGCGACCCCGTCGTCGGAGACCCCGCTCCTGCGCGGCACGCTGCTGCGCGTGCTGCACGCCGAGCGGCTCCTTCCCGGATCCCACGACTGGAAGGCGCTCGTCACGCTCTTCGACGGGTTCCCCAAGGAGGAGCTCTTCGCGCTGTCGGTCGACGATCTGCGCCGGACGCTCATGGCGCTCGTGGACCTGACCCCGGGCGAGGTGGCCCTGCGGGCGCGCACCACCGCCGACGGCCGTGCGGCGACGGTCGTGCTCGCGGTCCCCCGGCCGTCGTACGACGCGATGGTGCGGGACGGGCTGTCGGACCTCGTCCGCGACCGGTTCGGCGCGTCGGACGTGTCGGTTCACGAGGTGCTCGGCGAGGGCGACCACGTGCAGCTGCACCTGCAGGCGTACAACCCGTCGGGACTGCGCAAGGTCGACGCCGACGCCCTGGAGCGCGCCGCCGCGATGCTCGCCCGCAGCTGGGACGACCGGCTGCGAGAGGCGCTGACGGAGCGCGTCGGCGGCGAGCGGGGCCCCGTCCTGGCCGCGCGCTGGGCGGCCCGGCTCCCCGGCCAGTACAAGGCGGGAGTGGACCCGACCGTCGCGGTGCGCGACGTCGAGGCGCTCGAGCGGCTGACCGCCGGTGCGGAGCAGCTCGTCGTCACGCTCAAGCACGAGGCCAACCATGGTGAACGGCCCGATCTGACCCGGGTGGCGTTCGTGGTCCGCGGGGACAAGGTCGAGCTGTCGCGGGCGATGCCGATCCTCGAGCACCTCGGGCTCCACGTCGTCGAGGAGCGTCCGACGCGGCTGCGGCAGGCGGAGCCGCTGTGGGTGCAGGACTTCGGGGTGCTCGGACCGGACGGCGCACCGCTCGACCTCGACGCCGTCGGCGACCGGGTGGCGGCGACGATCGACGCGGTGTGGCGGGGCGAGACCGAGTCCGACCCCTTGAACCGACTGGTCGTCACGGCGGGCCTGAGTCACGACCGCCTGGCGGCGCTGCGCGCCTACCGCAGCTACCGGCAGCGGATCGGATCGCGGTTCACGGAGCGGTACCAGAACGAGGTGATCGTCCAGCACCCGCGGATCGTGGAGCGGCTCGTGCGGTACTTCGAGCTGCGGTTCGGCGCCGACACCGTCGGTGGCGGCGGGGTGGGTGGCGGCGCAGGCTCCCCGCGCGACGAGGCGGCCGAACGGGCGCTGCGCGAGGAGATCCTGGAGCTGCTCGACGACGTACCGCAGCTGGATCACGACCGGATCCTGCGCAACCAGCTGCAGATGGTCGACGCGACGTACCGCACCAACGCGTACCTGCCGGGGCGGCAGGCGATCGCGTTCAAGCTCAAGAGCGCCGAGGTGCCGGCGATCCCGCAGCCCACGCCGCTGTGGGAGATCTACGTCCACTCGCCCGACGTCGAGGGGATCCACCTGCGCGGCGGGATGATCGCCCGCGGCGGGCTGCGGTGGTCGGATCGCGCGGACTTCCGCACCGAGGTGCTGGGCCTCATGCGTGCGCAGATGGTGAAGAACGCGGTGATCGTGCCCGCCGGGGCCAAGGGCGGGTTCCTGCTGCGCGACGCCCCGACCGAGCCGGCGGCGCTCCGCGATGCGGTGCGCGAGGGCTACGTGCGGTACATCAGTGCGCTGCTCGACGTCACCGATGACCTCGTCGACGGCGAGGTCGTCCATCCCGCCCACGTCCGGGTGCTCGACGGCGACGACCACTACCTCGTCGTCGCCGCCGACAAGGGCACCGCATCGTTCTCGGACGTCGCCAACGGGATCTCGACCGGGCGCGGGTTCTGGCTCGGCGACGCGTTCGCGTCCGGCGGATCCGCCGGGTACGACCACAAGGCCCTGGGGATCACCGCCCGCGGCGCGTGGGAGTCGGTCAAGCGGCACTTCCGCGAGCGGGGGATC
>JBFWKS010000236.1:0-7122 GCA_050252545.1 Solirubrobacteraceae bacterium
GCACTCCGTCCGCGAGGGGCTGCGTGCGGCCGGGTCCGGACCGGCCGACGAGGCGATCCACGTCCACGACGGGGCACGACCGCAGCTCACCGCCGGGCTCGTCGAGGCCTGCCTGCGAGCCGTGGCCGCCGGTGCCGACGCGGCGATCGCCGCCGCACCGGTCACCGACACGGTCAAGCAGGCCGGGGCCCCGACCGACACCGGTCTTGCCCGCGTCGAGCGCACCCTCGACCGCTCCCGGCTGTGGGCGGTCCAGACACCGCAGGCGTTCCGCCGCGCGGCGCTGACCGCCGCACTCGATCGGCCGGAGCCCGAGCTGGCCGCGGCGACCGACGACGCGTCGCTCGTCGAGGCCGACGGGGGCGACGTGCGACTCGTCCCCGCGCCGCGCTCCAACCTCAAGGTCACCGTGCCCGAGGACCTGCGCCTGGCCGAGCTGCTGCTGGGGACCCATCGCCGGCCCGGGGAGCGGGCGGAGCCACCGTCCGCTGCGCGACAATCGGGCCCGTGCTGACCGACTACCACGTGCACCTGCGCCCCGACGAGCGTCCGTCGGAGCCGGAGCGGTACTTCACGGCCGACAACGCCGGGCGGTATCGCCGGGCGGCGACGGAGCGCGGGATCACCGAGCTCGGCGTCGCCGAGCACATCCACCGGTTCGAGCAGGCGCTGGGGATCTGGCAGCACCCGTTCTGGCGGTACTCGGCCACCGACGACGTGGACGCGTACTGTCGGTTCGTCCGTGAGGACACCGACCTGCGGCTGGGGATCGAGGCCGACTTCCTGCCCGGCCGAGAGGACCGGGTGGCGAGCTTCCTCGACGCCCGCGAGTGGGACTACGTCGTCGGATCGGTGCACTTCCTCGCCGACCGCGGCGTCGACGCCGAGTACTCCGAGAGCGGCGACAACTGGGACGTGTGGCGCGGCGCCGGCGGCCCGGACGAGGTCTGGAAGCGCTACTTCGACACCCTCGCGGAGGCGGCCCGCAGCGGCCTGTACGACATCCTCGCCCATCCGGATCTCGTGAAGGTGTGGGGCCACGCCCGGCCGTCCCCCGAGCGCGACCCGCGGTTCTACTACGAGCCGGCGATCGAGGCGATCGCCGAGTCCGGTATCGCCGTCGAGGTGTCGACCGCCGGTCTGCGCAAGCCGGTCGGCGAGATCTACCCGGCCCGGGCGTTCCTCGAGATGGTCGTCGACGCCGGCAACCCGATCGCGCTGTCGAGCGATGCGCACCGCCCCGACCACCTCGGCTACGGATTCGGGGAGGCACTCGACCTGCTCCGCGAGGTCGGCGTCACCGAGCTGGCGACGTTCGAGGGCCGCGACCGTCGCACCGTGCCGATCGAGGACGCGGACCGCGAGGTCGCCCACCGTCATGGCGGCGCGCCCCCGCCGACGATCGATCCGTCGACCGGGCGTCCCGGCTGATGGCCGTCGTCGCGGTGCGCACCGGGTTGGGGTGGGACAGTCATCGGCTCGTCACCGACCCAGGGCGGCCGTTCGTCCTCGGCGGTGTGACGATCGAGAGCGAGCTCGCCCTCGACGGCCACAGCGACGCCGACGTCCTGACCCACGCGGTCATCGACGCGCTGCTCGGTGCACTCGCGCTGGGCGACATCGGCGACCACTTCCCCGACACCGACGAGCGCTGGCGGGGTGCGGACTCGCTCGCGTTGCTGGACCATGTCGTCGGGCTCGTGACCACCGCCGGCTGGACCGTCTCCAACGTCGACGCGACGATCGTGCTCGAGCGGCCCAAGCTCGGCCGGTACAAGCGCGAGATGGCCGCCCGGTTGGCGTCGACGATCGGCGTCGAACCGGGTGCGGTCAACGTCAAGGCGACGACGGCGGAGCGGCTCGACGCCGTCGGGCGGGGCGAGGGCGCGGTCGCCCAGGCGATCGCCACGGTCGTCCGATCCATCTGACCCGGACCCGCGTGTCGATGGGCCGCCACGGCCGTTCCCACGGGGAGCCGGCGAGCCCGCCGCGGCCGGTGGCGGCCCGGCGCGCCGGGGCCCGCCGCTACGATGTCGCGCCGATGGGCGCTGCGCGACGCAAGCTCCGGACGCCCACCGCGGTGGTCGCCGGAGCGATCCTGGCCCTTGGGCTGCTCTCGCTGCTGGCGCCGTCCACCGCCACGTACGACCCGTGGGCGTGGATCGTCTGGGGCCGCGAGATCACGGAGTGGGACCTCTCGACCGTCGAGGGCCCGTCGTGGAAGCCGCTCCCGGTGATCGTGACGACGCTCGCCGCGCCGTTCGGGGACGCCGCCCCGTACGTCTGGATCGTCGCGGCGCGGATGGGCGCGATGGCCGCCGTCGTCCTGGCGTTCGTCCTCGTCCGCCGCCTGGGCGGTGCGGCCGCCGGACTGATCGCCGCGGCGGCGATGGGACTGGCGCCGTGGTGGATCTTCAACGGCTGGCTCGCCAACAGCGAGGGCGTGCTCGTCGCCGCCGTGCTCGGCACGGTCCTCGCGATGGCCGACGGCCGGTACCGCTGGGCGCTCCTGTGGGCGCTCGCGGCCGGGCTGCTGCGACCCGAGGCGTGGCCGTTCATGCTGCTGCTCGCCGCGTGGATCGCCTGGCGCGGCGACCACCGCGACCGGGTCGCCGTCGCGGTCGCCGTCGCCGTCCTCCCGATCACGTGGCTGGCGCCGGAGCGGTGGGGGTCGGGCGACTGGCTGCGCGCCGCCACCCGTGCCCAGAACCCCGACCCCGGGGCCGCATCCCTGACCGCCTTCCCCGCCTGGACGGTGACCAAGGACTTCGTCGGCATGGTGCCGACCGCGGCATGGGTGGCGTTCGGCGTGGCGCTCGTCGGGGCCGTGGCGCTGCGTGCCGGTGCCTCGCGCGGCGACGCGCATCCCGAACCGACGACCCGGGCGCCCGGGGGCGGGGCGGTCGAGGACGAGACCACGCCCGTCGTCGACACCGCGCCCGCGGGCGACGACCGGTCCACCGCTCGCGCCGGCCTGTGGGCGCCGAGCGGGTCGCTCTCGCCACGGGTGCGCCGGCGGACGACGATCGGTGTGGCGCTGCTCGGTCTCGCGTGGCTCGGCGTCGTCCTGGTGATGACCGAGCGGGGGTTCTCGGGCAACGAGCGCTACCTCGTGCCGCCGGCGGCGCTGCTGATCGTCGCCTTCTGCGCGACGGCCGGCGCGATCCTGGTCCGGGTCCCGGTGCAGGCGCGCTGGATCGCGTTCGTGGCGATGGTCACCGGGGTCGCGGTGGCTGCCGCCGCCGACGTGCCGCACCAGACCGACAAGGTCGAGTACGAGGCGCGGATGGTCGCCGATCTGCCGCGCGCGATCGAGGCCGCAGGCGGCGCGGAGCGCATCAAGGCGTGCGCGCCGGTCCACACGCACAAGCTCATGGTCCCGCAGCTCGCCTGGCGCCTGCGCCTCCACACCTCGCAGATCGACTACCGGCCCTTCGGCCCCTACGCCGTGATCTTCCGCACCCGGATCACGAAGGACCGCCAGATCCACCCCGTCGCCCGCGACATCCCCGGCATCCGTGAGATCGCACGGACCCGCCGGTGGATCGTCGAGGCGGCCTGCGACCCGAAGGGCGCACGGTGAGCGACGACACCGGCACGGCCGACGCGGACGCCCCGTCGGCCGCCGCGAGGACGGCCACCGCGCCGGTGACCGGTCCCGCCCCCGCCACCGGCGGCGCGAGCAGCCCCGCCCACCGGGCGTACGACGCGGCCGAGGCGTGGGCGCAGCGGTTCGTCGGCTGGCTCGTCGGGCCCGGTGCGCCGTGGGCGGTCGTCCTGCTGACCGCGTGGTCGGTCTACCTCCGCACCCGCAACCTCGAGGCGCCGTTCTGGATCGACGAGGGGATCAGCGTCGGCGTCGCCGACCACTCCTTCGCCGGCATCCCGGACGCGCTGCGCCTGGACGGCAACCCACCGACCTACTACTGGCTCCTGCACGGCTGGATCTCGCTGTTCGGCAACGGGGAGGCGTCCGCCCATACGCTCTCGATGCTCTTCTCCGTCGCGACCGTGCCGGTCACGTGGTGGCTCACGCGTGGACCGCTCGGCCGCCGGTCGGCGCTCGCGGCCACGGCGATGGCGGCGGTCCTGCCGTACCTCACGTACTTCGCGCAGGAGACGCGGATGTACTCGATGGTGGCGTTGCTGTCGGTGCTCGTCGCCGGACTGCACCTGCACGTCTTCTCGGAGGGCGCGCGCCGGCGCTCCCAGATCGGGCTCGCGATCGTCCTGATCGTCGCGCTGTACACGCACAGCTGGTCCGTGTTCCTCGTCGGCGGCAGCGTCGTCGCGGTCGGGGTGCGCGCGCTGCTGGAGCCCGACGGCGCCGCCCGGCGGCGGGTCGTCCGGATCGGGTTCCTCATCCATGCGGCCGCCGCCGTCGCGTGGGCTCCGTGGGTGCCGACGCTGCTGCGCCAGGCCGACGAGACCGGCGCCCCCTGGTCGCTGAAGCCGACCTTCCAGATGCTCGTCGAGAGCATCGGGTCGCTCGCGGTCCGTCCGGCCCAGGCGACGATCCTGCTGACGGCGATGGTCTTCGGCTTCGGGGCGCTCGCCGCCGCCGCCCGCGGACGGTTCCGCGGCCGTGGCATCCCGGATCCGGAGCTGGCCCGCTCGATCTTCCGGCACGGGACGGTGCTGGCCGCGATGTTCGTCGCGATCGCGCTGTTCGCTTTCGGCTCGTCGCTCATGAACCCGGCCTGGGCCAACCGCTACATGGGCGTCCTCGTCGGACCCCTCGTCCTGCTGTCGGCCACGGTCCTGACCCGTTCGGGCCGCGTCACGCTCGGCATCCTCCTCGTCCTGCTCGTGATGTGGGGCGTCGACACGCAGGGCGACCGCCTCCACTCCAAGGGCTCGCCCGTACCGGTCGCCGACGCCGTCGCACCGCACCTGCGGGAGGGCGATCTCGTCATCAGCATCCACCCCGAGCAGCTGACGGTGATCCACTACTACCTGCGTGACCGTGGAGCCCCCGAGGGCGTCCGGTACGCCACCGCGCTGGGACGTCAGAGCGACGTGCGCCTGTTCGACTGGCGACACGCGATGGACCGGCTGACGGCCGCGGAGCCGTGGCGCGTCGCGCGGCGCCTCATCGACGACCAGCCCGAGGGCTCTCGCGTCCTGCTCGTGCTTCCCGTAACCTCTACGGGGAACTGGCAGGGACCGTGGACCCGGCTGGTGGCCGATCGCAGTCGCGCCTGGAAGGCGTTGCTGCAGACCGATCCGCGCCTACGAATGGTCGGGCGTCGACCGGTACAGGGCCCCGGACGCGGTGTCTACGGCGTCCTCTTCGACGTTGGACCGTGACCATTCGCCCCCTGGGGTGTAGTCCTCAGGAGCCCCTGCTCGACCCCCACCGCTGGAGCCCCGATGCACGGAACCGACCCGACGCCGACCCCCGGACCCGACGGCCGCACCCTCGTGCTCGGCGGGGGGCCGGCCGGCCTGACCGCCGGCTACCTCCTCGCCAAGCGCGACGCCGAGGTGACGGTCTACGAGGCCGGTGACCAGGTCGGTGGCATCGCGATGACGGTCGAGCGCGACGGCTACCGGTTCGACCTCGGCGGGCACCGGTTCTTCACCAAGGTCAAGGAGGTCGAGAACCTCTGGTACGAGATCATGGGTGACGAGTTCCTGCGCCGCCCGCGGATGTCGCGGATCTATTGGAACCGCAAGTTCCTCGCCTACCCGCTCGAGGGCATGGACGTCATCAAGAAGCTCGGTCCCGTCGAGCTGACGCGCGCCGCCCTGTCCTACCTCTGGGCCGTCGCGAAGAAGCCCTTCCGTCGCAAGCCGGAGGCGACGCTCGAGGAGTGGGTCTCCAACCGCTTCGGCAAGCGGCTCTACGAGCTGTTCTTCAAGACCTACACCGAGAAGGTCTGGGGTCGCCCCTGCAACGAGCTCTCGGCCGACTGGGCCGCTCAGCGGATCAAGGGCCTGTCGTTCTGGACGGCGGCGAAGGAGGCGTTCTTCCCGTCGAAGAACGGCGACATCAAGACGCTCATCACCGAGTTCGACTACCCCCGTTACGGCCCGGGCCAGATGTGGGAGAAGATGACCGGCGCCATCGCCGATCGCGGTGGCGAGATCGCGATGGAGACGCCGATCGAGCGGCTCACGCTCGAGGGCAACCGGATCACCGCCGTCACCGCCGGTGGCGAGACGGTCACCGACTTCGACCAGGTCATCAGCTCGCTCCCGCTGCGCAACGTGCTGCGGATGACCGACGGCGCGCCCGAGCACGTCAAGCGCGCCGCCGAGGGCCTCGAGTACCGCGACTTCCTCACCGTCTCGCTCGTCATCGACGGCGAGGACCTCTTCCCCGACAACTGGATCTACATCCACGAGCCGGGCGTCACGGTCGGCCGGATCCAGAACTTCCGCTCCTGGTCGCCGTGGATGGTTCCCGACGACTCCAAGGCCTGCGTCGGCATGGAGTACTTCTGCTTCAAGGGCGACGAGCTCTGGGACAGCAGGGACGAGGACCTCGTCGCGCTCGCCACCCGCGAGCTCGAGCAGATCGGCCTGGCGAAGCCCGGCCAGGTCGAGAAGGGCTACGTCGTGCGCGTCCCGAAGGCGTATCCGGTCTACGACGACGCGTACAAGGAGAACGTCGCGGTCATCGCCGAGTGGCTGGCCGGCGTCGAGAACCTCCAGCAGGTCGGGCGCAACGGCCTGCACCGCTACAACAACTCCGACCACTCGATGCTGACCGCGATGCGCGCGGTCGACAACGTCTTCGGCGCCGACCACGACCTGTGGGCCGTCAATGCCGATGCCGTGTACCTCGAGGAGGGCGAGGAGGAGTCCAACCCCTACCCGTACGTCGCGGGCGCGACGCCGGCGGGCGAGTCGTCGTCCGACGACGAGGCGGCGGTCACGACGAGCGCCGAGGTCAGCGGCAACCGCTGACCCCCGTTCGACGGGGCGGGGCCGTGCGCCCGCCCCGTCGATACCCTCAGCGGTCGTGCGCACGATCCGTCTGCAGGACACCGCCAGCGGGGAGCTGCGCGAGCTCCGGCCGCGTGTGGCGGGCCGCGTCGGGATCTTCGTCTGCGGTCCGACGATCTACAGCCGCGTGCACATCGGCAACGGCCGGCCGTTCGTCGTCTTCGCGCT
>JBFWKS010000237.1:0-7121 GCA_050252545.1 Solirubrobacteraceae bacterium
TGAGCACGGAGAAGGCCGCTGCCCCACGGGGCAGCCACGGGGCACGGTTCACGGCCCGGGAAGGCGCGGCCCCGAATGCGTGCGAGCCAGGAGACCCGTCGCGGTCCGCTCCGACGTCACGACCCCTCGGGGATGGGGGATGACCAATGCCACGCACTCCCGGCAGACGCATCGCCATCACCACCGACCGCCGCAGCCGCCGATCCGGGACGGCGTCGGCGGTGGTCGCGCTGTTGCTCGGGTGCGTATCACTCGGCCCGGCGCCGGCGACCGCTGCGCCGGATCGCGCCGCCCGCGGAGGGCTCGATCGGCTCGTCGGGTTCCTCCAGGACGTCCAGAACGACGACGGCGGCTACGGCGGGCGCCGTGGTGCCGCGTCCGCGCCGGAGTTCAGTGCCTGGGTCGGCCTGGGGCTGGCGGCGGCCGGGATCAACCCCAGGGACCAGATCCCTCCGGGCGGCCGCCGCAGCGTCGTCGACTTCGTGGCCCGCAGCGGCCCGGTGATCATGTCCGGCGGTCGGCCCGTGACGACGGAGTACCAGCGGATCGGGATGCTGGCGGTCGCGGCGGGCGACGACCCGCGCAGGTTCGGTGGACGCGACTACGTCGGACCGCTGCTGGCCCGGCAGGCCACGGCGGCGTGGAGCGACGGGGCCGGCGACACGCCACGCGGGGGGCGCCCGGTCGCGCCGGGGTGGTTCGCCCACACCGCGAAAGGTCGATCGCCCGGTGTCAACGACACGGTCTTCGCGGTGATGTTCCTCGTCGCGATCCCCCGGCCGCACCGGCCGCTGCGGCAGGCCGTCGCCCGGGGCGCCGACGCGATCGCGTCGCTGCAGCGCCCCGACGGTGCGTGGCCGTCGGTCGCTCCGAACGGCGCGGCCAGCACCGACGTCACCGGTGCCGCGGTGCAGACGCTCTGCGCCGCCGGGCGCTGCGACACCGAACCGGTCCGCCGCGCCGTCGCGTGGCTGCGCGCGACGCAGAACGCCGACGGGGGGTGGGGAACGCCCGACCTGGACGAGGACTCCAACGGGGCGACCACGCCATGGGTGGTCCAGGCGCTGTGGGCCACGGGCGTCGACCCGCGTGACTGGCGTGGGCCCGACGGCGCCGGTGCCGACCCCCTCACCTACCTGGCCGGGCTCCAGCAGCGCGACGGGTCGCTGCGCTGGACCGGAACGAGCAACCTCAACCCGGTCCTCGTCACGGCCTATGCGGCGCCGGCGTTCGCCGGGCACCCGTGGCCGGTGCCCGCCCCGCCGCGCGCCGCCGAGGTCCGCCGGCGCGAGCGCCAGGCCACGCGCCGGCGCGAGCAGCGCCGTCGGGCCCGGGCCGGGTCGCGCAAGGGGCAGGGCGGGGTGCAGCGCGATGCGGACGGCGAGGTCGTCGCCGGCGGCGGTGGTCGTGGCGCCGAGCTCTTCGCCCGTCCCCAGCCCGGCAGTCGTGGCGCCACCACCGGCGGGGAGCGCGACACCGAGAAGGACCAGGAGCGACGCGACGGTCCGAAGGGCCGGGACGGGGCCACCGGCACGGCGGCCGCCAGCGGCGTGGGCAGCGACGGTGGCGTCCAGAACGCGAGCCGCGCCGAGCGCCACGGCGCCGCCGCGGTCGGGGGCTCCGCGGTGTCCGGCACGGTCGTCGAGCGGCCGCGCGGCACCGAGGGCCGTGGGGAGGAGGCGGTCGCGGCCGGCCTGCGGGCGGCGTCGCTCGGTACGACCGGCACCCCGTGGGCCCCGATCGGCCTGGGCGGCCTGGTGCTCCTCTGCGCCGCCGCCGGGGCGGTCGGCGAACGACGATCGATCGGACGTTGAACGGATGGACACGGTGGGCACGGACGCGAACGGCCGGCTGACGGACACGAGGCAGGCGCGACGGGCGCCGCGGTCGATGCCAGGTGCGCACCCGCTCGGAGGGACCTCGCGGTGGCGGCCCGTGCCGATCCGGTCGGCGACCCGACGCGGGGCGTCGGCGCTCGCCGTGGTCGGGGCGGTCGCGGTCCTCGTGGGCTGCGGCGTGGGGGAGGGCGACACCCCCGAGGACGTGGCCCTGCGCGTCACCGACGACGTCGGTCGCAAGGTCGTCCTCGACCGTTCCGACGCGGACGTGTCGGGCGAGGACACCGTGGTGCGGCTGCTGCAACGCAACACCGACGTGCGGGCCGAGTCCGGTGGCACGTTCGTGCGGGCGATCGGCGGCGTCGAGGCCGAGCAGGACGCTGCGGGTCGGTCGCTCGATTGGGTGTACTTCCACAACGGCGTCCTCGCCGACCGCGGCGCCGCCGAGATCCGCGTCGGCGACGGGGATCACATCTGGTGGGACCGGCAGGACTACGAGGCCGCCCGCATGGGCGCGGTCGTCGGGGCGTTCCCCCGGCCCTTCCGTGTCGCGGACCGGACCGCGATCGACCTGGCCTGCGCCGAGCCCGGCGGGTCGGCGTGCACCACCGCGGTGCGCCGGCTCGACGAGGCGGGGGTGTCCGCGACCCCGCGCGCGCTGGACGCCCCGATCACCGCGGCGGCCGGCGCACCGCGGATGCTCGTCGGAACCTGGCGCGCTCTGCGCACCACCCCCGGTGTCGACCGGCTGGAGCAGGGCCCCAGGCGCTCCGGCGTGCTCGCGCGGGTCGACCGGGATGGACGGACCCTGACCACGCTCGATCGCGCCGGTGATGCGACCCGTGCGCACCGCGACCGTTGGGGGCTCGTCGCCGCGGTCCTGCCGACGCCGAAGCAGGCGGTGTGGGTGGTCACCGGCGCCGACGAGGAGGCCGCGACCGCCGCCGCCGCCGCGCTTCGGACGGACGACCTGGCCGGTCGATTCGCGGTTCGCGTCGACGGCAACAGGGTCGCTGCGCTGCCCGAGGACGATCGGTGACGGCACGCCCCGCGTCGCGCGCGTCCGCCGCCACCGACCGCATGCTCGGCGGCGTCGGACGGCTCGGGCACTCGCCGGGCGGTGATCCGCTGCGCGCCGCCCGTCCGGCGATCGCGGCCGCCTGGTGCCTCGCGCTGGTCGTCGTCGCGCTGGCGGTCACCCACCCGCTCGTCCTCGGTGTCGTCGGGGCCTGCGTGCTCGCCGCCGGTGCCCGCTGCGGTGCCGGATCCGCCCAACGCCGCGTCCTGCTCGTCGCGATCCCCATGGGGCTCCTCGTCGTCGTGATCAACGGGCTCGTGCTGCGCGATGGCCTCACGGTGCTCCTACGGCTGGGCACCGTCCCCGGCCTCGGCGCGCTCGACGTCACCCTCGAAGCGATCGTCGCCGGGGCGATCCTGGCGCTGCGGCTGGTCGTCCTGCTGTTGATCGGCGCGTTGTTCGTCGTCGCGGTCGACCCGGACGGGCTGCTCCGGGCGTTGCGTCCGCGGTGGCCGCACGCCGCGCTCACCGCCGCGCTCGCGCTGCGGATCGTGCCGGTGCTCGCCCGCGACGGGCGGCGGATGGCCGACGCGCGCCGCACCCGGCCGCCGGGCAGCCCCGGATCGACGGAGGATCGCGGCGCGCGGCTGCTCGTCCTGCGCTCGGTCATGGGATCGACCCTCGACCGTGCCGGCGATCTGGCCGCGACGCTGGAGCTGCGCGGACACGGGCTCGGGATCCGCGCCCGGCGTGCGAGGTCGCCGTGGTCCGGGCCAGACCGGGCGATCGCCGGTACGGCGGCCTGCCTGGTGGCGGTCGCCGCGGTCGCCGAGATCGGTGGCATCGCCGACGTGTCGATCACCCCGCGCCTGGGCGTGCCGATCGACGCGGCGGCGCTCACCCTGACCACGGCGATGGCGGTCCTGATCCTCGGCCCCCTGTCGCTGCGTCGTGGCGTCGGCCGACGTCCCCCACCGGTCGCCCGTGCGGTGCTCGCCGCACCGGAGGCGCGTTGAGCGCGACGCCCCCCGATCACCACCGTGATCGTCCGACCGGTCCCGCGTTGCTGTGCCTGGACCGCGTGTCGTACCGGCATCCCGACGCGGACCGTCGGGCGCTCGTCGACGTCGACCTGCGGATCGGGCCCGGCGAGCTCGTCCTCCTGGCCGGCGCGTCCGGGTCGGGCAAGTCGACGCTGCTGCACGCCGCCGCGGGCCTGGCGCCGCACCATCTGGGCGGCACGCTCGCCGGGCACGTCACCGTCGGCGGGGTCGACACCCGCGACGCGCGCCCCGCGGACCTGGCGCGGCGCGTCGGCACCGTCCTGCAGGAACCCGAGACGCAGGTCGTCCTCAACGGGGTGCGAGCCGAGCTGGCGCTGCCGCTGGAGCTCCGGGGGGCCGCCCCGGTCACTGTCGCCCGCGCCGTCGAGGAGGTCGCCCTCGCGCTCGGGATCGAGCGGCTGCTCGACCGTCCGGTCCACGAGCTGTCGGGCGGCGAGCTGCAGCGGGTCGCCCTGGGGGCGGCGCTGGCCGCGGGTGACACCGGTCCCGGCGGTGGTCGGCTGCTGCTCCTCGACGAGCCGACCTCGCAGCTGGACCCGGTCGCCGGCGACGAGCTCCTGTGGCTGCTGCGGCGCCTCAACGAGGAGCACGGCACCGCCGTCCTGCTCGCCGAGCACCGCCTGGACCGCTGCTTGCACCACGCCGACCGGGTGGTCGCGATGGACGCCGGCCGCATCGTCTGGGACGGTGACCCGTCCGGGTTCCTCGCCTGGGCCGGCACCGCCGCACCGGGCCTGCTCCCTCCGGCTGCACGACTGTTCGCCGGCGCGGGCCGCGCCGGCGGCGGGCTGCCCGTCGGCGTGCGGGACGCGCGCCGGGCCCTCGACGACGCCGGGGTCGGCGGGGTCCCCGACGGCGTCGCCGCACCGGCGGAACGCGTGGCCCGGAATGGCGCGGGGCAGGCGCGGTGGCGGCCTCGTCGGCCCCGCCGGCATGCCGCGGCGCCGTCCCCCGATCCCGACGGTCCGGCGCTGCGGACCACCGGCCTGTGGCTGGAGCTGCGCGACGGGCCCGCCGTGCTGCGTGGGATCGACCTGACGATCACCCGCGGCGAGCGCGTGGCGTTGCTGGGACGCAACGGTGCCGGCAAGTCGACGCTCCTGCGGACGATCGCGGGCCTGCAGGACCCGACGCGGGGACGGATCCGGCCCGGGGGACGGATCGGCCTGCTCACCCAGCGTCCCGGCGACTACCTGCTCCACGACCGGGTCGGGGACGAGACGACGACCGCCGCGTTGCGCGCGGCCGGGGTCGATCACCTGGCCGATCGCCACCCCCGCGACGTGTCCGGCGGCGAGCGTCAGCGCGTGGCGTTGGCGGTCGTCCTGGGCGGGCAGGACCGGCCGGCGCTCGTCGGACTCGACGAGCCGACCCGTGGCATGGACGCGGTCGCCCGAGCGGCGCTGCGCGAGCGGCTCGACCGTCTGGCCGCCGACGGCACCGCGGTGATCGTCGCCACCCACGACGTCGAGTTCGCGGCCGAGATCGCCGACCGCGTCCTGCTGCTCGCCGACGGTCGCCTGCTCGCCGACGCCCCCGCCGGCGAGGTGCTGTCCGGCGGCTGGTACTTCGGGACGCAGACCGCCCGGATCCTCGGTGACCGCGTCGGCCCGGGGGAGCCGACCCCGCTGACCCCCCGAGACGGGGCAGCGTGGTTGGCTGCGTGGGAGGGCCCCGCCACGCCGGGCGGCCCCGCCCCGCCGACCCTGCCCGCCACCCCGGCCCGTGGCGCGCGTCCCACCCGCGAGGGCGACGGGATCTCCCGGTGAGCGGTTGGGCGCTGCCGGCGTTCGGCGTCGTGGTGGGGATCGTCGTGGCGGGGTTGCGCTGGTACGAGCGCAGCCGCCCCTCGACCCGCACCCTGGCGCTCGTCGCGACGCTCGCGGCCCTGGCGGCGATCGCCCGGGTCGCGTTCGCGCCGCTCCCGAACATCAAGCCGACGACCGACATCGTGCTGCTCGCCGGGTTCGTGCTCGGCCCCGCACCGGGCTTCGCCGTCGGTGCGTTCGCCGCGCTCACGTCGAACTTCGTCTTCGGCCACGGTCCGTGGACGCCGTGGCAGATGGTCGCCTGGGGCGTCTGCGGTCTGATCGGCGCGGGCCTGGCGACGGTGACCCGCGGGAGGGCCGGCCGCTGGACGATCGCCCTCGTCTGCGGGGCGGCCGGCCTGCTCTTCGGACTGATCATGGCGCTGTCGACGTGGCTGACCTTCACCGACGGGCCGGCCGAGGACACCCTCCCGTTGATCATCGTGTCGGCGCTGCCGTTCGACATCGCCCACGCGGTCGGCAACCTCGTCTTCGCCCTGGCGTTCGGCCCGGCCGTGATCGTCGCCGTCCGCCGCGCCGCCCGCCGCCGCGAGGGCCGGTTCGTCGACGCCGGCGCACCGGACATGGGGCCTCCGCCGGGGGACGGGGTCGCGGGTGGGCCGCTGGGGCGGCTCTCGACCTGACCGGACCGGTCGAGCTCGGTGAACATCGAATGGAACGACGTTCCAGAGGGCGCGGTCGACGATGACCAGCCGTTTCACGCGGTCCGCCGCGTCGGACCGAGCGTCGCCGGCCGACGGCAGTACCTCGCGTATGACCGCGAGACCGGGCGCCTGCCTGTCGTCCCATCACCCCGTCGGCCAGCTGCGCTGTCGTCGCGTCCTCCTCGTCCGTGCGCGCCCCCCTCGTTCGGTGGGTGGCGGTGACGCATGCGCTCGCACTAGCGTCGGTGCATGCCCCGGACCACCCGAACGATCACCCACCATCCGGCGCCCGCGACCCCGGTTGCACCGCGGTGCGCCGTCGCCGTCGGGGTGTCGCGATGAGCGCGTCGGGGGCGATCGACCGGGTCGGGGTCGTCGGCGCGGGACAGATGGGGTCGGGGATCGCCGAGGTCTCCGCTCGTGCCGGGTGCGACGTGGTGATCGTGGAGGTGTCCCCGGACGCGGCCGACGCGGCCCGGGCCCGGATCGAGAAGTCGCTGCAGCGGGGCGTCGACCGCGGCAAGCTCACCGCCCAGGACGCCGATGCGACCCTCGGCCGGCTGCGCGCGTCGAGCGAGATGACGGATCTCGCCGACCGGCAGCTCGTCGTCGAGGCGGTCGTCGAGCGCAAGGACGCGAAGCTCGACGTGATCCGCAGGCTCGCCGAGGTCGTCGAACCGGCCGACGCGATCCTCGCGTCCAACACCTCGTCGATCCCGATCGTCAGA
>JBFWKS010000238.1:0-7111 GCA_050252545.1 Solirubrobacteraceae bacterium
GTCGGCCCAGTGGGCGCCGCGGCGCGTGTCGGTGCGGTGGGACAACGACCCGTACCTGTTCCCCGACCCGTTCCAGGGCTGGCCGGCCGGACCCAACGGCTACACGGACCTGATCGACGGACTCCTGGGCGCCCCCGGCGTGACGGTGCGGACCGGTGTCGACGTGACGCTGGACAACCTCGACGCCGAGGTGCGGTCGGCGGGCGCCGACCTGGTGATCCTCACCTGCCCGCTCGACGAGTTCGCCGGCGGCACGCTCGGCACGCTCGACTGGCGGGGCATCGACGTGCGGTCCGTGTACGTCCCACACGTCGACCTGGCCCAAGGGGCGATGGTCGTCAACTACCCGTCCAAGGCGTTCCCGTTCATCCGGGTCCACGAGACCAAGCACGCATCGGGGCAGCAGTGCGAGGGCACGGTGCTCGGGTTCGAGTTCACCGGTGCGCCGTCGCGCTACTACCCGATCGAGCTGCCCGAGAACCGCGAGCTCAACGACCGTTACCAGGACCTGCTGCGCACCGAGATCGGCGCGGACCGGGTCCACTTCGCCGGACGGCTGGCCAACTACGTCTACATCGACATGGACGACTGCATGCGCGAGGCGCTCGACACCGCGACCGCCCTGCTCGAGGGCCTGGCGACGGGAAGGCCGACGGCATGACCGGCCGCGAGCGGCGACCGGCGGACCGCCTGCGAGACCTGCTGCCGTACGGCGTCGTGACGGCGATCCAGCGGCGCCGGGCCGAGCGGGAGCGTCAGCAGCTCCTGCGCGACCGGCGCACGCGCCTGGACGCCGCCGCGGTCCGCACCGAGTCCGCGGCGGACGACGTGCGTGCGTGGGACTACGAGACGGCGATCGCGCTGCTGGTGGAGCGCGGTCTGGTCGAGCAGGAGGTCCGGGACGGGTCGATGCCGGCCGCGTCGCTGGAGCGGTGCGCCGCGGCGGTCCGTGAGCACCTGCCGAGCGACCGGCCGCTCGTCGGGCTGCACGTGGGCAACTTCGTCGGCGTGTCGCTGGCGTCGACGGCCGCGCTGTTGCGTGACCGGCACCCCGACTCGGTGGTCGTCGGGATCGACCCCGACATCTCGCACCGCGGGATCGTGCGTCCGGCGTCCTACGTGCTGTGGCTGTTGCGCCGATTCGGGCTCCAGGACCGGGTGCTCGTGGCCACCGGCTACTCGCTGGAGGCGACGCTCGGCAACGACGGGATCGGGTCGTGGGACGACCTCGCCTCGCCCTGGGAGGAGCTCGCCGACGGCCTGGCGAGCGAGCACGCCCTCCCCCGCCTCGCGACCGTCGCGCCGGGACGTTTCGACCTGGCGCTGCTGGACGGCAACCACGATGCCGAGTACCTGGGGCGTGAGCTCGACGTCGTCGCCGGCCTGCTGCGGTCCGGCGGTCTGCTCGTGCTCGATGACGTGGACCCCGACGCGTGGGCGGACATCGCCGACACGTTCGCGGCGCTCTTCACCGGCGCGGACGGCCGGTTCGAGCGGATCGACGCCGACGGCCGGATCGGCGTGGCACGGCGCGTCTGACCGTCGGGACGGGAGGTCGGGCGGCCGTGGCCGCCCGGTCGCTCATTCCGGCTTGGTGAACCCGAACCGCTCCGCGTCGGCCGGGTCGGCGGGCACCCACCGCTCCAAGGGCCACTCCAGCGCCTCGGGCCAGGCGAGCAGCGCCGGCGCGTGGGCGTCGAAGATCGCCTGCTGCAGGCTCTCGGCGCTCTCGTGATCGGTCGGGTCGATCGCGGGGAGCATGCGTGCCCGCGCACGCGCGCCGCCCCGGTGCCGCTCCATGACGACCGGTACGACCAGGGCACCGCTGCGCTGCGACAGCTTCGCCGCCCCCGGTGCGGTCCGCACCCGCCGACCGAGCACCGTCACCTCGAGGTTGCCGGGCAGATCGGGCGCGATGCCCAGGCACCGCCCGCTGCGGACGATGTCCAGCATGAGCCGCAAACCACCGGCGACGTTGAACGTCGTGGCGCCACGGGCAAGGCAGGCGGCGTGCTGCCGGTCGCGATGGCCACGGAAGCCGGGGACCGGCTCCTCGAAGTAGAACGGCGCGATCGGGGCGTACGGATGGACGCCGGCCCGGTCGACCGACACCGTCAGGCCGACGTAGGGCCCGTGGTGCAGGAACGTGAGGATGACCCCGCGGCCGGCCGCCATCGCCTCGCGCGCCAAGTGGGCGTCCTGCATCTGCAGGCCGCCGGTGTCCCACGGTCGCCAGAGCAGGGCCGAGCGGTACGCCGACTCGACCAGGTGTCGCTTGGCGAGCTCCGGCACCTCGGACGCCCGCTCCGACTTGCCGAGCAGCAGCTCCATCGCCTTCAGCGCGTTGTCGCGCTCCGGTCCGCCCTTGCGCCACGCACGCGCCACCCGGGCGCGGACGAGGCCAAGGTCCAGCGCACGCGGCACCACCCGGTGGACGCGCGGCGACGCGTAGAGCCGGGCCACCGGGCTGAGCGGCGGCAACGGCGGCAGCTCGGCGGGCGGAGCGTACTCCTCGAGGGATGAGCGAAGGCGCTCCTCGAGAGCCTCGCGCTCCTCGGTGGTTACCATGCAGGCGATGCTAGGTCGCGGCCGGGGGGCTGTCAACGCGGACCGGGGTGAATCACCGTCGGGGACCGTCACTCGTGACGCTGCCCCCGGCCGGTCGCCGCGGGTGTGCGCGGTCGTGGTCACCCACAACCGGCGCGACCTGTTGCGGGAGTGCCTCGGCCGATTGCAGGCGCAGACGCGCTCCGCGGACCGAATTCTCGTCATCGACAACGCGTCGTCGGACGGCACGCAGCAGGTGCTCACCGACGAGTTCCCCGACGTGACGACGGTGCGGACCGCCGAGAACGTCGGCGGGGCCGGTGGCTTCCACACCGGCATGCGTCACGCGTACGACGCCGGGTTCGACTGGATCTGGGTCCTCGACGACGACACGTTCGCAGAGCCGGATGCGCTCGAGGCGCTGCTGGCCGGGGCCGACCGTGCCCCGGCCGGGCGGCCCGCCACGTTGCTGGCCAGTCGCGTGAACTGGACCGACGGCCGCCCCCACCCGATGAACGGGCCGTGGGTGCGTTGGTGGCACCCGGCCGCCGCCAGCGCCGCGGTCGCCCGTCGGCTGGTCCTGCTGCGCCACTCGACGTTCGTCTCGATGGCCGTCCACCGCGACGCGATCGACCGGCACGGGCTCCCCCACGCCCACTACTTCATCTGGAACGACGACTTCGAGTACTCCGGCCGACTCCTGCGCGACGGCGGCACCGGCTACCTCGTTCCAGACAGCGTGGTGACCCACGCGACCGCGCGACCGCACTCGACGGTGACCGGTGACCGTGACCGCTTCTACTGGGCGCTGCGGAACACGCTGTTGATGTTGCGCAGCCCGGCGTCTCTGTACCCCATCGAGAAGGTGCTGTGCACGATCACGACGGTTCGATGGACGGTGGAGTACCTGCGCCGGTGGCCGGACGCGCAGGCGCTGCGGGTCATCGGTCGTGGCGTCCGCGACGGTCTGCGGCACCCGGTCCGATGAGTCTCCTGCTCATCGTCCCCACCCCGCTCCGCCACCGCCTGCACAACGTGGGCGCCGGCGTCGACGCGATCGCCACGGCCGACGGCGACGTGTGGTGGACCGTGGCCCACGACGCCGTCCGTGACGGCGTCGACATGGTGTGGATCGCCACCGGCATCCCGGACGCCGGTGCCCTCGAGCGGCTGACGGCTCCACTGCCGGCCGGACGGGCCGCCGCGCTACGAACCGGGTCGGTGATCCGCCCGGACGGCTCGCTCGATCGCGGGGCCCTGCCGACGTGGAACACCGAGCGCGAGGCGACGATCGACCTGGCGGCCGTCGGTGGCGCGCCGATCACGAGCGCAAGCGCACACCACCTGCTCATCGAGGCCGACGTGCTCCGGCACCTCGACCCGCCGCGGGCTGATCGGTTCGGCCCGCTGGCCGACCGCGAGTGGACGGCCCGCGCCGCAGCATACGGCGGGGCAGTCCACCGACCCGCGTCGGTCGTGCGGTGGCCGACGGTGCACCCTTCGCTGCCGCCTGCCGTTGCTGCTCGCCACGCCCTCGCGCTGCGACGGTCCGGCGTGTGGGGCGCGCGCGAGGCCGCTCATCGCGCGCTCCTCCTCAGCGGCCGACGCTGATCCTGCCCGAAATCGACGGTGGTGGTGTGGTCCACCCAGACGGGCCCGAGTAGGTACCCGGTTCGCCGTCGATGCCGTCGGCTCGTCAGTCGTCACCGACCGGCTGCGCGTAGTCCGGGGCGCGCCCCTCGAGCATCGCCGTGACGCGACGCCGCACGCTGCGGCGCCGGATCAAGTCCTTGCGCGCGCTCCGCATCGGCGAATCTGACGGCTCGGCGACGGCGGCGTCCAGCGCCTCGAGCCAGGCGTCGACTCCCTCGGCGAGAATCACCGAACCCGGCGTGTCTTCCGCCAGGGCCCGGAAGTCCGGTAGGTCCGGGGTAATCACCGGCAGCCCGTGAGCCAGATGGTCCAGAACCTTCAGCGGCGAGTTGCCGCGGGTGAAGTCCGTGTGGTTGAAGGGGATGATGGCCGCGTCCAGGCCAGCCATCGACTGCAGGCCCTCGGCGTACGGGGTGCCCCCGGGGAGGCGTACGTTGGGCAGGTCGGCCAGGCCCGGGACGGCGGTCTCGGCGTCGAAGCCGATGAAGACGAACGTCCACCCCGGACGACGACGGATGATCTCGAGCACCAGATCGACGTCGACGCGGCCACCGAGCGCTCCGACGCTGCCGATCACCGGCCGACCCGGGTCCACTACGTAATCCGGGAGCCGCGACTCGGTGCCCACGAGCTCATCGAAGAGCTCACCGTCGAACCCGCTGGGTGCCACAACGATCTGGCGCCCCGGGCCTTCGCGAGGCGGCACAAGCGCCGGCGACACCGCGAGGCTGTGGTCCACCGCGTCGAGCATTCGAGACTCGAGCCGACGCACGGTCGTCGCCTTGAGAGACGAGTTGGGGTAGGCCGCGTGCTCGTCAGCGACGTCGTAGACCGCTGTGACGTGCGGGATGCGAGGCACGAGGTCGGCGGCAAACCACCAGTACATGACCAGCACGCACCGATCGGCACCACGTTCGGCGAGCCACCGAAGGATCGCCCGGCGGGTCCGCCACAAGTTGTAGCGACGCACGATCGCGGGTCGACCGGCGGGCAGGATGCTCGCGATCCCCTCGAGCGTTGCCACCCATACCCGTCCCTCGACGTTGCGCGGCTCCAGGCTCCCGAGCGTCCGCAGCAACCGCCGGCGCGGCCGTCGGCCAAGGAGTTGGCGCACCCGCTCGGGCAGCGGGGCCTGGACCTCGCTGCAGACGTAGAGCACGTCCCGTCGGTGACCGAGCTCACGCGCGGTCTGGACCGACGAGTAGTTGACGTTCGGGCTCCAGGGAGCGCCACCGACGACGACGACCGGTATCGACGGATCGTGGACGGTCGATGACTCGACGGGTTCGACGGGCGCTGGGGACTCCACGGCGCGCACGATAGCGGCGCCGGGGTCGGAGCCGGGAGGCATCCGGTGACCAGCGAGTAGGGTGCGCCCGTGCCCGCCTCCTACGACGGCGACTCCGGTCGCTCAGTATCCGAGGGGCCCGCGTGAAGCCGTGGTCCTTGGTGCGCCGCGTGGCCCGGCATCCGGTCGGGCAGAACGCGGCGTCGTTGCTGGGAGTGCAGTTCGCGACGTTCATCCTGCCGCTGCTGACGCTCCCGTACCTGTCCCGGGTATTGGAGGAGCACGCGTTCGGGGTCGTTCTCATCGCGCAGGGCCTGGCGCTGGTGCTCGGTCTGCTCATCGATTTCGGCTTCGAGTACACCGGGGCCCGCGATGTCGCCCAATCCCGGGGCGACGACGAGCGGATCGCCGCCCTGGCCGCTCGGATCCTCGGGGCCCGCCTGCTCCTGATCCTCGTCGCGACCGTCGCCGCGATCGGCGCGCTTCTGGTCATAGAGGCGCTGCGAGCGGAGCCCGCGATCGTCGCGTTCGCTTGGCTGACAGCGGTCGCCCAAGGCCTCTATCCGGGCTGGTTCTTCGTCGGTCACGAACGGCTGCGCCTCATCAGTCTCGTGCAGTTCGTGGCCCGCCTCACCGGGGTCATCGGCGTGTTCGTCCTCGTCGCCGCCCCGGGCGACGTGTGGATCGCCGTCGCGTGCAACGCGCTCGCCACGACCGCCGTCTGCCTCGTGGGCACGACCTTGATGTACCGGCGGATCCCGTTCCGTCTGCCCCAGCTACGTCGGGCGCCGGCGACCTTGCGCGAGTCCACCGCGGTCTTCGCCGGCACCGGGGCGATCGCCGTGTACTCCTCGGCGAACGTCCTGGTGCTCGGGTTCTTCGCCCCGTCGGGTCAGGTCGCGCAGTTCGGTGCCGCCGAGCGGATCGTCCGCTCGCTCGTGCAGCTCATGGGACCGGTCGCGATGGCGGTCTTCCCCCGAATGGCGCGCCTGCAGTCCGAGGGCGCCACCGACAGGGCCAGGAAGCTCGCGTTCATCGCCGTCGGCGTCCTCGCCACCGGTGCGCTAACCGGGGCTGCGGTCCTGGCGCTAGCTGCCGGATGGCTCGTGCCGTTCGTGTTCGGCGCCGACTACGAGGAGGGCGTCGGGCTGCTGCGGATCCTCGTCCTCATCCTCCCCTTGATCGGGGTGACGAGCGTGCTCGCCGGCGGCTGGATGATGGCCCTGCGGATGGACGGCGCGATCGTGCGTTCCGCCCTGCGGGCCGGGGCCACGAGCCTCGTCCTGTCGCTGACCCTGACGCCGATCTTCGGCCCGGAGGGCCTCGCGGTGTCGGTCGTCGCCGCCGAGATCATGGCCCTCGCCAGCTGCCTGTGGGAGATCCGCCGGCACGGCCGTTCGGCAGGTGCGACCACCCGGCACCGCCCACGTTCCGGCTACCACTCTGGAAGGATGCGACGTCGCATGATGCGCGCACTGCTCGGGGGGGTTGCGGCGATCGTCGTCGTGGCCGTCCTCGCCCTCGTCCTGATCGGCGGTGACGACGGCCCGTCGGGCCCGCGGACACCGCAGCTCACCGGTAGCGGTCCCCTGGACTACGACCGGGCGGTACCGCTGAAGGTCA
>JBFWKS010000239.1:0-7053 GCA_050252545.1 Solirubrobacteraceae bacterium
CCCGGCGGCGAAGCTCAGCGCGCTGCCCCACTGGCCCGCACCGGTCTCGGTGGTGAGCTTGGTGATCCCCGCCCGCTGGTTGGCGTAGGCCTGCGCGACCGCGGAGTTGGGCTTGTGCGATCCGGCGGGGGAGACCCCCTCGTACTTGTAGTAGATCCGCGAGCGGGTACCGATCGCCTGCTCCAGACGCTTGGCCCGGTACATCGGGGTGGGACGCCACAGCCCCAGCGCTTCACGGACAGCGTCGGGGATGACGATCTCGTGCTCGGGCGAGACCTCCTGCTCGATGACCTGCGGCGGGAAGAGCGCCGAGAGGTCGTCGGGACCGGCGGGCTGCATCGTCCCGGGGTGCAGCGGCGGCAGTGCTCCACCGGGGATCTCGGGCAGCAGGTTGATCCAGTGCGTCGGGATCTGGTCCTCGCGCAGCTGGATCTTCGTCGGCACGTCGGGCATCGCGGGCGGGTCCTTGGTCGGGGTCCCGGCGATCCTATGGCGGGCCGGCCACGGTGTGGGGGAGAGCCGGCCGGGACGCCGGGCACGACGCGGCGTACGGCGCGCGGTCGGGCGGTGACGGGTGGCGTCACGTGACGGGGGTGGGATCCATGTGACGTAGGCCGCCACATCCGGCGGGGTTGGTCACATCGTCCGACGGGGCGATCCCGTTGACGGTGGACCGTGTGACGTAGGCCACATCCGGCGGGGTTCGTGACACGATCGATGGGCGGTTCGGGCCCCGTCCCGGAGAGCGGGCCACGATGTCACGTAGGCCGCCACATCTGGCGGGGTTCGTCACATCGTCCGGCCCCGTTGCCAGACCGGTCATCCCCGCCGCCTACGCCGACGGCGGCCGTGCCGCCTCGGCCAACCGTCGCCGTGTCGCCTCGTGGTCGGCCCGGTCGGCGAGCGCCCCGGTCAGGACCGCGGCGTGCACCGCACGGGCGATGTCGGCACCGACGACGGTCGCCGGGCCGGCGAACGGCACCCCGCCGCCGGACGGCACCGCGATGCAGACCGCGTCGGTCGGGGTGCCGGTCGCCCAGCCGGAGTGGTTGCGCGCACGGATCCGGGCGTCGGCGAGGGCCTGGACCTTCGCCTCGACCACGGTCTGCATCGCACCGACGAGCGCCGCGTCGTCGAGGGGTGCGTCGACCTGCACCAGCAGGTTGATGGTGCCCGCGGGACCCCAGTCCGGCGGGCGGATCCCGGCGGCCGCGATCCCCCGACCGACGCCGACGGTCGCATGCGCCCGAGCGCGACCGTGCTCATGCCGCTCGACCCGGCGCACGTCCACGCCGGTGAGCATCCCGACCGTAGGTCCGGGCAGGCCGAGCGCGACCGCCCGCTCCGCCAGGTCGACCGCCGGATCGGTGCGCGCGTAGGCGTTGTCGACGGTGACGCACAACCACGACCGGGCGACGCTCAGCCCGCCACCGAGCACCGCCGTGCTGAGGACCCGTCGCTCGCCCCCGAGGTCGACCACGAGCGGGTCGATCTCCTCGGCGGGGATCGGCAGCACCGTGTCGAGCGACGCCACTCGTGGGGCGTCGGGCCAGCGGGGTGGTGACGTCATGGAGCCCACGGTCCGGACCGCAGTGATGGTGGACAGATCACATCGGATGACGGTATCGATGCGGGCGGTGGGCGGTGGGCGGTGGGCGGCGGGCGGCGGGCGGCGGGCGGCGGGCAGCCGGCGGTCGGTGGTCGGTGGCCGGTGGCGTCGCCGCCGACGCCGCGAAAGATGTCCCCGCATCCGACGTCCGTCGCCTAGGGTGATTAGGCCCCAGATCATTCGCCCACGAAGGATTCCCTTATGGCCACCACCGCCACCGCGAACATGCTGATCACCGAGACCCCGGAGGCCGGCCGCGAGCTCGCGATCAAGCTCGCCCGGCTGTCGGTCAAGGCGACGCAGCCCGACGGTGACGTCCGGGGCGCATTGCGCCCGACCTACGCGGACAACGCAACCGACCTCATCGCCGTCGCCCAGGTGATCGCGACCGAGTTCGCGACGATCGCGGCGGCCAACCGCTACTGGAGCGCGTGACGGCGACGTCTGGTGCCCGGATCGCGGAGCAGCCGTGCTTCGCGCTCTACAGCACGGTCAAGGCGATCACCCGCGCCTACCGGCCGCTGCTGGAGCCGCTGGGCCTGACCTATCCCCAGTACGTCGTGATGATGCTGCTGTGGGAGCGGGAGGGGGTGGACCAACGCACGCTCGCCACCGGTGCGCGGCTCGAACCGGCCACGCTCACCCCGGTCCTGCAGCGCCTCGAGCGCCAGGGCCTGTTGATGCGTGAGCGGTCGACCGTCGACGAGCGGCGGCTGGTGATCACCCTCACCGCTGCCGGCCGCGCCCTGCAGCGGACGGCAGCCCACGTCCCCGAGGCGATGCTCTGCCAGGTCGGTCTGCGAGCGGAGCAGGAGGCCGCCCTGCGCGAGATCTGCGCCCAGATCTGGACGACGCTCGAGAGAGACAGCGACGGAGACACCGCGGAGGGCGACGCGTAGGGGACGACGCGCGGCCTCCTCGGAGCGGCTCGCCTGCTGCCTGCCACATCTGGCGGGGTTCGTCACATCGTCCGGCGGGGCGTCCCGGTCGACGGTGGACCGTGTCACGAAGGCCGCCACATCCGGCGGGGTTCGTCACATCGTCCGGCGGGGCGATCCGGTCGACGGTGGACCGTGTCACGAAGGCCGCCACATCTGGCGGGGTTCGTCACATCGTCCGGCGGGGCGTCCCGGTCGTCAGGCCGGGACGTCGGGGGTGGCGGTGCCGGCGGCCGTCTCCTCGGGCACCGGACTTCTCGTCGGCAACGTCCGCCCGGGGAGCCACCAGGCGAGAGCGGCGACGACGAGCGTCAGTGCCGACGCGACGAGGAACGTGCTGCCATATGCGTCGACGGTCGGCTCGCCGTGGTCGCCGAACGCCCGCAGGAGCGTCACCGCCAAGCCACTGCCCACCGCGAAGCCGACGTACCGGGCCACCTGGTAGACGCTCATCGCGCTGCTCGTCTCCCGCGCCGGGACCGCACCGACGATCAGCGCCGGCATCGCCGCGAACGTGAGCCCGAGCCCGACGCCCATGATCGCCATCACGACGAAGGCCGGCCACAGGCGGTCGCCGCCCGCGGCCGCGACGAGGGCGGCGACGCTCACCGCGCCGCAGCCCAGCGGGATCGTGGCGCGGACGCCGAATCGGCGCTGCAGCGCCGGTACCGCCCCGCTCGACAGCGCGCTCAGGGCCGACATCGGCACGAGCGTCAGGCCGGCGACGAACACCGTCTCGTCCGCGCCGTCCGGGTGCTGCACGATCTGGGTGACGAGCGTGAGGCTCAGGTACATCGTGACGCCGAGCAGCAGGGCACTGACGTTGGCGGTGAGGACCGCACGGTGACGGAGCAGTCGCAGGTCGACCAGCGGAGCGTCGTTCCGCAACTCGTGGACCACCCAGATCGCCAGGAGCAGCAGCCCCCCGAGGAGCAGCCCGAGCGTCCGTCCAGACCCCCAACCCCACTCGGGTGCCTTCTCCAGGGCCACGAGGAACCCGAGCAGACCGGCCGCGATCAGGGCCGCCCCCGGGACGTCGAGCGGATCGCCGGTGGCCGCGGTGCGGGACGGCGGGACATAGCGGACCGCGGCCACGAGGGCGACCGCGCTCGCCGCGGTGCCCAACCAGAACGCGGCGGAGAGCTCGGCGTCGGCGACGAGGCCCGTGATCGGATAGCCCAGGCCGATGCCGACCGCGCCGATGACGGACAGCGTCGCGATGACGGTGGTCGCCCGCTCGCGGGGCAGGAACTCGCGCGCCGCCGCCATCGTCAGTGGCATCACCGCAAGCCCCAGGCCTTGGAGCGCGCGGCCGACGATGAGCACGCCGATGTTGCCGGCGAGCGACGCCAGGGCCCCGCCGAGGACGACGCCCGACAGGCAGACGACGAGTACCGCACGCCGGTGCGGGCCGTCGCCGAGGCGGCCGACCAGCGGCGACGCGACCGCGCCGACGAGCATCGTCGCCGTGAGCGACCACTGCGCCGCTCCGAGCTCGGTCCCGAACTCGCGCGCCAGCGCCGGGATGAGCGGCGCGCCGAGGCTGCTGATGATCGACACGACCAGCCCGACGAGCATGAGGCTCGGGACGAACGCGCGACCCACCGGGGGAGGCGGGATCATTCGCGTAGATAACCACTGGACGGCCGAGTAGGTCGGCCGGCTTCGATGCACCGGTCGACGGGTCCGGCGTGATCCCACCCGCTTGGCGTGTTCGCCTGGGGCGATCGCGTCGCGCGACGCGACACCCCCGATCCGCTGCGCTAAAGTACGTGGAAGCCCGACTATCTGTATTCGGCCTGGACGGTTCCGGGTCGTCCTTCCCGCGCGGCGGTCGCCGTCGAAAGGTCCACCATGAGCTCCGTCTCCACCCTGATCCCGCACTTCGTCGGGGGTCGCCGCGTCGAGGGCACGTCCGGTCGTACGGCTGTCGTGTTCGATCCGTCCACCGGTCAGGTGCAGGCGCAGGTCGCGCTGGCGTCCAAGGCCGAGGTCGACGCCGCGATCGCCGATGCCGCGGCGGCGCAGCCGGGTTGGGCGGCGCTCAACCCGCAGAAGCGCGCGCGGGTGATGAACAAGTTCATCAACCTCATCAACGAGAACATGGACGAGCTGGCCGAGCTGCTCTCGTCCGAGCACGGCAAGACCGTCCCGGACGCGCGCGGCGACGTGCAGCGCGGGGTCGAGGTCGCCGAGTTCTCGACCGGGATCGCGCACCTCCTGAAGGGTGAGTACACCGATGCCGCCGGTACCGGGATCGACGTGTACTCCATGCGTCAGCCGCTGGGAGTCGTCGCCGGCATCACGCCGTTCAACTTCCCGGCGATGATCCCGCTGTGGAAGCTCGCGCCGGCGATCGCGTGCGGCAACGCGTTCATCCTCAAGCCGTCGGAGCGCGATCCCTCGGTGCCGCTGCGGCTCGGTGAGCTGGCGCTCGAGGCCGGCATGCCCGCGGGCATCCTCAACGTCGTCAACGGTGACAAGGAGGCCGTCGACGCGCTCCTGGACTCCGAGACGATCCGCGCGATCGGGTTCGTCGGGTCGACGCCGATCGCCCAGTACATCTACTCGCGGGCGGCGGAGACCGGCAAGCGCGCGCAGTGCTTCGGCGGCGCGAAGAACCACGCGATCATCATGCCCGACGCCGACATGGACGTCGTCGTCGACGCGCTGATCGGTGCCGGGTACGGCTCCGCCGGTGAGCGCTGCATGGCGATCTCGGTCGCCGTGCCCGTCGGCCAGGAGACCGCCGACCGGCTCGTCGCGGCGCTCAAGCCCCGCGTCGAGGCGCTGCGGGTCGGTGCCCCGAGCGATCCGGACGTCGACTACGGCCCGCTGGTCACCCAGGCCGCCAAGGACAAGGTCCTCGAGTACATCCAGATCGGTCAGGACGAGGGCGCCGAGCTCGTCGTCGACGGTCGCCAGGGCAAGGTCGAGGGGGACGAGAGCGGCTTCTACGTCGCCGGCACGCTCTTCGACCACGTCAAGCCCGAGCACCGGATCTACAAGGAGGAGATCTTCGGGCCGGCGCTGATGGTCGTCCGTGCGGACAACTTCGAGGACGCGCTCGCGCTGCCGTCGGAGCACGAGTACGGCAACGGCGCGGCGATCTTCACCCACGACGGGCACACCGCGCGCGAGTTCGCCCGCCGGATCGACACCGGCATGATCGGCATCAACGTCCCGATCCCGGTGCCGATCGCGTACCACACGTTCGGCGGCTGGAAGCGCTCCGGGTTCGGCGATCTCAACCAGCACGGTCCCGACTCGATCCGGTTCTACACCAAGACGAAGACGGTCACCCAGCGTTGGCCCACCCCGACCGGCGAGGCCGCCGGCGGCGCGTCGTTCGTCATCCCGACGATGTCCTAGCCGGCCTCCGCCGCCCGTCACCCGCCCCGCCACCCGAGGCCCCCATGCTCGATGCGATCCCCACGCCGACCGCGGCTCCGCCCGGCACGGCCCCGTTCCACCTCGACGAGGACCAGCAGGCCGTGCGTGACATGGCCCGCGAGTTCGCGGCGGAGCAGATCGCTCCGCACGCGGTGCAGTGGGACCACGACAAGTACCTGCCGGTCGACGTGCTCCGCGCGGCGGCCGAGCTCGGCTTCGGCGCGGTCTACTGCCGGGAGGAGTTCGGGGGCTCCGGGCTGACCCGCCTGGACGCGGCGCTGATCTTCGAGGCGCTGGCCACCGGCTGCCCGACGATCGCCGCGTACACGTCGATCCACAACATGGCGACCTGGATGGTCGACACGTTCGGGAACGACGAGCAGCGCGAGCGGTGGGTGCCGCGGATGGCGACGATGGAGACGCTCGGCGCCTACTGCCTGACCGAGGCCGGCGCCGGGTCGGACGCGGCGGCGCTCTCGACGACCGCGCGCCTCGACGGCGACCACTACGTCCTCAACGGCGCCAAGCAGTTCATCTCCGGTGCCGGCACGGCCGGGGTGTACGTGATCATGGCCCGCACCGGCGGTGCCGGCCCCAAGGGGATCACGGCGTTCGTCGTCGAGGACGGCACGCCCGGCCTGTCGTTCGGCAAGAACGAGGACAAGATGGGCTGGCGCGCCCAGCCGACCGCGTCGGTCAACCTCGACGACTGCCGGATCCCCGTCGGCAACCGACTGGGGGAGGAGGGCACCGGCTTCAGGATCGCGATGGCCGGCCTCGACGGCGGGCGCCTGAACATCGGTGCCTGCTCCGTCGGCGGGGCACAGCTCGCGCTCGAGAAGACCATCCAGTACGTCGGTGAACGCGAGCAGTTCGGGGGACCGATCGGCCGGTTCCAGAGCGTGCAGTTCGCGGTCGCGGACATGGCCACCGAGCTCGAGATGGTCCGCACCTTCCTGTGGCGCGCGGCGGCGGCGCTCGACGCCGGCGACGCCGACAAGACCCGCCTGTGCGCGATGGCCAAGCGCGTGGCGACCGACGTCACCACGAAGATCGCGGACATGGGACTCCAGCTCCACGGTGGCTACGGCTACCTCAACGAGTACGGCATGG
>JBFWKS010000240.1:0-7025 GCA_050252545.1 Solirubrobacteraceae bacterium
GCGCTCGGTGCGCCAGGTCTGTCCGGACCACTTGGCCGAGGACGGGTTCCAGTCGGCCGCGCGGGGCGGCTCGTCGTATGTGGCGACCCATTCCTGGATCGCGTTGATGATCGAGTCGCGGTCCCACGCGATCCGTCGGCCGCCCTGCACGGGCGAGGACTGACGGATCGATGCTCCCGCGACGGTCGCGGGAGCCATGTGGGGTTCCTCTCGCTAGCGGCGCTGGTTGACGGTCGTCTGGTGGGTGGCGTGCTCCTGCGTGATGACCCGCAGGCGCGGCGACGTCGGGAAGACGTCGAACACGCGGCATTCGGTGCGGGTGATCAGGAACATCGTCAGAGACCGTGGGTCCGCGGCGCGACGGAGGTCGAGCCGGTTCCGTCACGGTAGAGAACGACCGCGCGTGTCGCAACCCCACCGCGATCCCGCAAGGGTTCGAGTCCTTCGGTTGACGGTCCGCCCGCACCCCGGCAGAGTCCCCCCGATGTCCGACCCCGGAAGCTCCCGTCGATGACCGATCGTCCACCGATGCCGCCCCCGCCCGCGTCGCTGTCGCCCGACGACGCCGGCCGGCTCGACGAGCTGGCCCGGGCCGCCGTGCGCCACCAGGCCGAGGCGGCCGCCAAGGGCATGGAGGAGACGCTCAACCACGTTCCGCGCCTGTTGCGCGGACCGGTGCGGAAGGTGCTCGGGGTATGAGCGGCGACCGGTTCGACCGCGAAGCCGAGGTCGCCAAGCTCGCCCGGCTGCTGAACGTGCAGGAGTCCGAGGTCGCGTTCGCCGCCGAGGCACCGCCGGAGGAGCTGCGGGCCTACCGCGAGGCGCTCACCGCACGACTCTTCGACGGATCGGCGGGGGCGCTCAAGCGTGCCGCCGACGCGTCCCGGCTCATGCCGACGAAGGTCCTGGCGGCCGTCTCGCAGTTCGCGCTCGGTCCGCTGATCTGCGCCCGGCTCGCGGGGATCATCGACCCGCAGCGCGCCGCCGGCATCGCCGAGGCGCTGAAGGACGACTACCTGGCAGACGTGGCGGTGGAGATGGATCCCCGTCGCGCCACCGCGGTGATCGCGCTGATCCCGGGCGAGCGGGTCGTGGCGATCAACCGGATCCTCTGCGAGCGCGTGGAGGGGGTGCCGATGGGCCGGTTCGTGGCGGCGCTCGGTGACGAGCAGCTGCGCCTGTGCGTCGACGCGCTGAGCAACGAGGAGCTGCTGCGGATCGGCTACGTCATGGACGGTCCCGAGCGGCTCGACACGGTCTACGGGATGCTCTCCGACGACCGGATCCGCGACTCGCTCGCGTGGTCGGAGGCCGCCGGCCTGGCCGAGCGCACCGCCCACCTGCAGCGCAACCTCGGACCGGAGCAGACCGCGCGCGTGGAGCGGATCGCCGCAGGGCGCTCCGCCTGACCATCCACCGGCCGACGCCCGACCCCCGCCCCGGCGCCCCGACCGACGCCGGGGCGCGGGTGCGGGCACCGTGGCCGTGGTCCGCCCGAGGGCTCGTGGTGAAGCGACGGTGACGTGACCGCCCCACCCGTGAACTACCCTGCGGCCGATGGAGCACGCCTTCCGCGCCGCCCCGGGCCGCACCCCGTTCTCGATCGGGATCGAGGAGGAGCTCATGCTCGTCGATCCCGACGGGTACGGCCTGGTCAGCGCCATCGAGCGGCTGCTGGGCGACGCCCCGGTCGGCGAGGTCAAGCCCGAGCTCATGGAGTCGGTGCTGGAGATCGCGACCGACCCCGCCCGCGACACCGTCGAGGTGGGCGCGCAGCTGCGGACGCTGCGCCGTCACGTCGCCGAGCGCGCCGCCGAGCACGGCCTGACGGTCGCGTCCGCGGGAACGCACCCCTTCGCGCTCTGGGAGGACCAACGGATCGCGGCCCGCGACCGCTACCGCGACCTCGTGCGGGAGCTGCGGTTCGTCGCCCGCCAGGAGCTGCTCTTCGGGCTCCACGTGCACGTCGGGCTCGACGATCCCGACCAGGCGATCCACGTCACCGACGGGATGCGGGTGCACGTGCCGATCCTGCTGGCCCTGAGCGCCAACTCGCCGTTCTGGCGCGGGGACCGGACCGGGCTGGCGTCGACGCGGACACCGATCTTCCGGGCGTTCCCGCGGATCGGGATCCCACCGGCGTACGGCACGTGGGATGCCTACACGCGCGAGATCGAGTTCATGATCCGGTCGGGCGTGATGAGCGACCCGACCTACGTGTGGCACGACGTGCGTCCCCACCCGCGGTTCGGGACCGTCGAGGTCCGCGTCTGCGACGGGCAGACCCGCGTCGAGGACACCCTTGCGCTCGCCGCCCTCGTGCAGGCGATGGTCCACGAGCTCGCGGCGCACCACGACTCCGGTGACGAGCTCGGCGACTACCCGCACCAGATGCTCGACGAGAACAAGTACCTGGCCGCGATCCACGGCCTGGACGGCGAGCTCGTCGACCTGCCCACCAGCGACCGGGTCGCCACCCGTGACCTGGCCCGGCGGCTGCTCGACCGGCTGCGCGAGCACGCCGAGGAGCTCGGCTCCGAGCGCGAGCTCGAGGGCGTCGCCGACATCCTGGCGCGCGGCACCGGCGCCGACCGGCAGGTCCTGATCTACGACACCAACAAGGACCTGCAGGAGGTCATGGCCGAGATCGTCGCCGCAACGGTCGGCGATTGACGTGAGGCCGCCCCGCGGCAGCGCCGTCCGCACGGGCCCGTCGGGTCACGCCCACGTCCACGCTGGTGGCGCGAAGCCGCTCGATGCGCCACTCTTCCCGGCATGAGCGCGAGTAGGCCGAAGGACGGATCGGGATCCGGCGAGCGGGATCCGCGACTGACCGGGCTGATGCTCGTCGGTGGCATGGTCGCCCTGATGTGGGTGCTCGAGATCATCGACCAGGTCGGCGATCTCAACCTCGACAAGTACGGGATCATCTCGCGCGACGTCGACGGCCTCGACGGGATCGTCTTCAGCCCGTTCCTGCACGCCGGGTTCGGGCACCTGACGTCGAACACCCTGCCGTTCCTCGTGCTCGGCGCGGTGATCGCGCTCGCGGGCGCGGTCCGCGTGATCCAGGTGACGCTCCTCGTCGGGCTCATCGGCGGCGTCGGCACGTGGCTCATCTCGCCCGGCAACACGATCACCGTCGGCGCCAGCGGCCTGGTGTTCGGCTACGCCGCGTACCTGCTGGCCCGCGGCATCTTCAGCCGCCACCTGCTCGAGATCGCCGTCGGCGCGGTCGTCGCGGTGATCTTCGGCGGCTCGCTCCTGGCGGGCCTGGCCCCCAACGACAACGGCGTGTCGTGGCAGGGGCACCTGTGTGGAGCGATCGGTGGCGTGATCGCCGCCTACATCCTCAACCAGTCGCGAACGGCCCGCGACGGGTCGTCCTCCGCCGCGCCGGTCTGACCACCGGCGCCTCGTCGCCCGACCGCCGACCGCCGACCGGCCGCCCGCCGTGCGCCGCCCGGCGGATCGGCCGACTCAGCCGCCGTCGCGCGGATCGGCCGCCACGAACCCGTCCAGCGCGTCGGCGATCGACGCCTCGCCGCCCACCACCGACAGCACGCGGTGCGCGATCCGGTGGTCGTGCAGGACCGCCTCGAGCACCGTGGCGACGTCGTCCCGGGTCACCTCGCCGTGCGGTAGGCGCCGCGCGATCCGGACGCGCCCGGTGCCCGGATCGTCGGTCAGCAGGCCGGGCCGGACGACGGTCCACGCCAGGTCGCTGTCCATCAGTGCCCGGTCGGCGTCGGCCTTGGCCCGCAGGTAGACGCTGAAGACGTCGTCACCCTCGGGTGGGTCATCCGCGCCCATCGCGCTGACCATCACGTACTCGGGCACGCGCGCCGAGCGCGCGGCTTCCAGCAGCAGCAACGCACCGTCGCGGTCCATCCTCCCCTTGCGCTCGCCGCCACTGCCCGGGCCCGCACCGGCCGCGAAGAGCACGGCGTCGGCCCCCTCGACGGCGAGCGCGACGTCGGTCACGAGCGCCCGCTCCAGGTCGCAGAGCACCGGATCGGCACCATCGGCGCGGACATCATCGACGTGCGCCGGGTCGCGGATCATGCCGCGCACGGTGTCGCCACGGGCGACGAGCCTCCGGGTCAGGCGACGGGCGATCTGGCCGTGGGCTCCCGCGATGGCGACATCCATGGATCGGACCGTATCCGTCCGCGTGCCGCCGTCGCCACCGTCGCGGCATCGGCACGGCGGGTGGCGGCGGGCGGCTACGCGCGCGGGCCCTGCGGCAGCCCCTGGCCGAACCGCTGCCAGTCCAGCAGCGTCACGTTCTCGCGCGCGGTGCGGCCCGACAGGTCCTCGTAGTCCCGGAACATGCCCTTGAGCCGACGCATGCCGTCGCCGGGACGAGCGGCGATCTCGGCCGCGAGCGCGAGCGCCTCGGCCTCCGCATCCGCCTCGGGCACGACCCGCTCGGCCAGCCCGATCCGCTCCGCCTCCTCCGCGCCGACGACCCGCCCGCTGTAGACCAGCTCCTTGGCGCGCGACAGACCGACGAGCGGCACGAGCCGCGCCGGGCCGACGGGCACGCCCAGCCGTGCCCCGGCCCAGGCGAGCTTGAGGTTGTCGCCCGCGACGCGCAGGTCGCAGGCCGCGGCGATCTCGGCGCCCGCGCCGACGACGTTGCCGACGCAGACCGCGATCGTCGGCACCGGCAGGTCGACGAGCGCCTGGTACATCTGCGCGAACCGCTCCATCCGCGTGACCCCGCCGGCCGCGTCGAGGGTCTCCCCCACGTCGGCCCCGGCGCAGAGCGCGCGGGTCGACGTCGTCGAGAGGACGAGGACCCGCAGGTCCGGGTCGCGGGCGAGCTCGGCGAGCGTCCCGACGACGGTGTCGAGCGTGGCCGTGTCCAGCGCGTTCCGTCGGTCCGGCCGGTCCAGGCGGACCACCTCTACCCCGTCGTCGTGGCGCGTGCGTGTCAGACCGGTCATCGCCGGGATGTTCTATAGGATGCAGGCCCATGCGCCGCCTGATCGTCCTCGCCATCGCCGCGATCACGTCCGTTCTGCTCACCGCCGGTCCAGCCGCCGCGAGCATCGACGGTGGCGAGGGTTGGTGGGGCTACAACACGGACGTCATGGTGACGTTCTTCGGATTCGGGTTCCTCGTCGTCATCCCGGCGCTGCTCATGGTGCTGACCCTCCTGCAGTCCCGCCTGGACAAGCGCAAGTACGCGAAGATGGCCGCCGAGAAGGCCCGCGCGGCCACGCGCGACGAGCGCCACGGCTGGTAGGGGCCCTGGCGGGCCCCGCCGTCACCGCGCGACGGTCTCCCGCAGGCCCGCCACGATCGTTCCGACCGTCAGCCGCAGCAGGTCCTCGCCGCTGCGCCGGCCGATGCTCTCGCCCCACTCCACGGGATCGACGTCGACGGGCTCCGCGGCATCCGCCACGTCGCCGAGCGCCGTGACCATCAGCTCCTGATCCTCCTCCAGGCGCTCCGCGCCGTTCAGGCACCAGACGACGGCCGTGACGGCTCCGGCACGACGCTCCTCGTCCGCCCCGGACGCCTCGACGAGCGACGAGATCGCGCCCAGCCAGTTGAGGATGCGAGGACGACCCACGGCGCCGGCGCGGAGATGCGACAGCAGCCCCGGGAACCGCGACAGCGTCCGGTGGCTCGCGACGACGAGCTCCTCCAGCCGGTCGGACCAGTCACCGTCGCCGGCGAGGACGTCGGCGGTGGGGATCTGCGTCACCGCGAACTCGATGACGTCCTCGACGAGCGTCTGCTTCGCGGGTACGTGGCGGTACGCCGCCATCGTCGACACGCCGAGCTCGCCGGCGAGGCGACGCATCGAGAGCGCATCCAGACCGTCACGCTCCGCCAGGGCGACGGCCGCCGCGACGACGCGCTCGCGCGACAGCGGAAGCGTCTCCCCGTCGCCGGCGGCGGGGGGGGTCGTGGACGGCGTGGGCTCGGAGCGGTCGGAAGCGGGGGGACCGGTTCCAGGCATCCGGGCCATCGTATCGTCGCCGCCGCAAACGACCGGCAGCCGCGCGATGCCCACCGCGTGGTCAGTCCTCGAGGTCGGCGCTGCGTGCACGCTGGAGGTGCTGCTCCATCAATCTCGCCTGCAGCGCCCGCGGGCTCTGCGGATCGGCGGGGGTCACGCGCTCCCAGGAGCCGTCGGGCTGCAGGTCCCATGCACCCGCCTCGTCGGCCAGGCCCATCTCCAGCGCCTGGAGCATCTCGGCCTTCGCCTCCGGGTCATCGACCGGCACGACGAGCTCGACGCGGTTGTCGAGATTGCGCTCCATGATGTCGGCGGAGCCCATCAGCACGACGTGGTCGTCGCCCCGCTCGAACGCGTAGATCCGCGAGTGCTCCAGGAACCGGCCGAGTACCGATCGCACCTGGATCGTCTCGGAGAGTCCGGGGATCCCGGCGCGCAGGCAGCAGATGCCGCGCACGTTGACGTCGATCGGCAACCCGGCCTGCGACGCCCGGTAGAGCGCGTCGATCGTCGCGCGGTCGACCAGCGAGTTCATCTTCAGCCGGATCCGGGCCGTCTGGCCGGCCCGGTGCGCCTCGACGGTCCGGTCGATCTCGGCGAGCAGCCCGTCGCGGAGCCCGTTGGGCGCGACGAGCGCCTTGCGGTACCTCCCGGGCTTGGCGAACCCGGTCAGCTGGTTGAACATGTCCGACACGTCCGCACCGATCTGCGGATCACAGGTGAAGAGCCCGAAGTCGGTGTACAGCCGCGCGGTCTTGGCGTGGTAGTTGCCGGTGCCGATGTGGACGTAGTGCCGGACCCGGTCGCCCTCGCGCCGGATGACGAGGATGCACTTGGCGTGCGTCTTGAGCGCCGGGTGCCCGTAGACGACGTGGACGCCGGTGTCCTCCAGGACCTGCGACCAGCGGATGTTGGCCTGCTCGTCGAACCGTGCCTTGAGCTCCACGAGCGCCACGGTCTGGATGCCGCGCTCCGATGCCCGCACGAGCGCCGGCAGCAGCGTGCTGTCGCTGTTCGTGCGGTACACGGTCATCTTGATCGCGAGCGT
>JBFWKS010000241.1:0-7017 GCA_050252545.1 Solirubrobacteraceae bacterium
GACCGTCGCGCGACTGCTCGCCCTCGAACTTGCCGCGGCGACCGGGACGACCGAGACCGCCGTGCTGAACCGCCTCGCCGCGCAGGTCGAACGGATGCAGCGGGCCGGCTGAGGGTTCGGGCTTCCGTCACAGGTGCAGTCGCCAGCGGCGCTCGTACTCGCGCTCGCGGGCCTCACGCTGCCGTTCCGCCTGGTGGTGCCGTCGTAGCGTCTCCCGCTCGGCGGCGAGCCGGTTCGACGCCTCCCGGTCATCGGCGGTGCTCGTCACGTCCGCAGTAGAGGTCGGGCGTGCTCGACGCGGCAGGCGGAGGCCGGCGAGGCGTCGCCCAGGGGCTGTGGCATCGCTGACCATCGGGGCTCCTTCCGTCGCCTGGCCGCCCGGCGCGTCCGGGACGTGCTGCGTTCTGCCGTACTCTATTGAGAACAGTTCTCAACTGATCTGGTGTGACCCACCTAGAAGGCAGAGCGACATGGCTCCCTCCCCGAAGACTCTCGACGCGCTCGTCGTCGGCGCCGGCCCGGCCGGGATCGGCACGGCCCTGGCCCTGTCGGCGGTCGATGACCTCGTGCTCGGCGTCCTCGACCGAGGACAGATCGGACAGACCTTCCTCGACTGGCCGGAGGCGCAGACGTTCCTCACGCCGTCGTTCACCGGCAACGGGTTCGGGGCGACGGACCTGAATGCCGTGCATCCCCGCACCTCGCCGGCGTTCAGCCTCGGCGCGGACTACCTGACCGGCCCGCAGTACGCGAAGTACTTGCGCAGCGTCGTGAAGCACTTCCGCGTGCCCGTGCTGTCCGATACCGACGTCACGGCAGTCGAGCCGACGGGCGACGGCTTCGAGGTGGAGACCTCGCGCGGGCCGGTGCGGGCACGGGCCATGGTGTGGGCAGGCGGCGAGTTCGCCGACCGCCCCGACGCGCGCCTGGCCGGCGTCAGCCTCGCCGACCACTCCGCGACACCGGAAGCATGGGAGGAGAGGGATGGCCGGGTGATCGTGATCGGCGGGTACGAGTCCGGCATCGACATCGCCTGCCACCACGTCGAGCGCGGCGCGACCGTCACCGTCGTCGACGGCGAGAGCCCGTGGGATGCCGGCTCCGGCTCAGACCCCTCGTTCCGGCTCGCGCCCCGCTCCCGGATGCGGCTGAACGCCGCGACGGCGACCGGCCGGCTCACCCTGACCGGCGCGCACGCGGGCAGCATCAAGCGCGACGGCGCCGAATGGGTCGTGAGCCTGGACAGCGGCACGAAGATCCGTGCCGACTGCCGCCCGGTCGCCGCGACCGGGTTCGGCCCCGGTCTCGGCCCGGTCGCGGACCTGTTCGCGCGCCGCCCGGACGGGTGGCCCGAGCTCGACGAGGACGACCAGTCCACGATCACCCCCGGCCTGTTCCTGTCTGGGCCGGCGATCCGGCACGGCGGGCTGAAGTTCTGCTTCGTCTACAAGTTCCGCCAGCGCTTCGCGCACGTCGCCCGCGTCATCGGCGAAGCGCAGGGCAAGGACTGCGGCGCCCTCGATGAATGGCGCACCGCCGGGATGCTCACTGACGACCTGTCCTGCTGCGGGGTCGAGTGCGCATGCTGACCGCGGTGACCCGGCCCTGGGCGATCACGGGGCTGTTCGTTGCCGCGATCCTCGCGGGGAGCCTGGTCGGTGCGCTCGCCCCCGATGCGAGCGACGTCCTTGGGTCGGTCGTGGACCCGGCGATCCTGCTGCTGGTCGGGCTGCTCGTGTTCACGCTCCGGCTGGACTCCCTGGCCGCGCTGAAGCGGGCGCCGCGGACGGTACTGCTCGCGCTCGCACTGAACTTCGCCCTGGTGCCGGCGATCGCGTTCGCGTTGACCTCGCTGCTGCTTCCCGAGGACGCGCTGCGGCTGGGGGTGCTGATCTACTGCCTGTTCCCTTGCACGGACTGGTTCCTCGGCTTCACCCGCATGGCCGGCGGCGACACGACCACCGGGGCCGCGCTCATCCCGATCCAGATGGCCCTCCAGCTGCTGCTCTACCCGGTCTGGCTGGCCCTGCTCGCCGGCCAGCAGGTCGCGCCCGCGCTCGACGCGATCGTGCCGACGCTGGGGACGTGGTTCGCGCTGCCGGCCGGGATCGCGCTCGGGCTGCGGCTGGGGCTGCGCCTTGCTCTGTCGCCCGCGGGGCGGGAGCGGATCGTGCAGATCGCCGACCGGGCGGTGCCGCTGGTGATCGCTGCCGTGATCCTCGGCCTGTTCGCCGGGAACGTCGGGACGATCCTCGCCGACCCCGCCGCGTTCGGATGGGTGCTGCTGGTCGTCTTCCTGTTCTTCGCCGTCGTCTACGCGCTGGGCGAGGGCGTCGCCCGCGTGTTCCGCCTGGATCATCCGGCCCACGCGCTGCTGACGATGACGACCTCGGCCCGCAACGCCCCGCTCATGCTCGCCGTCACGACCGTCGCCCTGCCGGACCAGCCCGTCGTCTATGCCGCGATCATCCTCGGCATGCTCATCGAGTTCCCGCACCTGACCGTGCTCACCCATCTGCTGCGCCGCCGGGCGCCTGAGCCGGAGCCCACGGCTCGTCTTGCCGTTTCGGCATAGGAATTTTCACTCCCTCGCACGGGCCGCGTACCGTCGACACGTCCTATTGAGAACGGTTATCGCAAACGTGTGAGGGAGGTTGGATGCCGGTGGTCGCTGCGCCGTCACGCCCCGCGCTCGCCTCCCCGCCCGCCGTCCGGCGCCGCCCCTGGGCGTGGATCGTCGCAGGGATCGTCCTCGTCGTCGTCGCCCTGATCGGCGTGCTCGTGGGCCAGGTGTTCATCGCCCCCGGCACCGTGGGCCAGATCGTCGCCGCGCACCTGCTCGGCGTCCCCACGGCGGCGACCGGGGTGCAGGAGCAGATCGTGTGGGATGTGCGCGTCCCGCGCGTGCTCGCCGGCATCGTCGTCGGCGCGGCGCTCGCGGTCACCGGCGTCGTCATCCAGGCGGTCGTGCGCAACCCGCTCGGCGATCCCTACGTGATCGGGGTGACGCCGGGCGCGAGCCTGGGCGCGGTCATGGCGATTGTGCTCGGCACCGGGCTCGGCTCCCTCGGTGTCGCCGCAGCCGCGTTCGCCGGGGCGCTGGTTGCCTTCGCCGGGATCGTCGCACTGGCCCGGCGGGGCCGCGGGTGGGCGCCGGGCCGGGTGATCCTCTCCGGCGTCGCGATCGGTTACCTGCTGTCGGCGGCGACCTATTTCTTCCAGATCATGGCGACCCCCGCCCAGCTGCAACGCGCCCTGTTCTGGACCCTGGGGTCGATCGCCGGGGTCGGCTGGACGGCGTTGCCGATGCTCACGATCGTCGTGACGGCCGGCTGCGGATGGCTGCTGCTGCGCGCCCGCTGGCTCGACGCCCTCGCCGCCGGCCCCGAGCTCGCCCGCTCCCAGGGTGTCCCGGTGGGCCGGTTTCAGGCCGAGCTCATGGTCATCGCCGCGCTCGTCACGGCCTGCGTGGTCGCCGTCGTCGGCGGCATCGGGTTCGTGGGGCTGGTGATCCCGCACGTCGCCCGGCTCCTGGTCGGCGCGGCGCACCGCCGCGTGCTGCTGGCGAGCCTGCTGCTCGGGGCCACGTTCCTGCCCGCCGCCGACATCCTCGCCCGCACCGTCCTGGCCCCGGCGGAGCTGCCGATCGGGATCATCACCGCCGCCGTCGGCGCGCCGCTGTTCATCGCCCAACTCGCCCGCACCGACCGGAGGGCGCCGGCATGAGCCTCGACGTGAACGCGGTGACGGTGCGCCTGGGCGGGCAGGCCGTCCTCGACGAGGTGGCGCTGACCGTCCCGGACGGGGCGATGGTAGGGCTGCTCGGCCCGAACGGCTCCGGCAAGTCCACGCTGCTGCGCGCTCTCTGGCACGCCCTGGCCCCCGAGAGTGGTGCGGTGCTGGTCGACGGCGCCGACGTCGCCGCCCTGCCGACGCGGGAGGTCGCTCGGCGGATCGGGGTGCTGATGCAGGACGACGGCACCGACCCCCGCTACACCGTCCGGGAGGTCGTGGAGACCGGCCGGCTCCCGCACCGGCGAATGCTGGGCGCCGACGACACCCCCGGCGACCCGGTGGGCGAGGCGCTGCTCCGGGCCGGGGCGGAGGAGTTCGCCGAGCGGCGCATCGACACGCTCTCCGGCGGGCAGCGGCAGCGCGTCCTCGCCGCCCGCACGCTCGCGCAGGCGACGCCGGTCGTGCTGCTGGACGAGCCGACCAACCACCTCGACCTCGCCGCGCAGCACGAGCTGCTGGCCCTGTTCCGCCGCCTCGGCGTCACCGTGGTCACGGCGCTGCACGACCTGAACCTCGCCGCGGCGTACTGCGACGAGCTGCACCTGCTGGATGCGGGCCGGCTCGTCGCTTCCGGGACGCCCGACGAGGTGCTGACCCCCGCCCGGATCGGCGCCGTGTTCGGCGTCGCCGCCGCGATCACGACCAACCCCCTCACCGGAACCCGCGCGGTCCATCTCGGACCGCGCACTGTCACAGAAAGCACACCATGACCGCACACCGAAACCGCCTCTCGGGCGCCGCCGTCCTCTTGGCAGCGGCCGCCCTGCTCGCTGGCTGCTCCACGAGCAGCCCTTCCGAGTCGCCTTCGTCGTCTGGGGACGCCGCAGCCGCCGGCTACCCGGTGACCGTGGCCTCCTGCGGGCAGGACTTCACCTACGACGAAGCGCCCTCGCGGGTTGTGCTCGGCAACTACCGCACCCTGAAGACCCTCGACGCGCTCGGGGTGGGCGATGCCGTCACCGGCGTCGTCCTCGGCCCGGACGACAAGGGCCAGGCGCCGGCGAGCCTGCCCTCCGGCGTGGAGGTCGTCTCCCCGGACATGATCCCTGCCCGCGAGCCGGTCATCGCCGCCGAGCCGGACCTGTTCCTGTCGTTCAACGAGGCGCAGCTGGTCGGGCAGGGCACGCTGTCCTACGACGACCTCGCCGGGATCGGCGCGAACGCCTACGTCATGGGCGGATACTGCGCCACCCCCTCGGGCAATCAGAGCATCGAGACTGTATACGCCGACGTCACCAACCTCGGCGCGATCTTCGAAGTGCCAGGGCACGCCGCCGAGCTGAACGACGAGCTGCGCGATCGAGTCGCCGCCGCCAAGGATTCGCTGAACGGCAGCACCGCGACCGTCGCGTTCCTGAAGGTCGTTGGCGGGAAGGTCTACGCGATCGGCGGCTATCCGGCCTCCGCGTTCCTCGAGGCCCTCGGGCTGCAGAACCAGTTCGCCGACCTGCCGACCCCGTTCGCCGAGCTGAACACCGAGCAGGCGCTCGCGATGACCCCGGACATCGTGTTCGTGAACTACGTCGGCGACGAGCAGGCCGCCATCGCCGACCTCGCCGCCGCCCTGCCCGACCTGACCGCCGTCAAGGAAGGCCGCGTCTACGGCGCGAACGAGGATCTCGCCCAGGGCAGCGGCGTCGGCATCATCGACGCCCTCGAGCAGATCGCCGCCTCCGTCAAGACCGCGACCGGGAACTGAACCATGACCGACGAGACGACCGAGCAGAACAGCGGCCAGCAGTCCGTGCGGGGCTTCTGGGACGAGGTGCGCGCCAACCCGAACCGGAGCGCGCAGCAGTTCTGGGACGACTTCTACGCCGAGCACACCTGGGGCGAGCACGGCCCCGTCGGACGCTGGCTCGTCGCCCAGACCGAGGCGCTGGAACTCGGCACGGCCCTCGACCTCGGCTGCGGCGAGGGGTCGGACGCGCTCTGGCTCGCCGACCGTGGGTGGAGCGTGCTCGGCGTGGACGTGTCGACCACGGCCCTGGAGCGGGCGACCGAGCACGCCGCCCGCCTGGGCCTGCAGGGCCGCGTCCGCTTCGAGCAGCGCGACCTGTCGGCCAGCTTCCCGGACGGCACGTTCGACCTCGTGTCGGCGCAGTTCCTGCACTCCCCGGTCGCGGCCCCCGGCGAGCGCGAAGGCATCCTGGCCCGCGCGGCACTGGCGGTCGCGCCCGGCGGGCGCCTGCTCGTCGTCTCCCATCAGGGGATTCCGTCGTGGATGGGCGAGCAGCCGGCCGAGCTCACCCTGCCAACCCCGGAAGACACCGTCGCCGCGCTGCGGCTGGCTCCGGGCGAGTGGGAGACCGTCACGGCCGAGACCGTGCGCACCGACGTCCCCGGACCCGACGGGCAGCCCGGCACCCGCGCGGATCACGTCCTGCACCTGCGCCGCGTCCCGACCGCATGAGCCGCGACCGCAGCAGCGGGACGTGGTAGCAAGGAACCATGCCGGATCAGCAACAACCCCCGCCCGACCTCACGCAGGCCGTCCTGCGTGAGGTCGGGCCGCGCCTGCGCGCGGCACGGCTGAAGCGGAGCCTGACGCTGGAGGCCCTGGCCGAGATCACCGGGATTTCCGCCTCCACGCTCTCGCGGATGGAGGCCGGCAAGCGGGCGCCGAACCTCGAACTGCTGATCCCCGTCACGCGGGCGCTGCGGATCAGCCTGGACGACCTGCTCATGTGGCACGCGCCCGACCCGCGCGTGCAGGCACGCACCCGCCGCTTCGGGAACCTCACCGTCGAGTACCTCTCGCCCGAGACCGCGCCGGTGCAGACGCTGAAAATGACCTTCACCCCGTCGCCCGGCCCCATCCAGACCCGCAGCCACGACGGCTACGAATGGATCTACGTCCTACGCGGCAAGGCGCGCGTCATCCTCGGCGACCGCGACCTCGTGATCGAGGCGGGGCAGGCCGCCGAGTTCGACACCCGCATCCCGCACGGCGTCGCCGCCCTCGGCAACGAGCCGCTGGAAGTCCTGGCGATCTTCAACCGCAGCGGCGAACGCATCCACCTGCCCGGCATCAGCGAACGCTACGACCTGCCCGAGTAGGTCCGGTCCCGCCCCGCGCGCATCGTCGGGCACGGGACGGGCCGGGCTGGTTCACTCGCCGATGCCGAGGTGCTTGCCAAGCTCCGCGTACAGCTCCAGCACTCGACCGGCGTCGATCTCGTATCGGGTGCGCTGCCCGCGCCGGGCTTGCTCAGGGGGCGG
>JBFWKS010000242.1:0-6990 GCA_050252545.1 Solirubrobacteraceae bacterium
CGAAGCCGACCCGGCGCCGGACCACGACGACGCCCACCACGGCCGAGGGCGAGGCCTTGGCGGCGAAGCCGGCCCGACGCCGGACCGCCGCGAAGATGACCACGGCGATCGACGCCGATGCCCCGGCGGCGAAGCCGACCCGGCGCCGGACCACGACGACGCCCACCACGGCCGAGGGCGAGGCCTTGGCGGCGAAGCCGGCCCGACGCCGGACCGCCGCGAAGATGACCACGGCGATCGACGCCGATGCCCCGGCCGCGAAGCCGACCCGGCGTCGCACCACGAAGGCCACGACGGACGGTGACGTCCCCGCCGAGAAGAAGCCCACGCGGCGCCGGACGACCAGGGCGAAGGCCCCCACGGACAAGGTCGCCGACGCCGGCGCGCCGGCGGAGAAGACGACGCGGCGCCGGACGACGAAGACGCCGGCGGCCGTCGACGGCTGACCCGGATCCGGGGGTGCGCTGTCAAACCGGCGTCCCGCGTCCGGTTCGCAGCGCACCCCCGCCTGCCGGCCACTCCGACGCCGGCCGCGCCCCGTCCGCAGTCGCACACCCGTTCCACCCGAGTGGTCCCACACCAGGCTCCGGCCGGCGGAGTGGTCCCGCTACACGACTCCTACGACGACGTGTCGGCCCAACCCGACTGTGTCCTCTGACACATGCGTTACGGTCGGATCATCATGTCGACGGTGATCCCCGACCCTCCCTCGGCCGTGGAGGAGCACGAGCGGGTGATCGTCCGGTTCGCCGGCGACTCGGGCGACGGGATGCAGCTGGCGGGCGCGCGGTTCACCGACGCGACCGCCGCGTCGGGCAACGACCTCGCGACGCTGCCGAACTTCCCCGCCGAGATCCGCGCCCCGGCCGGCACCACCGCGGGGGTGTCGAGCTTTCAGATCCACTTCGCGGCCCGCGACATCGCGACCCCGGGCGACACCCCCGACGTGCTCGTCGCGATGAACCCCGCGGCGCTCAAGGTCAACGTGCCGCAGCTGGAGCGCGGCGCGCGGATCATCGTCAACGAAGAGGCGTTCACGCGCCGTGCACTGCAGAAGGCCGGGTACGAGGACAGTCCGCTCGAGGACGGCTCGCTCGACCCGTTCGAGCTCACCCGCGTGCCGATGTCGAGCCTGGTGTCCCGCGCCCTGGAGGAGATCGACGGGTCGACGTCGCGCCAGGCCCAGAAGGCCCGCAACCTCTTCGCCCTCGGCATCGTGTCGTGGCTCTACGACCGGCCGACCGACGTCATCGAGCGCTGGATCGATCAGAAGTTCGCCGCCGACGATGTTGTCCGCCGGGGCAACCGGGCCGCGTTCAAGGCCGGCTGGGCGTTCGGCGAGACGTCCGAGCTGATCGACGTGCGCGTGCGGGTGGCTCCCGCCGTGGACGTGCCGCCCGGCGAGTACCGCAACGCCAACGGCAGCACGGCGATGGCGCTCGGGCTCGTGGCGGCGAGCGTGCGCAGTGGCCTGCCCCTCGTCTTCAGTGCCTACCCGATCACCCCCGCGTCCGACCTGCTGCACGCGCTCGCCACGCGCACCGGCGAGGGCGTCCGGACGGTGCAGGCCGAGGACGAGATCGCCGCCGCCGGCATCGCGCTCGGCGCGTCGTACGGCGGCGCGCTCGGGGTCACCGCCACGAGCGGACCCGGGCTCGACCTCAAGGCCGAGGCGATCGGCCTGGCGGTGATGCTCGAGCTGCCGCTCGTCGTCATCGACGTGCAGCGAGCCGGCCCGTCGACCGGCATGCCGACCAAGACCGAGCAGTCCGACCTGCTCCAGGCGTTGTACGGCCGCCACGGCGAGGCCCCGCTGCCGGTGCTCGCCGCGTCCAACCCCGGCGACTGCTTCGACACCGTCTACGAGGCGTCCCGGATCGCGATCGAGCGGCGCACCCCGGTGATCGTCCTGAGCGACCTGTTCCTCGCCAACAGCTCGGCGCCGTGGCTGATCCCGCGGGCCGCCGAGCTGCCCCCCATCGATCCCGCGTTCGCGCCGGCCCGCGAGCCGGACGCCGCGCCGTTCCTGCCCTACGGGCGCGACGAGCGGGGCGTGCGCCCGTGGGCGATCCCCGGCACACCCGGGCTCCGGCACCGCGTCGGCGGGATCGAGAAGCAGGAGGGCACCGGCGAGATCAGCTACGACGGCGCCAACCACGCACGGATGGTCGCGGCGCGTGCCGCCAAGGTCGCCGGCGTCGACGTGCCTCCGACCGCACTCGAACACGACGACGGCGCCGACGTCCTCGTCCTCGGCTGGGGCTCCAGCGAGGGGGCGCTCATCGCCGGCGTCCGTCGGGTGCGTCAGCGCGGCCACGCCGTCGCCCGCGCGCACCTGCGTCACCTACACCCGCTGCCACCGGACCTGGGCGAGGTGATGCGGCGCTACCGGCGGGTCATCCTGCCGGAGATGAACACCGGCCAGCTCGCGCGGGTGCTGCGCGCGGAGTACCTGGTCGACGTGCAGTCCCACGCCTGCGTGGAGGGCCGGCCGCTGAAGGCCGGCGAGATCGAGCAGGTCATCCTCGAGGAGATCGCATGAGCACCACCGCCGAGCCCACCGCGACCCTGGGGCGGGCGGACTTCCAGTCCGACCAGGAGACGCGCTGGTGTCCGGGGTGCGGTGACTACGCGATCCTCGCCGCGGTGCAGGGGATCATGCCCGAGCTCGGGATCCCTCCGGAGCGGGTGGCGTTCATCACGGGGATCGGCTGCGCCGGCCGGTTCTCGTACTACATGGACACCTACGGGATGCACTCGATCCACGGCCGGGCACCGACGATCGCCACCGGCCTGGTCGCCGCGCGCGACGACCTGTCGGTATGGATCGTGTCCGGTGACGGCGACGCGCTGTCGATCGGCGGCAACCACCTGATCCACGCGCTGCGCCGCGACGTCCCGGTCAAGATCCTGCTCTTCAACAACCGGATCTACGGCCTGACGAAGGGCCAGGCGTCGCCGACGAGCGAGCGGGGCAAGGTCACCAAGTCCACGCCGGCCGGGTCGCTGGAGCGTCCACTCAACCCGCTGGCCACCGCGATCGCCGCCGGGGCGACGTTCGCCGCGCGCGCCGTCGACCGCGACAAGGCGGGCCTGGCGGACGTGCTCCGCGCGGCGGCCGACCACCCCGGCGCGGCGTTCGTCGAGATCCTCCAGAACTGCCCGGTGTTCAACGACGGCGCGTTCTCGCACGTGCAGGACAAGGACGAATCGGTGCTGCACCGCATCCCGCTGACCGCCGGGGCACCGATCCGGTTCGGCCGGGACGACGACCGCGCGGTGATCCGGAGCGACGACGGCGGGTTGCGGATCGTGCCCGCCGCCGAGGCCGACGACGCATCCGTCGTCGTCCACGACCCCACGGCCACCGATCCCACGGGGGCGTTCGCGCTCAGCCAACTGGGGATCGAGGAGGGGCACGTACCCCTCGGGGTGCTCCGGCGGGTACCGGCCACGCCGTGGGGCGAGGGTCTGGTCGCCGAGCGGCGCGCCGCGCACGCGACCGTCGACGACGCCGCCCTGGACCGCCTGCTCGCGGGCGGCGACACGTGGGTGGTGGGCGGGGGGCGCTGACCGGCCGGGGCGCCGTCTCGCGGGCGGGCGGTCAGCTCACCAGGTGAACATCGCCCGCGTCCAGGCGCCAGATCTCACCGTCCGCCCCGACGACCCGCAGTCGGCCGTCGCCGTCCACGCCGTCGGCCCGCCCGTGCTCGGGGTCGCCGTCTCCGGGACGCTCCCACCGGACGTCCCGGTCGCGCAGCACGTCGCGTGCCGACCAGCGGGCGAGCAGGGTCTCGACGTCCAGCCGCAGGACCTCGTCCAGGCGGCGCGCCAGGCGGTCGAGGACGTCATCGCGGTCGGCGGCCACCCCGCCCATCGTCGCCGCCCGCCCGGCGACGTCGTCGGGCAGGCCGGCCAGGTCGACGGCCACGTTGAGGCCGATTCCGGCCACCGCCCACCCGTGGTCGGGGCGACCCTCGCAGAGGATCCCGGCGATCTTGCGCAACCGCGCCCCGTCTGCCGGCCCGTCCGGGCGCGCGCGGCCCACGAGGACCACGTCGTTGGGCCACTTGAGCATCGCGGTGTCCCCCACCGTCTCGGCGGTCGCGACCCCGGCGATGAGCGGCAACAACGTGACGTCCGGCAGGTCGCGCACGATCACCGACGCCGCCAGGGCGGTCCCGGGAGGCGTGACCCACGACCGTCCCTGGCGGCCCCGGCCGGCACCCTGCTCGTCGGCGGTGACGACCGTGCCGTGCGCGGCGCCCTGCTCCGCCAGGCGCCGCGCCTCGTCGTTCGTCGACCCGACCCGGTCGTGGTGGATCCGGGTCCAGCCCGGACCGATCGTGCTCTGGGTGCTCATCGCGTCGCTCCTCGCGGGTCGGTCGCGCCGCCGCAGGCGGGCGCGGGGCGGTCGTCGGGACGACTCTACCCGCGAGCGTGCGTGCGATCCGGCCGCGGCGCGCTACGATTTGTCGACCAATCGTTTGATTGCTGACAGGAGATGACATGAGTCCTCTGAAGGGCCGCCAGGCCGTGATCGTCGAGGGCGTGCGCACGCCGATCGCGCGCGGCCACCGCGAGAAGGGCAACTTCCGCGACCTGCACCCCAACGTCCTGCTGGGCACGGTCTACCGCGAGGTGATCGATCGCGCGGGCATCGACGCGGCGATCGTCGACGACGTCGTCGCCGGCTGCGTGCAGCAGCTGGCCGAGCAGTCGTTCAACATCGGCCGCACCGCCTGGCTCCAGGCCGGCCTGCCGGTCGAGACCCCGGCGACCACCGTCGACCGGCAGTGCGGATCCGCCCAGCAGGGCGTGAACTTCGGCGCGGCGCTCATCGCCGCCGGCGTCGCGGACGTCGTGATCGGCGCCGGCGTGGAGAGCATGAGCCACGTCCCGTTCTCGATCGGACCCGAGACGCAGGCCATCTACGGCACTCCGACGCCGCCCGAGTTCCTGGCCGTCCACAACGTCGTCGGGCAGGGGCTCGGCGCCGAGATGATCGCCGAGGAGCGGGGCATCACGCGCGAGGAGATCGACGAGCTCGCCGTCCGCTCCCACCGGCTGGCCCAGCAGGCCACCGACGAGGGCCGGTTCGACCGCGAGATCGTCCCGGTGACCGGCGCCGACGGCGAGATCACCCGCGACCAGGGGATCCGACCCGAGACGTCGATGGAGACGCTCGCCGGCCTGCGCCCCGCGTTCAAGGAGGACGGGATCGTCACGGCCGGCACCTCGTCCCAGATCTCCGACGGCGCCGCTGCGGTGCTGCTCGCCGAGGCCGACCGCGCGAAGGCCCTGGGTCTCAAGGCGCGGGCCGTGATCCTCGACCAGACGACCGTCGGCTGCGACCCGGTGAAGATGCTGGAGGGCCCGATCCCCGCCACGCACCGCATCCTCGAGCGCAACGGCATGACGATCGACGACATCGACCTGTTCGAGGTCAACGAGGCGTTCGCCCCCGTGATCGCCGCCTGGCGCCGCGAGCTCGGTCCCGACATGGACCGGGTCAACGTCAACGGCGGCGCGATGGCGCTCGGCCACCCGCTCGGCTCGACCGGCGCGCGCCTGATCACCACGCTGCTCCACGAGCTCGAGCGCACCGACAAGGAGATCGGGCTGGTGACGATGTGCTGCGGCGGCGGCATCGGCACCGCCACGCTCATCCAGCGCGTCTGATCGCGATCGACGCCGGCCGACCGGTCGCCGGGTCGGCCGGCGTCGGCCCGCCACCCGTTCCGGTCGTGCGGCTCCCGACACCCATCCCGGAGTGCCCCCGGGCGGTCGATCGGTGCCGCCGCCCTCGTTCGTCAGACCGGGCTACCGCTCGGCGAGCCCGGCGCCCCACCGGGCAACAGCCGGTACACGCGCCGCTCGTCGTCTCCGACCCGCTCCGCCCGTCCCGCCAGGCGCAGGTGGTGGGCGTAGGCGAGCGCCTCGTCGAACGCCCAGATCGTGTCGGGGTCGTCGGCGGCCAGGCCGTACGCCCGCGCCGCCAGGCCCCACGCGCCGCCCGGGGCCTCCCCCATCGCCCGTGCCACGGCCTCCATGCGCTCGGCCAGGCCGTCGCGATAGAGCGCGACCACCCCCGCCAGATCGGTGATCGGCCGCCCGTGCCCCGGAAGCACCACCGTGCGGTCGGGGAGCGCCGCCAGCCGGCGCAGCGATGCCTGCCACTCCGCGTATGGATCGACGCTGTAGCCGATGTCGAGCCACGGGACGAACGCCGCGCAGAGCACGTCGCCCGCGATCAGCCATCCCGCGTCGGGTTGGTGCAGGCAGACGTGGGACGGCGAGTGGCCCGGGGTGTGCAGCACCTCCACGAAACCGGCCCCGGTCTCGATCCGGTCGCCCTCGTCGAGCGATCCGTGGGGCTCGACCGCCGCCTCGATCGCCAGCTCCTCCTCGCCGGTGTCGCCGCAGTCGGCGAGGGCGACGTCGGGCGTGCCCTCCCGGCGGGCCAGATCGGTGCGCAGGCGTCGGACGCGGTCCGGGTCGCGGTGGCCGTCGTAGATCGGGCCCGTCTCGCCACGGGCCACGAACCGGCAGCCCGACCGGGCGATGACCGTGCGGGCCAGGCCGATGTGGTCGGTGTGCGCGTGGGTGCCGACGAGCAGGCGGACGTCCTCGACCCGGTGACCGGCCTCGGCGAGCGCCCGGTCCAGCGCGTCCTCCATCGTCGGATGGCCGGCCGACCCACAGTCGACGAGGACCACGCCATCGTCGTCGGGGATCGCGTAGGCGTTGGCGTGCGAGATGCCGTCCCACGGCAGCGGCAGCCGCAACCGCCACACGCCGGGGACGACCTCGCGAGCCGATGCGACGGAGGGGTCCACCGCCCAGTCGTCCGGTACGGGTCCGGCCATGACGTTCCCGGGGCGGCGTCGGTGGGTTCGTCGTCGGCGCGGGCGGCGCCGACGACGAACCGGTCCGCAGCGGCGGTCGCCCACGATGCGACGGGCCGGCCGCCCGGCCGACGGGGTGTGC
>JBFWKS010000243.1:0-6949 GCA_050252545.1 Solirubrobacteraceae bacterium
CCACGGGGCGGGTGCCGTCGAGCCACGCGACCCGCAGTGCGGTGCGGCCGTCGGGGTCGGCGTGCAGGCTGGCGTCGACGCGCCATACGGTGGCGAGCCGCTCGCGGTCGAGGACCGCCGTCGGCGGCCCGGTCGCGACGGTGCGGCCGTCGTGCATCACGACGACCTCGTCGGCGACGGCCGCGGCGAGCGCCAGGTCGTGGACGACGAGCAGCACCGCCAGGCCCTCGCCGGTCAGGCGGCGGAGCAGCCGGGCCATCGCGGCCGTCGCGCCGAGGTCGAGCGCGGACGTCGGCTCGTCGGCGATGAGCACCGGGGCTCCCTGCGCGAGCGCCACCGCGAGCTGCACCCGCTGGAGCTCTCCGCCGGACAGCGTCGTCATCTGCCGCTCGCTGAACTCGGCGGCGTCGGCGCGCTCGAGGGCGTCGTCGACCGCCTCACGGTCCGCGCGGCCCGGTCGCCGGAACGCACCCACCTGGGGCGAGCGGCCGATCATCACCGCCTCGTGCACGGCGATACCGGCGGGGACCGCGGGCCGCTGCGGCATGAACGCCCGCAGGCGGGCGAGCCGCCGTTGACCGACCGCGGCGATCGGCTCGCCGTCCCACTCGATCGTGCCCGCGCTCGGTCGCAGCAGTCCGGCGACCGCACGGACGAAGGTCGACTTGCCGGCGCCGTTGGGCCCGACGATGGCGGTCAGCCGGCCCGCACGGACGACGAGGTCGGCACCGTGGACGATCTCGGTGCCGCCCAGGCGCACCGACACGTCGCCCGCGCGCAGCACGGGAGTCGTGGCCGTCGTGGGAACGGGCGGGGTCGGAGCGTCGGTGGTCGTGGCGCTCATGCCGACGCCCTCCGCAACAGCCAGAGGAACAGCGGCACGCCGAGCAGCACCATGAACGGTCCGACGGGCAGCGCGAGGGGGGCGGCGATGCGGCGGGCGACGATGTCGGCGATGAGCAGCAGCGCGGCCCCGCCGAGGGCGGATGCCGGGACGACGAAGCGGTGGCTCGACGTGCCCGCGGCCAGACGGATCGCGTGGGGTACGACGAGCCCGAGGAACCCGAGCAGACCGGCGAGCGACGCGGCGGCGGCGGCCAGCAGCGCAGCGATCGCGGCGGCAGCCAGGCGGATCACCCCGGGCCGCACCCCGAGCGACTGGGCGACGTCGTCGCCGAGCGCCAGGCGATCCAGGGGCCGGATCAGGAACACGGCGAGCAGCAATCCGGCGACGGGGTAGTACCAGACCTCGCGTAGGACGGCCCAGCCGTCCTCGTTGAGGTTGCCGGCGATGAAGAAGATCGCGGTCGACACCCGATCGGGGAACGCCGTCATCAGCCCGGTCGTGGCGGCGGTGAAGACCGCCCCGATCGCGATCCCGGCGAGGATCAGCCGCAGGATGCTTCCGCCGCCCCGGCCTGCCCAGGCCACGGTGAACACCAGACCCGCCGCCACCAGGCCGAAGACGAGCGCGCTGAGCGGGACCAGGGTCACCGACCCCGGGAAGGCCAGCAGGATGATCATGGCCCCGAAGCCCGATCCGGCGGTCACGCCGATGACGTCGGGGGAAGCCAGCGGGTTGGCGAGCGCGCCCTGCAGCAGCGCGCCGGCCACGCCGAGGCTGGCGCCGACGATCACGGCGGTCACCATCCGCGGCACCCGTAGGCTCTCGATGATCTGACGATCGGCCTCGTCGGGGGTGCCGCCGCCGATCAGCGGCCAGCCCGACAGCGTGTCGCCGACCCACGGCAGCGCGGCGATCGTCGTCCGCACCGGGATGACGGTCGAGCCCAGCGCCACCGCGAGCACCGCCGCGACGACGAGCGCGACCGCGAGCCCGACGAGCACGAGCATCTGCCGCGACCGCGCGGCGGCGCGGATCGCGGCCCGGTCGGGAGGAGGGCCACCCGCCGGCGCCGGGGCGTCGGCGGGACGGGCGGACGCGACGGCCATCAGGCGTCCGCCTTCACGGTCACTGGTTCTTCAGGTACGACTTGCGAACCTTGCGGACGACCTTGGCCGGGTCGTCGGACGCCTGGAGCAGGGTGTCGGGCTCGGAGATGTGGATCCGGCCGTTCTTGGCGGCGTTCGTGATCGCCCAGCCCGGCTTGCTCTTGAAGAACGTCTGGGCCTCGCGGATCGATCCGGGGTTGCCGTGCGGGACGACGATGATGACGTCGGGGTTCTCGCGCAGGACCTGCTCGTCGCTGATCGCGGCGAAGCTGCCCGGGAGCCCCTGGGCGTAGCGGGCCTCGCCATCGCCGGAGACGAGCCGCCCGCCCGCGTACCTGATGATGTCGCCGCCCCAGCTGTTCTTGCGGAACGCCATCGTCGCGCGACCGATGCCCATGACCAGGAGCACCTTCGGACGGCTCGTGTAGTTCTTGCGGGCGTTGCGGAGGTTCTTGTCGATCCGGCGGGTGATCGCCTTGGCCTTCGAGGCGCGACCGACCTTGCGGGCGATCCGGCGTACGGCGGGCGACACGTTGTTGACGCGCATCGGCTCCCAGCCGTCGATGACCTCGAAGCCCTGCGACTTCATGCCCTTGGTGCCGGCGCGCCAGTTGGGCGACGAGAGGATCAGGTCGGGCTTGACGCGGATCAGCCGCTCGAGGCTCGGGCCGTTGGGGTGCGACATCGTCAGCCGCCGGACCCGGTTCAAGCGCTTGTGCAGGCGGAGGTTGCCGCCGGCGTCGTCGGCCACGGCCTTCGGCTTGAGCCCCAGCCTGGCGACGACGTTCGAGGTGAACGGGGTCAGTGTGACGATGCGCTTGTAGGGCGTCTTGGTCGTGCCCTTCTTCGCCTTCTTGGCGACCTTCGTCGGCGCGGCGTGCGCGTCGGTCGGGGCCGCGGCGCCGGTACCGAGGACGAGCGCCAGCGCCAGGAGGACGACGCCGAGCAGACCGCGGGCGCGCTTGGTCAGCGCGACGGTGGCCGCGCGGAGCTGGGCCGCGCTGCTGAGCGGCTCCTCGAAGGCGATCCGCACGGCTGCGGGACCGCGCGGGGTCTTGGCGTCGAGGTCGAGGCCCAGGTGATCGGCGCGCTTGCAGACCGCCGCGGTGGCGTCGTCCTGCCCGCCGAGCGCCTGCGCCATCTGCAGCAGCGCGTCGGCGTGGTCGGCATTGAGGTGCTTCACCGCGCCCGTCGCGCCGGGGATCACCGGGTCGGGCTCGGCGGCGACGTAGTCGTCGGCGGTGACGGAGTCCATCGTGCCGAAGCCGCCGACCCAGCGCACGCGGTCGACGCGCAGCACCCAGGTCGTGAAGTCGCCGAACCGCGCGAACAGCGCTGCGGCGGGCACGGCGGCGATGTACGCGGCCTCGGCGGCGGCGAGCTCGTCGCCCGTGGGCCGCTCGACGACGCCGGCCACGGTGACGCGCCCCTGATCCAGGGGGTCACGCCCGCTGCTGTGTGCGACGACGGCGATGCTGGCGCGCTGGTCGCGCTCGAGGTTGCGCCCGTGCTCGGCGAGCGTCGAGACCATGATCACCGGCGTGCCGTCGGGCAGGACGGCGTGGGAGATCATCGAGGCCCACGGGGTGCCGTCCTCGCTGAGCGTCGCCAGCGTCGACGTCGTGCGCGACGCGACGATCGTGCGGGCCTCGGCGGCCGGGGAGAGGCGGGCCTCGCTCGTCAGGGGAGGGCTGAGGGGCGTCGCAGGAGTCCACTCCTCGGGCGGCGCGTCGTGGTCGGCGGGGCGGCCGGTCTGAGACATGACGTTCAGGCTACCAATCGAATTAGGGGTTCCTAATGCAGGCGCGAGGCCCGCAGGGCGGAAGCCCGGCGGCTCGGACTTCGCGACACGCGTCGCAATCATAGGGATGCCTACTACGGGAGGGCGCACGTGCCGTGGACCGACCACGCGTGCGCCACGGCCGCCCCGCCGGGGCCGCGGCCCCGGCGCGGTCGCCCGGACGGTGGGGGCCGGCGGTCAGACGACGGTGCGCCGTGCCCCGTCGGCGGTCGCCGCGGTGACCTGCTCCAGGGTCATGTCGGAATGATGGAGCATCCGGACCGCCGAGTTCACGAGCCCCTGGACGAGCTGCGCGACGACGGTCGGATCGGGGTGGCCGTCGGCGGCGAGCGACTCGGCCAGCACCTCCGCCGGGGCGTAGTGCATCGCCGCGATCCGCGAGCGGGCGGTCGGCCCGAGCGATGCCTGGGAGAGCACCTCGATGAGCTCGCGGCGGCGGCCCGCGATCAGGCGCAGCTGGACGGTGACGAACGCCTCGACCCGCGACTCGCGATCGTCGCCGGCGGCGAGCTCCAGCCGCAGCGTCTCGAGCCAGTCGGGCAGCTCGCGCTCGCAGACCTGGGCGACGATGTCCTCGCGGCCCGAGAAGTAGCGGTACACCGAGTTGCGGGCCAACCCCGTGCGCGCCCCCAGCGCCGCGAACGTCAGCCCCTCGTACCCCGACTCGACCAAGAGCTCCTCGGCGGCGTCGAGGAGGGCGGCGTGCTGCCGGGACCGGTGCTCGGCGACGGTGGCGGCGTCGATACGGGGCATCGGGCCTGATCCTACGAGCGCGACGACCCGCACCGTCGGCCTGTCTACCATGGGAGGGGATGGACGAGCTCTACCGCGAGAACATCCTGGACCACTACAAGCGTCCGCGGAACTGGTCTCCGCCGCTGGAGCCCCTGGCCGATCCCGACCTGCAGTTCGAGGACAAGAACCCCTCGTGCGGCGATCAGCTGCGCGTGTCGATGAAGCTCGGCGACGATGGACGTGTCACCGAGGTCCGCTTCGACGGGCACGGCTGCGCGATCAGTCAGTCGTCGGCGTCGATGGCGTCCGAGGAGCTGGCCGGCAAGACGGTGGACGAGCTGCTGGCGCTCGACCGCGAGTTCGTCATGGAGCTGCTCGGGATCGACATCTCCGCCACGCGGATCAAGTGCGCGCTGCTGGCGCTCAAGGTCGTCAAGTCCGCGGCGCTCGGAGGATCCGTCGAGTGGGAGGACGACGTGCCCGACGCCGTCGCACCGTCCGCCGGGTCGGGGCGCGCCGCCGGTCTCTGACGGGATCTCCGAGCCCACCCGGAACCGCTCGCACGCTCTCCCCGCTGCCGTCACAGCGGGTCGTTCCACCGTCGCCCCACGACGGTCGGACGACCCGCTCTCAGGACGGGGCCGGCACCTCGACCGCGGTGGAGGTCTGTGCTTCCGCGGCGCCCTCGGCTCGACGTGCTCGCGCGCCGAGGAGCAGGACGACGAGGAGGCCTGCGGCGAGCATCACCGCCGACTGGACCTGGAACGCGGTGGTGAACCCGTCCGTGAGCGCGAGTGGCGGCGCGGTCCCGCGGGCCAGCTCGTCACTCGTGGTCGACGTCGCGATCGTCACCATCGCCGCGATCCCGATCGCACCGCCGACCTGCTGGCCCGTCGTCAGCAGCGCCGAGGCCAGGCCGCCGTCGCGATCCTCCGCCCCGCCGGTGGCGACGTCCATCAGCAGCACGAATCCGATCCCCAGTCCGATGCCGGTCAGCAGCAGCGCCGGCATCAGGTGCCCGACGTAGGAGCTCTCCGGCGTCAGCGAGCTCATCGCCCACAGTCCGGCCGCCGCGAGGAGCAGGCCGATCCCGATCGGGATCCGCGAGTCCAGGCGCGCCAGCCACCGTCCGGCGATCACCGATCCGACGCCCATCATCGCGCTGAACGGCAGGAACGCCGCCCCCGTCTGCAACGCGTTCCAGTCGAGCACGCGCTGCATGTACAGGGTGAGGAAGAAGAACATCGCCAGGAGCCCGGCCGCGCCGAGGAAGACCGCGCCGTTGGCCACCATCGCCCGGCGGCGGCGCAGGACCACCATCGGCAGGAGCGGCGACGCCGAGCGCCGCTCCGTCAGGGCGAAGACGATGCCGAGCAGCGCCGTGGCGCCGAACCCGAGCAACGTGCGGGCCGACGTCCAGCCCGCATGCTCGGTCTCCACGACGGTGAACACGAGGAGCAGCAGCGCGAGCGTGCCCAGGAGCGCCCCGATGACGTTCGGGGAGGTACGCGCGCCCGAAAGCTGGTCGGCCGGGATCATCCGCGGCACGAGCAACAGTGCGGTCGCGGCGACCGGCAGGTTGATGAAGAAGATCCAGCGCCAGTCGATGGCCTCGACGATCGCGCCGCCGAGGAGCAGCCCGGTGGCGGCACCGACCCCGATCAGACTGGCCCACACCGACAGCGCCCGCGCCCGCTGCGGGCCCTCGGCGTAGGTGGCGAGGATGATCGCGAGTGCGGCGGGGGAGAGGAGCGCCGCGGCGAGGCCCTGGAGCGCACGCGATGCGACGAGGACCTCGGCCGACCAGGCCGCGCCGCAGAGCGCCGAGGCGAGGGCGAACCCGGCGAGGGCGAAGACGAACATCCGGCGGGCCCCCACCCGGTCGGCGATCCGGCCGCCGATGAGGAGGAAGCCGCCGAAGGTCAGGAAGTAGGCGTTGACGACCCACGACAGCGACGACTCGGTGAACCCGAGATCGGTCTGGATCGTCGGCAGGGCGACGTTCACGATCGTGTCGTCGACGATGAGCATGAACTGCGCGACGCAGGCGAGCAGCAGGATCGCCGCGGACGCGGCGGTGGCTGCGCTGCGGGCGGTCGGTGGGGCGGAGGTGGTGGGCACGAATGTCTCCGGGGCGGCGGGGGACGCCGGATGCCGGCACTCGGGCGGCAGGCGGCTCGGCACGGCTGCGTGCTGCGCTGTACCGAAGTATTGCTGCAGTTGTAGAAGATAGAACTCCACGCGTCAAGCGGTCTGCGATACTCGGCGCGATGGCACGTCATCCCGACAGCTCCGATCGGCGCTCCCGATTGCTGCACGAGGCGCTGGCGCTCGTGTCCGCGAGCGGGCTCGCCGCCGTCACGCACCGGTCCGTCGAGCGCGCCGCCGGCGCTCCCCACGGCTCGGTCACATACCACTTCGGCAACCGCGACGGCCTGATCGACGCGATGGTCGAGCGCC
>JBFWKS010000244.1:0-6942 GCA_050252545.1 Solirubrobacteraceae bacterium
GCTCGACCTCGTGGGCCGGGTTGCCGGGCGAGATCCGCTTTCCCGTGCGATCGGCGCCGATCGCGCCCGCCACCGCGGTGGCGACCTCGATGGTCAGGCGGGCACGGCCCTCCGGCGATCCGCCGTAGCCATCGTCGCGCCGGTTGACGTTGGGCGACAGGAACTGGTCGAGCAGGTAGCCGTTGGCCCCGTGGATCTCCACCCCGTCGAACCCGGCGTCGATCGCCCGGCGCGCCGCGTCCACGTAGGCGGCGACGACGCCGGGAAGCTCGTCGGTGCGTAGCGCGCGCGGGGCCGGCACGGGTGCCTTGGCCTCGGTGTCGGTGAACACCGTCAGCCGCTCCAACGGCGCCGCCGAGGCGGACACGAGCTCCTCGCCCGAGGTGTGGGGGTGACCGACCCGGCCACCGTGCCAGAGCTGGGCGACGATCCGACCGCCGGCGGCGTGCACGGCGTCGGTGACGGTGCGCCATCCGTCGCGGTGCGCGTCGGTGGCCAGTCCGGGCGTGCGCGGGTAGGGCTTGCCCTGCGGGATGACCCAGGTGGCCTCCGAGACGATCAGGCCCGCGGACGCGCGCTGGGCGTAGTACTCGGCCATCAGCGCGTTGGGGGTGCCGTCGGCGTCGGCGCGGTTGCGCGTCAGCGGCGCCATCAGCAGGCGGTTGGGGGCGGTGATCGCCCCCAGCGTCAGGGGCTCGAGGAGGGCGGCGAAGTCGTCGGCGGACACGCCGACGACTATACGAATCTGGATCTGGATTGCCGTGGGGACAGGTGTTTCTGCGGTACCACCGGCGTGGAGGTGTCGTCCCGCGCTCGGACGTTCCCCGGCCGGGCGGTGGCGGAGCCCGGCGAGGGCGCGCGGCCGCTACCCAGCAGGAGCAACGCCGTCACCGTCACCACCGTCCAGGCCCACGAGATCGCTCCGAGCGGCGTCCAGCGCGAGCGGGCACCCCGCCGCCCGCAACGGGCCCACCCGGACCGCATCGACGTCGCGCGGGACGACCACCGCCGACGCCCGGTCCAGTCCGAGCACCCTGCGGAGCAGGGCGAGTCGCTCGGCGTGATGCTCCGCCACGCCGGGGTGGAACTGCGGCGGACAGCCCGCGTCGATCGCCGCGATGTACCGCTCGCCCGCCACGATCGCCTCCGCCACGTCCGGATCGGCGTCGCGCGCGGCCCGTACCCGCGCGCCGAGCTCGTCGACGAACGGTGCGGTGATCGACACCACCCCTTCGGGCCGGCTCACCGCGAGGCGGTCGGCGGCGACCCCGACGTCGGACATCCGGCTCAGCTCCCGACGCGCACCGGCAGCGTCGTCAGCTGGTTGACGAAGATCGCGGTCGCGTAGCGGTGCGGACCGTCGAACTCGAGGTTCGGATACCGGGCCAGGGTCTCCTCGAACAGCACCCGCAGCTCGAGCCGGGCGAGGGCCGTGCCCAGGCAGAAGTGCCTGCCGCCCGCACCGAACGCCTGGTGCTCGGGGTTGCGGTTGAGGTCGAAGCGGTCCGGGTCCTCGTACACCGACCCGTCCCGGCCGGTCGACGGGTACCACATCATGACCTTCTCGCCCTGCCGGATCGTGCGACCTCCGAGCTCGGTGTCCTCGGTCGCGGTCCGGCGGAAGTGCGCGAACGCCGGGAAACATCCGCAGGCACTCCTCGACCATGCCCGGGATCAGCGCGGGCTCGTCGAGGACCTTGCGGCGCTCGTCCGGGTTGTCCAGCAGCGCCTTCATCCCGCTCGAGAACGTCGCCTTCGTCGAGTCGTTGCCGGCGACCATCAGGAGGATGAACCCCATGACGATCTCCCAGTCGGTGAGCTTCTCGCCGTCGATGTCGGCGTGCACGTAGATGCTCATGAGATCGTCGGTCGGATCGGCCCGTCGTGCGTCGATGAGCACCTGGCAGCGGGCGACGATCTCCGGGATGACCTTCTCGATGACCGAGTCCGGTCCCTCGGCGTTCATCTCGGCGTCGTCGCCGCCGATCAGCTGCGCGAGGAGGCGGACCCACATGGCGTCGTCGGCCGGGTCGATCCCCATGAACGAGCCGATCACGCGCGACACCGCCGGCTGGGCGACGTCCGTGACGATGTCGAACCGGTCCCGACCCTCGAGCCGGTCCAGGACGTCGCGGACGATCTCGCGGATCGCCGGCTCGTGCTCGGCGGTGCGCTTGGGCGTGAACCCGCGCTGGAAGAGCGCCTTGAGCCGGTCGTGCTTGGGCGGGTCCATGCCGATGAACATGCCGTTCTGGACCTCGAGCTGGACCCACGGCATGCCGACCATCCCGCCGAGCTCCGACGAGAAGGTCTGCCAGTCGCGACTGACCTCGCGCACGAGGTCCTGCGTCGTAACGGACCAGAATCCGGGCTCGCCGGGAAACGAGCTCATGCCATCCGTCCAGTGCACCGGGCTCTGCTCGCGCAGGTCCCGGAAGAGCGACAGCGGCGCGCCGTCGCGCCAGTTCTCCGGGTCCGCGACCCGCACGTTTGACAGATCTCGATCGACGGTGCTCATCGGTGACTCCTTGGTCGTTCTGCGGGAACGGCGCGAGCGTCCCACACGCCTTACAGGCTGTCAACCGCGAGTGTCATCCGCTACTGTCGACCCATGCCGTCGGTCCTCTCGCGCCGGCCCGGAGGCGCGGACGAGCAGCGCCGCCGGACCCAGGAGCGCATCGAGCTCGCCACGATCGAACTGCTGTCGGAGGGTCACGCCTTCGCCGGCCTCAGCATCGGCGACATCTCGACCCGTGCCGGCGTCTCGCGGCCGACCTTCTATACGTACTTCACCGACAAGCGCGCGCTGATCCTCGCGCTCGGTCAGGGCCTCGAGCGCGAGGTGCGCGCCGCGGCGAAGGCGTGGCTGCAGAACCGCACCGACGATCTGGACGGCACACTCCGCGCCGTCCTGGCGGCGTTCGCCGCCCATCGGTCGACGGTCGGCGCCGTCGTCGAGGCGGCGACGTACGACGACGACGTCGCGCGGTTCTGGCGCGAGTTCCACGCCTGGTTCATCGACAACGCGATCGGACGGGCACAGGCCGCCGACCCCGATCTGGACCGCGAGGACGCCGCCGCCCTGGCGCACAGCCTGGTGTGGATGACCGAGCGGGCGTTCACCGAGCACCTGGAGATGCCCCGCGTGGGCGACGAGGCGATCCTGCGCGCGGTCACGCGTCTGTGGCGGTCGATCGTCCCGGCGGTGGACGGCGACGGGTCGCCGCAGGACGCCTGACGCTCCCTCACGGCGCCCGCCCCCGTCGGCAACGGCGCCACGGGGCCCCACCGGGACCCAGACGTCGCCCTAGGCGTGCTCGCGGGCCCGCCCGCCCTCGGCGACGGCCGCCACCGACGCGAGCACGACGAGCGTGATCCCGACGAGCAGCAGGACGATGGCGACGACCGCCCGGTGCTCCTCGACCGCCGGGGACGCGACGACCGCGACGACCGTGGCGAGGTAGGCGATACCGGCGCCCGCCGACAGCGACGGGCGGCGGGCGAGGCTCGCGGCGAGCGGCAGACCACCGACCAGCAACAGCGTGAGCACCAGCGCCGTCGTGTCGCCCGGGGACGGCTGCCGGAACGCTCCCCCGAACGCGGTCGGCGCCACCTCGACGAACCCGAGGATCGTCGGCGCGGCTCGCGGACCACCGCCCACGAGCACCATCGCGGTGGCCGCACCCACGAGCGCCACGACGCCGCCGGCGGCCTGGGCGTGGGCGACGAACCGCCGGGGACCCCATGCGGCGAGGCCCGCCGCCAGCAGCAACACCCCGATCGGGAGGAACAGCGGCAGCAGCGTCTCGGCGGTCGGCCCCGCGTCGCCCTCGCGCGCGCACCACGCCACGACCCGGGCGGCGGGTCCGAGCAGCGCGAACGCCCCCGCCGCGACGACCGCGGGATGGGGGCACGCCCGGACGAGCCCGACGACGACCGCCGCCGTCACCACGAGGGTGCCGAGCGTCGGCAGGAGATCGAGGACGAACCGCTGTTGCGGGCCGATGAGGAGATCGGCGATCGGGTCCTCCAGCGCCAGGCCGACGAGCGCCACGCCGGCGACCAGCGTCCCACCGGCCCCACGGAGCGCCGACGCGATCGCGACGGCGAGTCCCAGCAGCACCAGCACGACGGCGGCGCGGCCCCGGCCCGGATCGATGAGGATCGGCACCGCGTGCACCGCCACCCCGACGAGCGCGACGCCGAAGAACGCGATCGGGCCGTCGGCCGTCGGCGCGACCAGCTCGCGGGCCCGCTCCGGAAGCCGTTGGAGGAATCCGGGCGTCCCGTTCGAGAGCAGGAGCCAGAGCCCGACCGCCAGCGCGACGAACGCCACCACCGTCACCACGACCTGGGAGCCGTCGGGCCAGCCGAACGGGCCGTTGTCGACCACCCCGGCGTGCATCACCAGCACGGACGCTGGGAGCAGCCCGTCCCACGGCCGCCGGCGGCGGATCGCGGCGACCACCAGCGCGATCGCGGCGGCGATCACCAACGCTAGCAGGATCGCGTGACCGGCACCGGGCATGACGTTGCCGACCGGGGAGCGCGGGATCGCCATGAGTGGTCCGACCGCGAACGAGAACGCCGGTGCGGCGTACGGCTGGACCGCGAACAGCACGAACGCTCCGGCGGCGGTCGCCAGCACGATCTCGGCGTTGCCCCGCCACGGGCGCCACACCACGAGCACCGTCGTCGCGACCGCCAGCAGCGCGAGCACGAGCGACACCGGTGCCGGATCCGAGTCCCATCCCAGCGCCACCCCCATCAGCAGGCCCGGTACCACGAACCCGACGCCGGCGGCCCCCACCGCGCTGCCCAGGGCGAGCGCGCCCGCGGCGACGAGCAGCGGCGGCACGTAGGCCAGCAGCAGGCGCACGGCCACGACGACCCGCTCCCAGTGGTCGGCGAGCAGCGCGACGGCCACGAGCCCGCTCAGGTGCGCGGCGATGATCGCGATCGCCACGGAGGCCCCGATCCCGACCCGACGGACCGTGGCGTGCGGGTCGGGGGCCGGATCGTCCTGCGGTGCCGTCGAGATGCCGAGGCCCGGCGGGTGGGGCTCCCACAGCGACAGGCCGACGACCACCACCGCGGCGCCGACGAGGACGACGATCGTGGCCGCGAACGCGGGCCAGGGCTCCGTGATCCAGAGCAGACCCGCCAGCATGGCGACGCCGAGCACGGTCGCCCCGACCGCGGCGAGACCGGCGGCCGGTGACAGGCCGACGGTGCCGGGGATCCCGGGCGGCGACGGAGCGGGACCTCCCGGTCCCGGGGACGACGGGACGGCTTGCAGACGCACGACGTCCCGCACGCTAACAGCGACCCCGGCCGGTCCGGACGTCGTCTCATACGATGGCCACGATGCCGCCTCCGTCCGGATCGGACCTCGCCGCCCGCCTCCGCGATCGCGACCTCTCCGCCGCGCCCGCCGTGCTCAACCTCGTCGAGACGCGACGGGCCGACGCGCGCGCGCAGACCGCGACGCTGCTGGAGGCGCTCTCCCCCGCGGCGCTCGGGCACGAGCCCGAGGGTCACGTCATCGGGGTGACCGGGCCGCCCGGGGCGGGCAAGTCCACGCTGCTGGGGCGCCTGGTGCGCGAGTACCGCGACCGCGGGCGAACCGTCGCGGTCCTCGCGGTCGATCCGTCGAGCCGGCGCACCGGCGGCGCGTTGCTCGGCGACCGGGCGCGGATCGAGGTCGATCCGGGCGACGGGTCGGTGTTCATCCGATCGACCGCGGCCGGCGACCGGCTCGGTGGCCTGGCGTGGGCGACCCGCACCGCGGCCCAGGCGCTGTCGGTGGCGTTCGACGTCGTCATCGTCGAGACGGTCGGGGTCGGTCAGTCCGAGACCGACGTCGCCGACGTGGCCGACACGATCATGGTCATCGTGCAGCCTGGATCGGGCGACGTCCTGCAGTTCCTCAAGAGCGGGATCATGGAGATCCCCGACGTCCTCGTCGTGACCAAGGCCGACCTGGGGCGGATCGCGCAGCGGGCCCGCAGCGACGTGCGGGCGGCCCTGCGATCGGTCGGCGATCGCACGACGAAGGTCGTCGCCGTCAGCTCCGTGCCGCCGGTGTCGGGGTTCGAGGACCTGATCGACGTGCTCGACGCGCACCGTGCCGCGGGCGACGTCCCCCGGCTGCGTCGCGATGCACGACGCCGCACCGCCGTCGACGACTTCCGCATCGAGCACGGCGAGCGCGGGCTCCGCGCGCTCGGCGGACGGACGGCCGCGCTGCGCCTCCTGGACCAGACCGGCGATGATGTGGCGGTGCCGATCCTCGTGCAGGAGCTCGAGCGCGCCGCGGGCGCCGACATCACCGGCGAGGCCGCGCGATGACCGCCGCCAAGCGACCCGAGCGCGATGCCGCCGGGAAGCACGACCGGGCGAAGGCCGGCGGCGGACGCGGCGGAACCGCGGGTGTCACGCCGCCGACCTCCGCCGGCACGCGGCCGACGGCGACGACGGTTCGCCGACTGACCGACGCCGACGCCCGAGGTGGCCGCCTCATGCGCCGTAGGCCGTCCGGCGGAGAGGGCGGGGACGACGGCGGCGGCGCCGTCGAGGTCATCCGACCCAGCCGTCCGTTCCTGGAGAACCTCGCGGTGCTCGCCGGGGCCATGGTCGGCGGCACGCTCGTCGCCGAGTTCGCGGGCGCGGCGAACCTCGGGACCGCGCTGAGCTTCGGCCAGATCGCATTCGCGATCGCCCTGGTCTTCGTGCTGCTGCGGCGCTGAGCGCCCGCGGATGCTCCCGGCGTCGCCGTCGCGTCGCGGTCGGCGCGTCGGTGACCGGCCGGGGTGGGTGGCCAGCCGCGGTCGGTGCCCGGACGGGGTCGGTGCCCGGCCCGGCTCGGTGGCCGGCCGGGACCCGCATCGCGGCGCTGGACGTCCGGCGGACGACCGGCTTCTCGTCCGGCTGATCATCGAC
>JBFWKS010000245.1:0-6924 GCA_050252545.1 Solirubrobacteraceae bacterium
CCTCGTCGACGCCACCACCGACGTGCGGGTGGCCGGTTACGTGGCGTTCCTCGATGCGGTCGAGGACCCGGACGCGGCGATCGGGGTGCTCGCCCTGCCCGTCGACGCCGAGCGCCTCGCCGCGCTCGACGTCCGTGAGGCCAACTACGCCCGCCACGACGTCACCGGCGCGCTCGCGGCCGTCGACGGGACCCCGCTGCCCGGACGTACCTGGGTGTACCGGGGCACCCCCGGCGGCCGCGAGCGGGCGCGCACCGGTCGTCGCGAGGGCTCGATCGTCGTCGGAGAGGCGTACGTGGCCGCGGCGCGGGAGGCGTTCGGCGCTCAACCCCCCGGTCTGCCGCCGTTCGCGGACACGACCGCCCCGGTCGACATCCCGGTGCGCCCGCTGCGGGTCGTGGCGGCCACCGATCAGCTCGGTTGGTGAGTCGGCCGAGCCGCCCGGAAGCGCTCGGGGTGGCGTCACGAGTCACCACCTGCCGGAGGCTTCTGCCACCACCCGGGTCGGCGGCGGCCGATCCGCCGGGGGCGGCGTCACGAACGACCACCCCGTGGAGGGTTCTGCCATCACCCCGATCCGGACCCGGCCGCAACCTCGGCCCGGCGCCGATCCCGGTCCGACCGCGGCCCCACGCCGAACGCGAATCCCCTGTCGGGGTGATTCCCGACGCGGCCTGCCGTGACCGCGGCGTGACCGACCCCTACAACCCGTACAGCGCCGAGTACTTCGCGGTCAGATAGTGCACGAGCGGATCGGGGTCCAGCGACGCGCCGGTCGCCGCCCGCAGGATCTCGTCGCCGGTGCGGGTGCTGCCGAAGCGGTGGACGTGCTCGCCGAGCCACGACCGCAGCGGCGCGAGGTCGCCGGCGGCGATCCGCGCCTCCAGGTCGGGCGTCGCGGCGGTCGCCGCGTCCCAGAGCTGCGCCGAGGCGATCGAGCCGAGCGCGTAGGTCGGGAAGTAGCCGAGCTCGCCGAAGCTCCAGTGGATGTCCTGGAGCACGCCGCGGGCGTCGTCGGGCACGCTCACGCCGAGCAGCTCCTCCATCCGTGCGTTCCACGCGCCCGGGAGGTCGGCGACCTGGATCGTCTCCTCGACCAGCGCTACCTCGAGCTCGAACCGGAGGACGACGTGCATCGCGTACGTCACCTCGTCGGCGTCGACGCGGATCAGCGACGGACGCACGACGTTCATCGCGGCGATCCACCGGTCAGGCGGCACGTCGCCGAGCGCGTCGGGGAAGAGCGCCTGCGCCCGCGGGTACCAGTGCGACCAGAACGCCCGGGATCGGCCGACCTGGTTCTCCCACAGCCGGCTCTGCGACTCGTGGATCCCCAACGACGTACCGGTGTCGGTCGTCGTGCCCGCGAGCGCCGGATCGATCTGGGCCTCGTAGAGCCCGTGTCCGACCTCGTGCAGCGCGCTGAGGATCCCGTCGAGCGGGTTCGACTCGTCGTACCGCGTCGTCACGCGGACGTCGCCGGGCCCGACCCGCTGGGTGAACGGGTGCGTCGATACGTCGAACCGCCACCCGTCGTCCTCGAACCCCATCGACCGGGCCATCTCGAGCACGAGCGTCTGCTGCGCCTCGACCGGGAACGGGCCGGGGATCGGCTCCGGCACAGGGCGTTCTGCGATCGCCGCGATCAGCGGCCGGAGCCCTGCCTGCAGCCGGTCGAAGACCGACCGCACCTGGGCGGTCGTCGCGTCGGGCTCGTACGCGTCGAGCAGCGCGTCGTAGGGGTGGGCGATCGTCGGATCCCCGGACGACAGGTGCGCCGCGAGCCGACGGCGCAGATCGACGTTGCGCTCGAGCGCGGGGGCGAAGAGCGCGAAGTCGCTCGTCTCGCGGGCCCGCGCCCAGACCGGCTGCGCGTCGGCGGCCGCCTGCGCCAGCTCCTCGACGAGCGCTCCCGGGATCCGCCGCGCCCGCTCGTGGTTGCGCCGCACGGTGCGGACGAGCCCGGGGTCCTCACCGGCGGCCTCCGCCGCTTCGAGCAGCCCGACGAGCTCCGGGTCGACGAGCCGCTCGTGCGCGAGGCGCTCGACGGTGCCGGCCGCGCGACCCCGGGCCGCCGTGCCACGCGGCGGCATGACCACCTGCTGATCCCAGCCGAGAACCCGGCCGGCATGGCCCAGGTCGTCGATCTCCCGCAGACGGGATCTCAACCGGGCGCGCGGATCGCGGGGGGACGGCGTCGGGGTGCCCATCCGCGCAACCTAACGCGCGGCCGCGGAGCGCTCCTCGGCCGGGGCCGCCGGTGGACGATCCGCGGCGCCGAACGCGCCGGCCATCCACGCCACCAGGCCCGGCAGGCGCGCCTCGCCCCGCGCGACCGTCGCCTGTCGACGGGCCGACGGCTCGGCGAGGAGGTCCCCGACCACCGCGAGCTCGTCGAGGCAACCGAGGTCCTCGGCGTGCGGACGCAGTCGCTCCAGCAGCGGCGGAACGGTCTCCTCCAGTGGCCGCCGGATGCGCTCGTCCGGATCCAGCAGCGACGCCCGCGCCCCATCGCGGGCGGCGATGAACCGGTTCTCCTCCAGCAGCTCCTGTGGAACCCGCTCGGCGATCCGCCCGTCACCCTCCTCCAGCTCATGGCGCCCGAGGCACTGGATGAGCGCCACGAGCGCGGTGGTCTCCGTCACGGTCGTCTGGGCGTCGCAGACGCGGATCTCCACCGTGCCCAACCGGGGCTGTGGCCGCACGTCCCACCACAGGTAGGTCGGATCGGGGAACGCGTCGCGGTCGACGAGCGCGGAGATCGCGTCGACCCACGTCGCGTAGTCACCGAACCGGCGCGGGAGGCCGACCCGGGGGAACGCCTGGAAGAGCGGGGTGCGCACCGACGCCAGGCCGGTGTGGCGACCTTGCCAGAACGGCGAGTTCGCCGACAGCGCCAGCACGGTCGGCAGGTGCACGCGCATGCGGTCCAGGAGCCGGATCGCGTCGTCGGGGTCCGGCACGCCGAGGTGCACGTGCAGGGCGAAGCTCGGCTCCCGACGGGCGAGCTCGCGCATCGAGTCGTAGACCTCGTCCTGGCGATCGCCGTGCCCGAGGTTCGTCTCCCGCCAGACCGTGAAGGGGTGGGTCCCGGCCGTCGCAGCCGAGAGCCCGAGCTCCCCCGTGGTGGCGGACACGGAGGCGCGCAGCGTCCGCAACTCGGCCGCAGCGTCGGCGACGCGCCCATGCACGCCGGTGGCGAGCTCCAGTGCCCCGGCGTGCGTCTCGGGGTTGGCATGGCCGTCGGTGGTGCGGGGAAGGCGGGGAAGGACCTCGTCGGCGGCCTGCGCCAGGTTCCATCCGGGCGGCTCGACGAGCAGGATCTCCTCCTCGACGCCGAGGGTCCAGCGCCGCGCGTCCGGGTCGGCGGCCCACGTCCGCCACGGGTTCGTCGCGGCCCGGGTCACCCGTCGACCACCCACGTGTCCTTGCCGCCGCCCCCGCGTGAGGAGTTCACGATCCGCTCACCGGACTCGAGCGCCACCCGGGTGAGCGCGCCGGGGAGGACGCTCCAACCGTCCGCCCCGCCGTCGGCGACGACGAACGGCCGCAGGTCCACGTGTCGGGGCTCCAGCCGGCCGTCGACGAACGTCGGGTGGGTCGACACGTCGACCGGCTCCTGCGCGATCCAGTGCGCCGGGTCGGCGGTGATCGCGTCGCGGATCTCGGCCAGTCGGGTGCGTCCCACCTGAGGACCGAGGACCACGCCGTGCCCTCCGAACCCGTCCCGCGGCTTGAGGACGAGCTCGTCCAAGCGCTCCAGCGCACGGCGACGGTGCTCATCGGCGCCCAGGTCCCACGTGGGGATCGACGCCAGCAGGGGCGGCTCCCCGAGGACGTCCTCCACCAGCGCGTCGACGTACGGGTACAGCGCCTTGTCATCGGCGACACCGGCACCGAACGCATTGGCCACGGCGATCGTGCCCGCGCGCAGCGGCCCGAGCAGCAGCTCGCCCCAGGGCGTCGGCCGGCCCTCGGCGTCGCGCAGCGCCTCCTCGTCGGTGCGCCGGTAGACGACGTCGATCGGACGTCCGTCCTCGCGCCGACGGACGCGGTCGCCGTCGCACCGCAGGTCATCGGGGCACAGCAGCGGGATCCCGAGCAGGTCGGCGAGCGTGCGGTGCTCGTACCAGGCGGTGTTCGCCTCGCCGTCGCTGACGAGCACGACGAGCCCGTCGCCCGCCGGGTCGGGTCGCAGCCGTCGCAGCGCGGCGCCCAGCCCGGTGCGGATCGCCTCACGCAGGTCGGTGAGGCCGTCCGGCGGCGGCACCTCGGCCGACACGGCGGACCGGGCGGCGAGCGCATAGGCCAGGCCCGACGGGGTCCGCAGGTTGTCCTCGAGCACGAGCAGGCGGCCGTCGGGATCGCGGATGAGGTCGGGACCGGCGACGACGATCCTCGCGGCGGGCGACGGCGCGTCGACGAGGTCGGGCTCGCACCACGGGGAGTCCTCGACGATCCGTGCGGGCACGATCCCCGCGGCGATCGTGTCCCGCGGGCCGTGAAGGTCGGCGACGAACGCGTCGAGGGCCCGCACGCGCTGGCGCAGGCCCGTGTCGACGTCGGCCCATTCGCCCGTCGCGATGATCCGGGGCACCGGGTCGACGTGGAACGTCCACGGGTCCTCGCCGCCGAAGGTCGCTCCGGCCCGCTCGACGTGCGTCGCGACCGCACGGGCGACCCGCCCGAGGTCGACGTCGGTCGACCACCGTGCGAGGTCCAGGTACGGGGATCGTGTCCGGCCCGGACCCGCGGAGAGCTCGTCCCAGGAGTCGCCGGGCACGTAGGCGGTGATCGGATCTGGCGTGGCGCACGACACGAGAGGGCCGGTACCCGCTCGTGGCCCGTCGGCCACCTGCCGATCAGGTCGCCGGTCCCGATCGGCCGTCGGCCGCGTCGGCGAGCGCAGCGAAGAGCGCCAGGTGCGCCGGACGGGCGATGAGCGACTCCGCGTGCCACTGGACACCCACGACGAACCGGCCGTGGGGGTCCTCCAGGCCCTCGACGACGCCGTCCTCCGCCCGCGCGGTGACCGAGAGCCGTTCACCGATATCCCGGGCCGCCTGGTGGTGGAACGTGTTCACCGCCAGCCGGCCGGCGCCGCAGATCGTCGCCAGGCGGGTGTCGGCCTCGACCTCGACGTCGTGGGTCACCTCGGTGCCGTGGGCGCGCTGACGGTGGCCCTCGATCCCCTGCTCGGATGGCAGGTCCTGCCAGAGCGTTCCGCCGCAGGCCACGTTGAGCACCTGCATGCCTCGGCAGATCGCCAGGATCGGCAGGTCGACGTCGAGGGCCCGGCGGACGAGCGCGAGCTCCCAACGGTCGACGTCCTCGTCGGTCGGGCCCAGCGCGGGATGCGGCGCGGCCCCGTAGAGCACAGAGGTGAGGTCGGGTCCGCCGGACACGACGAGCGCATCGAGTCGGTCGAGCACGGCGGTGACGTCGTCGAACACCGGGCTCAGGACGACCGGCATCCCGCCGCCGGCCCACACCGCCTGCGGATAGTCGAGGCCGAGCGCGACCTTCTGCTGCCCCGGGTGTCCCTCCTCGCGCTCGCCGCCCGCCGGCAGGACGAGCTCGGCGGTGGTGATTCCGACGAGCGGTCGCGTCATCACGACGACGCTAGCGCACGGCGCGTCGCGATCGGCGTGGGTCGTTCACCGGAGAGTGCCGAACCCTTCGCTATCCTCCGCCGGGCCGTCGCGACTGGCGCCCGGTGACCACCCGACGGTGGTCACGGAGGTGGAACCGACCACCGGGGAGCGGCGGACCGCACCGCCGCGCGCCTGGGCACCGACGTCGACCCTCCCCCGAAGGAGCAGCATGACCGGACCCCGCCCTGACGCCATCGTGATCCCGGACGACCTGCGGCCCGCAGACGGCCGCTTCGGTTGTGGACCGTCCAAGGTCCGACCCGAGCAGCTCGCGGCGCTGCTCGACGTCAGGGCCGCCGACGGTGCCGCGATCATCGGCACGTCGCATCGCCAGGCGCCGGTCAAGGACACCGTCGCCCGCGTGCGGGACGGCCTGGCGCAGCTCTTCTCGCTCCCCGACGGGTACGAGGTCCTGCTCTCCAACGGCGGTACCACGGCGTTCTGGGACGCCGCGACCTTCGGGCTCATCGAGCGCCGTGCGGCGAACCTCGTCTACGGCGAGTTCTCCTCGAAATTCGCGAAGGCGTCCAAGCAGGCGCCGTTCCTCGACGACCCGGTCGTGATCGAGAGCGACCCGGGCACCGCCCCGTCGGCCGAGCAGATCACCGCGGGCCTCCAGGATGCCGACGTCGACGTGATCGGCTGGGCCCACAACGAGACGTCGACCGGCGTCGCCGTTCCCGTGACCCGCTCGCTGGGGGTGGGGGGCGGGAACGGCGTCCCCGCCGGGGATGCGCTCGTGATGATCGACGCGACCTCCGGCGCGGGCGGCCTGCCCGTCGACGTACGTCAGAGCGACGTCTACTACTTCGCGCCGCAGAAGTGCTTCGCGTCCGACGGCGGGATCTGGTTCGGGCTCTTCAGCCCCGCCGCGATCGAGCGGATCGAGCGGATCGCCGCGAGCGACCGCTGGATCCCGGCGTTCTTCGATCTCAAGACCGTCCTCGACAACTCGCGCAAGCAGCAGACGTACAACACCCCGGCGCTGACGACGCTGCTGCTCATGGCCGAGCAGATCGACTGGTTCAACGCCAACGGCGGCCTCGACTGGGCGACCGGTCGCAGCGCCGCATCGTCCACGCACCTCTACGCGTGGGCCGAGGCTTCGGAGTTCGCCACGCCGTACGTCGTCGATCCCACGCACCGGTCGGCGGTCGTCGCGACGATCGACTTCGACGACGCGATCGACGCGGCGGCCGTCGCCAAGGTCCTGCGGGCCAACGGCATCGTCGACGTGGAGCCGTACCGCAAGCTCGGCCGCAACCAGCTG
>JBFWKS010000246.1:0-6911 GCA_050252545.1 Solirubrobacteraceae bacterium
TCGGCACGTCCGTCCGCGGCGCGGCCACCGCCCGCGGCGTCGAGGTCGCGGGGATCACCGAGCATCCCGCGCCGCCGCGCCTGGTGTACGACCCCGGCCATCCGGATGCGAACCCCGAGGGCTACGTCGAGATGCCCGCCGTCGACACCGTGGTGGAGATGGTCGACCTGATCGCCGCGTCGCGCGCCTACGAGGCCAACGTCACCGCGATGCAGGCGTCCAAGCAGATGTTCACCAAGACGCTGGAGCTGCTGCGGTGATCGTCCCGATCGACCCGAGCATGGTGATCGGCCCCGAGGCGGCGATGCCGTCGGTGGAGCCGATCCTGCCACCCACCGATGCCGAGGGCGTGGGCGGGGTCACCGGCGCCGACGGCGCCCAGGGTGGCGGCTTCGGCAACGTGCTGACCAAGGCCATCGAGGGCCTGGAGGCCACCCAGGGCGCGGCCGCCGAGGGCTCCGCGGCGCTGGCCGCCGGCACCGCCGAGAGCGTCGAGTCGGTCGTGATGGCCGTCGAGAAGGCGAAGCTCACGATGCAGATGGCGTCGACGCTGCGCACCCGTGGCGTCGAGGCGCTCACCACCATCATGCACACGCAGATCTGAGGGACCGACGATGCCGCTGCCGAAGGTCCTCGCCAACCTCAGCCCCAAGGGCCGCATCGCCGTGGGTGGCGCGATCGTCGGGGTGCTGCTCGTCGCGTTCATCATGTTCTCGCTCGCGTCGAGGCCGTCCTTCACCACGATCGTCACCGGCCTGGACCCCGCCCAGACCGGCAAGATGAGTGCCGCGCTGGACGAGAAGGGCGTGAAGTACGAGCTGCAGAACAACGGCACCGCGCTGGCGGTCGAGAAGGCCGACGTCGGCTCCGCCCGGATCGCGCTCGCCGAGGTCGGCGGCCTGTCCGGCGGGAGCATCGAGCCCGGGTTCGAGCTCTTCGACTCGCAGAGCATGGGCACGAGCCAGATGCAGCAGCAGGTGACCTACCAGCGCGCGATGGAGGGCGAGCTGGCCCGCACGATCAACAAGATCCAGGGCGTGTCGGGGGCGACGGTGCAGCTCGTGCTCCCCGACGCCGACGACGTGCTGCTCGCCGAGGATGCGCCGCCCGCCTCGGCGGCGGTGCTCCTCGGCGGTGCCGACCTGGAGCCCACCGCGGTGCAGGGCATCGCCCGTCTCGTCGCCTCGAGCGTCAAGTCGCTCAAGCCGGGCAACGTCACGATCACCGACGGCGCCGGTCAGCTGCTGTGGCCCAACGGCGCATCCGGGGACGAGGGCGCCGCCGGCGGGGCGGTGCTGGCCAAGCAGTCCGCCGCCCAGCGCTACCAGCGCACGATGGAGTCGAGCCTCACGTCCCTGCTCGCCCAGACGGTGGGCCCCGACAAGGCCCGGGTGCGCGTGAGCGCCGACATCGACGCCGACAAGGCCACCCGCGAGCAGCTGCAGTACGGTCGGCGTCGTGTCGCGCTGAAGGAGAAGACGACCGACGAGGAGATGGAGGGCGCCGGCACCACCGGCGGCGCCACCGGCGCGGCGGCCAACGTGCCCGGCTACGCCGCCAACGGCGGCGCGGGCGGGGGAGACTCCACGTACCGCAACGAGACCGGTGACCGTGAGTTCGGCGCCGACAAGACCGTCACCAAGACCGAGATCGCCGCCGGCGGCGTTGCCCGCCAGAGCGTGTCGGTGATGGTCAGCGACGCCGTCCCGGCCGCGCAGGTCCCTGCGATCCGCGATGCGGTCGCCGCCGCCGCCGGCGTCGACACCGACCGCGGCGACCAGCTCACCGTCACCCGTGTCCCGTTTGCCGCCGCCCCCGAGGCGCCGGTCCCGTCGGCGATCCCCGGCAACATCGTCGACTACGTCAAGTGGGTCGCCCTGGCGCTCGGCACGATCGTCTTCCTCGTGCTGATCGGCCGTCACCTGCGCCGCCGCGAGGACGAGGCGCTGGAGTCCGCGGCCTGGCTCGACGAGCTGGAGGCCCCGCGGACGCTGCGCGCGCTGGAGGCCGAGCAGCGGACCCAGGCGATGACCGCCGTGGCCGCGCCCGCGGTGCCCGCGCAGCTCGAGGTGCCCGGCTCGCGTCGCACGATCGAGGAGCTCGCCGATCGCGAGCCCGAGCGGGTGGCGCAGCAGGTCCGTCACTGGATGTCGGAGGAGTAGACGATGGCCGTGCAGCACATCGCGTCGTTCGACGAGGAGTTCGAGACCGTCGACGCCGACCCGTTCGGCGCCGCCGACGGGATCGATCCGGTCGCCGCGCCGCCGCGCCTGGACCTGCCGGGCCGGCGCAAGGCCGCGATCCTCCTCGTGTCGCTCGGCGCGACCCGCGCGTCGGAGATCTTCAAGCACCTCCGCGACGAGGAGATCGAGGTCCTGTCGCTGGAGATGGCCAAGCTCGGGCAGATCTCGCCGGACCATGTCCACGGGGTGTTCGACGAGGCGGCGGCGATGGCCGTCGCGCTGCAGTCCTACGCCGAGGGTGGCGTGGACTTCGCCCGGGAGGTGCTCGAGCGGGCGCTCGGCGCCGAGCGTGCGGAGGAGATCATCGGCCGTCTGGCGTCGGTCATCGAGAAGCGCCCGTTCGAGTTCCTGCGCCGCACCCCGCCGGAGCAGGTCGCCGCGTTCCTCCGCGCGGAGTCGCCCCAGACGCGCGCGCTCGTCGTGGCCAACCTCAGCGACCGTCTGGCGGCCCAGGTCCTCGCCGGGATGGAGCCCGAGGAGCAGGTCGACATCGCGCTGCGGGTCGCCACGATGAGCGAGACGAATCCCGAGGTCGTCAAGCGGATCGAGGCCGTGGTGCGCGGCAAGGTCGCCAGCGTCATCTCGCAGGACTACGAGGCCGCGGGCGGCGTGCAGTCGCTGGCGAAGATCCTCAACCACACCGACCGGCCGACCGAGCGCAACGTGCTGGAGGCCCTGGCCGAGACCGACCCGGCGCTGGCCGAGGAGGTCCGTCGGCTGCTGTTCGTGTTCGAGGACGTCGCCGGGCTCGACGACCGCTCGATCCAGCTCGTCCTGCGCGAGGTCGACCAGCGCGACCTGGCGCTGGCCCTGCGCGGCGTCGACGAGGCGGTCCGCGAGCGGATCCTCGCCAACCTGTCGCAGCGCGCCGCCGAGATGCTCCGCGACGAGATGGAGTTCCAGCCGCCGCAGCTCAAGCGCGTCGTCGAGGAGGCCCAGGGCCGGATCGTCGGCATCGTGCGGCGCCTGGAGGAGTCCGGGGCCCTGGTCCTCGGCCGTGGCGATGGGGACGACGTCGTCTGATGCATGCCACCGGGGGACCGTCCGAGTTCGCGTTCCCGGCGCTGCAGCGGCCGGAGCGGCCGCCGACCGTCCGTGATCTGGACCGGCTGCTCGGCGACGCCCGGGCCGAGGCCGACGCGATCCGCGCCCAGGCCCGCGAGGCCGGCTGGGCGGAAGGGCACGCGGCCGGTCGGGCCGAGGCCCTGACCGCCGTCGAGCCGGCGGTGCGGGCCCTGACCGAGGCGCTGCAGGAGGCGTCGGTCGCCGGGGCCCTGCTGGCGGATGCGCTGGAGCACGAGGCGGTCGAGCTGGCGCTGATGACGGCGGAGAAGGTCGTCGCCGCGTCCGTCCGTGCGAACCCGGAGCGCGTGCTCGACGTGGTGCGCGGCGCACTGCGCGGGATCGTCGACCGGCGCCGGATCACGATCCTCGTCAACCCGGCCGACCTGCCGCTGCTGCGCGACGCGATCGGGACGCTGCGCGAGGAGCTCGGCGGGGTCGAGCAGTGCGACGTGCAGGCCGAGCGGCGCGTCGGTCGGGGCGGGGCGCTGGTGCGCACCACGGAGGGCGAGGTCGACGCCCGGCTGGAGGCCAAGCTCGACCGGGCCGCCGACCTGTTGCGGGAGGCCGCGTCGTGACCCGGACCGCCCGCAACCGGTCGGCGGGGGGCGTCACGAACCGTGCCGCACGCGACCGGCAGGACGGGGCGGCGTCGTGATCGATCCGCTGCCGCGCGACGACCCGGCCGCCGAGCCGGGAACGACCGCGGGACGACTCGGGCGCTACGCCCGTGCGGTGCGCGACGCCGACCTGGGCCGCCAGAACGGCCTGGTCGCCGACGTCATCGGCCTGGTCGTCGAGGCGACGGGGCTCAAGGCCGAGGTCGGCGAGCTCTGCCATATCCACTCCGCCCGGCGTCGTGACGGCCACGACCCGGTGCCGGCCGAGGTCGTCGGGTTCCGCTCCGGGCGCACGTTGCTCATGCCGCTGGGTGAGCTGGCGGGTGTCGGCCCGGGCACGACGGTCACCGCCACCGGGCATCCGTTCCGGGTCGTCGCGGGTGACGCGGTCCTGGGTCGCGTGCTGGACGGGCTCGGATCGCCGCTGGACGGGATCGCCCGGCCGATCGGGGCGCTGCGCTCCACGGTCGCCGCGCCACCCGATCCGCTCAGCCGTCCCCGGATCACCGAGCGGGTCGGATTGGGCGTCCGGGCACTCGATGCGCTGGTGCCGTGCGGCCGCGGGCAGCGGCTGGGGATCTTCGCCGGATCCGGGGTCGGCAAGTCGTCGCTGATGGGGATGATCGCCCGCTCGACGACCGCCGACATCAACGTCATCGCGCTCGTCGGTGAGCGTGGCCGCGAGGTGCGCGAGTTCGTCGAGCGTGACCTGGGTGACGCGCTCGAGCGCTCGGTGGTCGTCTGTGCCACGTCCGACCAACCGGCGCTCGTGCGGATCCGTGCCGCGTTCACGGCCACGGCGATCGCCGAGCACTTCCGTGACCAGGGCAAGGACGTCGTCCTGATGATGGACTCGGTCACGCGGTTCGCGATGGCCCAGCGCGAGGTCGGCCTGGCCATCGGCGAGCCGCCGGCCACCCGCGGCTACACCCCGAGCGTCTTCGCCCAGCTGCCGCGGCTGCTGGAGCGCACCGGCACCGCCCCGACAGGGTCGATCACCGGCCTGTACACGGTGCTCGTCGACGGTGACGACATGAACGAGCCGGTCGCCGACGCCGTCCGATCGATCCTCGACGGCCATGTCGTGCTCACCCGCGAGCTCGCGCACCGCAACCACTACCCGGCGATCGACGTGCTGCAGAGCGTGTCGCGACTGACGGGGGAGATCACCGGCGCCGACGAGCGCGCCGCCGCCGCCCGGGTGCGCGGGCTGATGGCCGACTTCCAGGCCCGCGAGGACCTGATCGCGATCGGTGCCTACCAGCCCGGAAGCGACCCGCGCACCGACGCGGCGATCGCGATGCGCGACCCGATCGAGACGTTCCTGCGCCAGGCCCCGGACGCTCCGTCGACGATCGACGAGGCGGCCACGGCGCTGCTGGGGCTGGGCGAGCAGGCGGACGCCGCGGGCGGGACGGAGCCTTCGGCGGGTGACGCCGGACCGGTCGGGCCGGTCCGGCGGTGAGGCGACTACCGCGTGCGGATCGGGATCCGGCGCGAGACCTGGGCCTTCGTGTTCGAGATCCGGATCACCGGACGGCCCTTCGCGGGCGGGGGCACGCGGACGACGGCCGTGTAGGTCTGTGTCGCCGGCTTGACCCGCACGACGACCGACCGGCCCGGCGTGAAGACGGTGCGGGTGCGGATCACGCGCTTGCCGCCCACGTTCACGCGGACGCGGACCGTGTTGACGCGACCCTCGGTCACCCGGACGTTGCGCAGCCCCGGGGCGGAACCCTGGACGGCGACCTGCTTCTTGCCGTCCACCACGGCCACCTTTGCGGACCCGGTCGGGGCCTTCACCGTGCCGGCCGTGGGCTCGGCGGGCTTGGTCTCCTTGGCGGGCGCCGGGTGGACCATCCCCTTGTGCGGGCACGCGGCGAAGCCCGGGTTCGTCGCCCACATCGGTGCCGACTCGGGGTTGCGGTTGCCGAAGAGCTGCGTCCAGTAGGGATGCGACTGCTTCGACGTCTTGTTCGACGCCTGCCCCCACGCGACCCCCACGCCGACCTGGTTCACCCGGTCGTTGAGGATGTTCTGGCAGTGGCCCAGGCTCTTCATGAAGCCCTCGACGACCTTGTACGGCGTCTCCGGGGTCTCGTAGATGTTCTCGGCCAGGACCGGACCCGACCAGCCCTCGACCGCGGTGTAGCCCGCGCGGTTGGCGCGGTCGGCGAACGAGACGCCGTGCCCGGCGCTAGTGGGGGCGTAGTGGCTGTAGAACCGCAGGCGGGCCATGTCGGACGAGTGCCACTGGGCGGCGGTCTCGAGCTGGGCGTCGTGGGTGAACGCCGGCAGGCCGCGGGCGGTCCGCTCGACGTTCGTGATGCAGAGGACGGCGGCGCGGACGCGGGTCTCGAGGCCCTTGCCGGGGGCGTACACGAGGTCGGCGTCGGCACACGGCGCTGTCGATGCTGATGACACCGCGGGCGCCGTGGCGACGACTGAGACGGTCGCGCAGGCGACGATGAGGGTGGGGATGAGGCGTTCGATCACCGCGCGAGCGTAGACGGTGTCTACACGCCGCGGGAGAAGTTGATGATGGTGCTATAACCGCGCGGCCGCCGGGACGCCGGCAGGCTCCCGACGGCGCCGGCGACTATCGGACCACCCGCAGCTTGACGTTGCGCGTCACCGTCTTGCCGCCGACGCTCAGGCGGACCTTGACCGTGTGCGTGCCGAGGCGCGCCCTGCGACCGATCCGCAGGCGCGCGGTCAGGGTGCGGGTCTGGCCCGCCTTCAGCGCGGCCAGCTTGAGGTTGCGCCGGCCGGAGGCCCGCAGGCGCTTGGGCACCGTGACCCGAGCGGTGGAGCGGGCGACGCGGGCGGTCGTACCGTTGCGGGCGGTGAACGCGATCCGCACCAGGCGTCCGCGACGCACCCGGGTGGTGGCCGTGCGCTTGGCGCTGAACCGGAACGTGCCGTCACGCCCGGCCGGGCCCTGTGGACCGGAGGCGCCGATCGGCCCGGCCGGGCCCTGTGGGCC
>JBFWKS010000247.1:0-6899 GCA_050252545.1 Solirubrobacteraceae bacterium
GACCCGCGCCGCGATCTGCTCCGCCAGGTGGTCACCCAGCGACCACATCCCGGAACGGATGCCCGCTCGTCCGCCCGCCACATCCGAACGACTCCGGCACCGACGCCGCCGACGGCCGGCGCCCGCCGGCGCCCCGCCGACCGCCCGTCCCCGCCCCGAGCGCCGTCCCATCCGACCACCGATCACCGCTGACCCCCGCCCACCCACCGTCGCCCCGCCGCCCGGGCGCCTGCCGATCCCGCCGTCGTGTCGTAGTCCTCGCGCGCACCGCCGCCCTTTGGCCGCCCTTGGCCTTGCGTGCTCGGCCGGGCGCGGTAGCGTCCCACTCATGCCGACCCTCACGCCCGTCAACGCTGCCCGCATCGCCGGAATCGGTCGGATCGGGATCGGTGCGATCCTCCTGGCGGCACCGGAGCGCGTGGGGCGGACGTGGCTCGGCGACGACGGTACGACGCCCGGCGCGGTCGTGTTGCTGCGGGCGCTCGGGATCCGCGACGCCCTGGTCGGCATGGCGGTGGCCCACACCGCCGACGATCCCCAGCGCGGCTACCGCTGGGCCCGCACGAGCAGCTTCGCCGACATCGTCGACCTCGCCGCAACCGTGTCCGCCCGCCGGCACCTGCCCACCTCGGGCGCCCTCGCAACCGCCGCGCTCGCCGGCGGCGCCGCGGTCGGTCACCTGGCGCTCAGCCGGTGGATGCGGCAGGGCTGATCCCCCGACCCGGCGGTGGCCCACCCGTCATCACCCCGGCGGCAGGTCGCCGTTCACGGTCAGGGACCTCGGCTGGGCGCGGACCCCGACCCCGAGCGCGGGCCCTCACCCCGACCGCGGACCCTGACCGCGACCGCGGGCCCTCACCCCGACCGCGGACCCCGACCGCGGACCCTCACCCCAACCACGCCTCCTCCGTCTCCAGCACCGTCCGGTCCCGCCGTGCGAGCAGGTCGAGCTGCGGGCCGGTGCGGGGGAGGAGGCCCGTGACGAACCACCGGGCCGCCTGCCGCTTGCCCGCCGCGAACGCGTCGTCGCGGTCCCCGAGCGCCAGGAGCTGCTCGAGCCAGATCCAGGCGACGACGACGTCCCCGGCCGCCTCGAGGTACGTCGACGCGTTCGCCAGCGCCACCTCCGTCCCAGCCGGACCGTCCGCCCACAGGATTCCGGTGACCTCCACCAGCCGACCGAGCACCTCCCGCAGCGGGCGGGCCAGCTCGGCGGCGATCCCGCCCGCCACGCCGGCCCGGTCGAGCGTCACGCCGATCGTGTCCGCGAGCGCCGCCAGACCGGCCCCACCCTGCATCGTGACCTTGCGGCCCAGCAGGTCCTGGGCCTGGATCCCGTGCGTGCCCTCGTGGATCGGGTTGAGTCGGTTGTCGCGGTAGTGCTGCTCGACCTCGTAGTCGCGGGCGTAGCCGTAGCCGCCGTGGACCTGGATCGCCAGCGAGTTGGCCTCCAGGCACCACTGCGACGGCCACGACTTGGCGATCGGGGTCAGCATCTCCAGCAGCAACGCGGAGCGTTCCCGGGCAGCAGTATCGGGCGCGGAGCGGGCGTCGTCGACCAGGCGGGCGCAGTACAGCAGCAGCGCCAGCGCCCCCTCGACGTACGCCTTCTGCGTCAGCAGCATGCGGCGCACGTCGGCGTGCTGGACGATCGGCACCGGGGACGTCGTCGGATCCTTCGCGCCAGCCGGTCGGCCCTGGGGACGCTCACGGGCGTAGCGCAGCGCCTTGCGGAACCCGGTGTACCCGAGCGCGGTCGCGCCCAGGCCGACGCCGATCCGGGCCTCGTTCATCATCTGGAACATCGTGGCCAGCCCGCGGCCGGGCTCTCCGACGAGCTCGCCGATCGCCCCCGTCGCACCCTCCGGCCGGTGCGCGCCCTCACCGAACGCGAGCACCGTGTTGACCGTGCCCCGGAAGCCCATCTTGTGGTTGAGCCCGACGAGCGTCACATCGTTGCGCTCCCCGACGTTGCCGTCGTCGCCGACCAGGAACCGCGGCACGACGAACAGCGAGATCCCCTTCGTCCCCGGCGGCGCGTCCGGCACCCGCGCGAGCACCAGGTGGACGATGTTCTCGCGCAGCTCGTGCTCGCCGCCCGAGATCCACATCTTCGACCCGAACAGCCGATGACGGCCGTCGGGCTGCGGCTCGGCACGGGTGGCGACGTCGGCCAGTGACGAGCCGGCCTGCGTCTCCGACAGGCACATCGTGCCGGTGAACCGACCCTCGACCATCGGTGGGACGAACCGCCGGACCTGCTCCGGCGACCCGCTCGTCAGCAGCAGACCCGCCGCCGCGGTCGTGAGCATCGGGTACGCCGCGGTGCCGACGTTGGCCGCCTGGAACCACGTGAACGCCGCCTGCGCCACCGTCGCCGGTAGGTCCATGCCGCCGACGTCCGCGGGCAGCGACAGCCCACCCATCCCGGCCTCGGCGAACGCGTCGAGCGCCTCGCGGACCCCGTCGACGAGCACCACCCGGCCATCAGGGTCCACGTGCGGCTCCTGCTCGTCGGCATCGCGGTTGTGCGGGGCGAATCGCTCCACCGCGATCCGCTCGGCCAGCGCGAGCACCTCGTCGTAGAGCTCCGCCGACTGCTCGGCGAACGGCGGCCGGTCGGCGAGTGCCCCGACGTCGAGCCAGTCGTGCAGGAGGAACCGCAGGTCGGCGCGGTCCAGCAGGGTGTCGGCGTCGACGGTCACGGTCGCTCCCGGGTCGAGGGTCCCGTCCTGGGGGACGGCGTGGCCGGAGTCTGCCCGAACGGTGCGCGGGCCGTCCACCGGACCGGCGCACGGACGTCCCTCCACTCCGCCGCGGCGAGTCGCCGAGCGTCGCATCGCGTGATCGCCGCGCCGGCGATCCCGCGCCCCCGTCCCCCGACGGGTGTCGTGCCCGGGGCGTGCGACCGCCCGCGAGCGTGGGGAACGGGTGGACACCGGGCGATCATCCGCCACGCCCGGGCTGCGGCGACTAGGCTGCGGCGATGGGTCGGTTCGGGGGGATCGTGGCGGTGGGTATCGCCGTGCTGCTGGGGACGATGGCGTCGAGCGCGCACGCCGGGGTCACCCGCGCCGAGGGCGTGCTGCCACCGGGGCAGAGCGGACACGTAGCGCTCACCGGGCTGCTCGACGGCAGCGGGTCACCGCACCTCGACGACCAGCGCGACCTGTTCAACACGTTCCGGCGCAAGCCGCTGACCTTCGGGCAGCCCGGGCGCACCGAGCACCCCCGCTCCGGGGTCACGATCGTCCGCGACGCCTACGGCGTCCCACAGGTCACCGGGCTCACCGAGCACGACGCGTGGTGGGGCGTCGGCTACGCCGTAGCGCAGGACCGACTCTTCCAGCTCGAGGCGTTCCGCCACGCAACGAAGGGGCGCCTGGCCGAGCTCACCGGCAAGGACGCGCTCGAGGACGACCTGGTCGCCCGGCGCGACTACTACACCCGTGCCGAGCGCGACGCGATGCTCCGCGTGGCCCCACCGGCCAGCCTCGCCCGCATGGAGGCCTACCGCGACGGGGTCAACGCGTGGATCGCGCGGGTCAACGGGCTCGGGGCGCTCAACCTGCCCGCCGAGTACGTCGCCACGCTCACCCCGGTGGAGCCGTGGACGCTCGACGACAGCATCGCGATCGGGATCTTCCTCGGCCGCACGATCCCCAGTGGCGACGGGGCGGAGCTGCGCAACCTGCGGGCCCTGCAGCGCAGCGGATCGCCGCGGGTGCTCCAGGAGCTCCTGCCGCTGCGGATGCCACGCCAGCTCAGCACCATCCCGAAGGAGGAGGGGGACTTCCCGCAGGGCGACGCGCTCACCGCGAAGGAGGAGGCCGCCGCGCTGGACCGCTCGCTGGCGTTCGTCGAGGACCTGCCCGCCACCCCGCGCGCGGCGGTTCGCACCACCGTCCGCGAGGACGGGCTCGCCCCCGGCCGGATCGGCCGGCCCGGAGGATCGTCGATGTTCGCGATCCGCAAGCCCGGTGGTGGCGCGCTGCTCTTCAACGGGCCGCAGCTGGGGTTCTCGGCGCCGGAGCTGTTCGTCGAGCTCGCCGTCCACGCACCCGGGCTGAACATCCGCGGTGTCACCGCCCCGGGGCTGCCGGTGATCGGCACCGGGCACAACGGGCACGTCGCGTGGGGGATCACCAGCGGACTCAGCGACGACGACGACCTGTACGCCGAGAAGCTCCTCCCCGGCGAGCCCGAGAAGTACTGGTACAAGGGCGAGATCCGTGACATGGACTGCCGGGACGAGACGCTCCGCTACCGCGAGGGACTCACCGCAGTGCTCGACGGCCGGGTGCCGGAGAGCGGGTCGGTGACCCGTCGGGTGTGCCGCACCGTCCACGGCCCGGTGCAGCACCGCGAGGGCGACGTCGCCTACGCCCGCCGGTACGCGATCTGGAAGCGCGAGACCGAGACCCTCCACGGCCTGGAGGACCTCAACCGCGCCCGCGACATCCACGACGTCGACCGGGCGGTGCGCAAGGTCACCTGGAACGAGAACGTCATGGCCGCCGACAGCGCCGGCAACATCGGCTACTGGCACCCGGGCCTCCTGCAGCGCCGCCCGAAGGGCTACGACCAGCGCCTGCCGCTTCCGGGCACCGGGGAGGCGGAGTGGGACGGGCTCGTCGACCGCGACGAGCTGCCGCGCGTCATCAACCCGAAGCAGGGGTGGTTGGCGAACTGGAACAACATCCCGTCGCAGGGCTGGACGACCGGTGATGGACCCGCCGAGGAGCGCGTCACCGGGCCGTTCCACCGCAACGGGTGGTTCAGCTGGCTCGTCCGCGCACTGGCGAAGGACCCGTCGTTCGAGGGCGCCGAGCGGCTCGTGCGCCAGGAGGGGAGCGTCGCACAGCAGCGGCCGCTCGCCGGATACCGCCTACGCCGGGCCGCGGACGGGGCGGAGGGCCGGGCATCGGTGGTGCTCGGCGTGCTGCGGGCGTGGGACGGCGACTACACCCGCACCGACGGGCGCGGCACGGTCGACCCGGGCGTGGCGACGTGGGAGGCGTTCAAGGCCGAGGCGGCCCGGATCGCCACCGCCTCGCTGGGCGCGGGGGCGGACGAGTTCCGCGACGACACCTCGGACGTCCACCAGTTCGACGTCACGTTGCGCGAGGGCTACGCGTTGCGGACGCTGCGCACCCCCGGGTACCGCCAGGCAGCGGCGGCGGCCTTCGACGTTCTCGCGAAGCGGTTCGGCACCGACGACCCGCAGGCATGGCGTGAGCCGCGGCGGACCGTGAAGGTCGAGGTGCAGGGGGCGATGCAACCGGATCCGTTGCCGTTCTTCGACCGCGGTACCTGGGAGCACATCGTCGAGCTTGCGCCGTAGGAGATCGGTGGGGGCCGCGAGGCGCCGTGACCGGGCGGGGGTGGCTGCGGAACAGGACCTCCCGCGTCCGGAACTGCCGCCACCCCGCTCCGGGGTACCCCCACCTGCGTCGATTTGACGCCCGTCAGGACGGTCTGTACGTTCGTGTCGTTCGCGACGAGGAGCAGGGCGATGACGGATCAGCCGACGGTATGCGTGATCGGGGCCGGGATCTCCGGCCTCACGGCGGGGAAGAACCTGGGGGACTACGGGATTCCCTACGAGTGCTTCGAGGTGTCCGACCGGATCGGGGGCAACTGGGCGTTCCGCAACCCCAACGGGATGTCGAGCGCCTACCGCTCGCTGCACATCGACACGTCCAAGGACCTGCTGAGCTTCCGCGACCTGCCGATCCCGGCCGAGCTCCCGGACTTCCCGCACCACTCGCAGATCCACGAGTACCTGGAGCAGTACGCCGACACCTTCGGGCTGAAGGAGCGGATCCGGTTCGGCAACGGGGTCGAGCATGCACGACGCCTGGACGGGGGCGGGTGGGAGATCCGCACCCAGGACGGCGAGACCCGGCGGTTCGACGCGCTCGTCGTCGGCAACGGGCACCACTGGGACCCGCGCTACCCGGACTTCCCCGGGACGTTCGACGGCGAGACGATCCACTCCCACCACTACATCGACCCGACCGAGCCGCTGGACCTGCGGGGCCGGCGGATCCTCGTCGTCGGGATCGGCAACAGCGCCGCCGACATCGCCAGCGAGCTGTCGCAGAAGTCGTGGCGCAACCAGGTGACGCTGTCGACCCGTTCCGGGGCGTGGGTCGTGCCGAAGTACGTCTTCGGCGTCCCGGGCGACCGGCTCGCGCGCACCGTCCCGGGCATCCCGTTGAGCTGGCAGCGCCGTCTGGTCCGCAAGATGCCGATCCTCGTGTCCGGCCACCCCGAGTCGTTCGGGCTGCCGCGGCCCAACCACGAGTTCCTCGAGGCGCATCCGACGATGTCGAGCGAGCTGCTCCTGCGGCTCGGCTCCGGCGATGTCGTCGCCCGGCCCGACGTCGAGCGGCTGGACGGCGACCGCGTGCGGTTCGTCGACGGCACGGTCGACGAGTTCGACGTGATCATCCACGCCACCGGCTACAACATCACCTTCCCGTTCTTCGACCGGGAGTTCCTCAGCGCCCCGGACAACCGGCTGCCGCTGTACAAGCGGATGTTCCGCCCCGGGATCGACGACCTGGTCTTCGTCGGGTTCGCCCAGGCGCTGCCGACGCTCTTCCCCTTCATCGAGACCCAGTCCAAGCTCATGGCGCGCTACATCGCCGGGACCTACCGGCCGCCGTCCGACGCCGCGATGGAACAGGTGCTCGCCGCCGACGAGGCGCGCTACGTCAGCCACTACCGCCAGAGCGCCCGCCACACCCAGCAGGTCGAGTACTTCAGCTACGAGCGCGACATCCACGGCCGCGAGATCCCGGCCGGCCGGCGACGCGTGGCCGAGCACGGACCGGTGCGGCTGGCGGGGCGGGCCATGGTCGGCATGACGACGTCCGGGGTGACGGCAGCCG
>JBFWKS010000248.1:0-6895 GCA_050252545.1 Solirubrobacteraceae bacterium
CGCGGGGCTGGCCGAGGCCGCCGACGAAATCCTGCGCCACGTCACCGCCGGCACCCGGATCGTCGTCCACGGCGACTACGACTGCGACGGCGTCTGCGCCACCGCGATCCTCGTCCGCGTCCTCCGGCGGCTCGGCGGCGACGTCGACTGGTTCCTGCCCGACCGCGTCGCCGACGGGTACGGGCTCGGCGAGCCCACCGTCCGCCGGCTGGCGGCCGCGGGCGTCGGGTTGATCGTCACCTGCGACTGTGGCATCACGGCGGTCGAGGAGGCACGGATCGCCCGCGAGCTCGGGGTCGACGTCGTCGTCACCGACCACCACCGGCCGCGCGCCGACGGTCGCCTGCCCGACGTGCCGATCGTCCACCCCGAGGTCGGACCGGGGGTGCCGGACGGTGACGGGGCGCGCCGCGCCGCGCACGGCGGGGATGACGCCGCGCCCGCCTATCCGTGCCCGGAGCTGTGCGGCGCGGGGGTGGCGTGGCGGTTGTCCGGTGCGCTGTTGGCCGCCGCGGGTCACGACCCGGCGGAGGCGGACGTCGACCTGGACCTCGTCGCGCTGGCGACCGTCGCCGACGTCGTCCCGCTCGTCGGCGAGAACCGGCGTCTCGTGCGCGAGGGGCTCGCGGTGCTCGCCGACACCCGCCGCCCCGGGATGCGGGCCCTCCTGGAGGTGGCGCGCACCGCCCCGGGCGACGTCGACACGACGGCGCTCGGGTTCCGGCTCGCCCCCCGTGTCAACGCGGCCGGGCGTCTGGGGCGCGCGGACGTCGGGGTCGCGTTGTTCCTCGGCGCCGACGAGGACGAGGCCCGTCGCCTCGCGCGACGTCTCGATCAGGCCAACCGCGACCGGCAGGAGGTCGCCGCCCGGATCGAGCGCGATGCCGAAGCCCAGGTCGAGGCCGCCGGCGATCCCGCCGCCCACGTCCTCGTCGGCGAGGACTGGAACGCCGGGGTCGTCGGGATCGTCGCGGCGCGGATCGTCGAGCGGACCGGTCGACCGACGGTGCTGCTCGCGACCGACGGCAAGCTCGCGCGCGGATCGGCACGATCGGTCCCCGGATACGACCTGCTCGCGGGGCTCGACGCCTGCGCCGAGCACCTGGCCGGGCACGGCGGCCACCACGCAGCGGCGGGCTTGACCCTGTCGCACGACGCCATCGACGCGTTCCGCCGGGCGCTCGCGGCCCATGCCGCCACGGCGATGGAGGGCGTCGATCCCCGACCGCCGGAGCAGGTCGACGCCATCGTCGGCGGCGCCCAGCTCGGCATGGCCACCGCCGACGAGCTCGCGCGCCTCGGGCCCTGCGGACGGGGCAATCCCGAGCCGGTGCTGCTCGTCCCGGCCGCGCGTGCCGAGGGCGTACGGCCGCTCGGGGCCGCCGGTGCGCACCTGGCGTTCACGCTCCGCACCGGCGATGCGCGCGTCGCCACCGTCGCCTGGCGTACGACGGAGCTGCCCGACACGACCGGCCCGCTCGCCGGCACCTTCACCCTCGAGCGGCACGTCTTCCGCGGCAGCGTCACCCCACGGTTGCAGGCCCGCACCCTCGCCACGGCGTCGGGCGGTCCCGTCGACCGGCTCGACGGCGACCCGGCCGACGTCGCGTTGCTGACGCTCGACGCGGACCTCGACGCCGACCTGCTCGTGGACGCTCCGACGGCGGCCGCCGTGTGGCGCCGGTTCGATGACCGCTCGGCCGTCGGCGGAGCGGCGGCGATCGGTGCGGCGGTCGCCACGGGCGAGCCGGTCACCGTCGTCACCTGCGACTCGGGAGCCCGCGCCGGCGCCGTCGAGGCGCTCGTCGGTGGCTGCGCCCTCACCGATTGGTGGGGCGTCGTCCGCGCGCCGCGCACGCTCGACGGGACGGCGCTGCTCGTGGCCCTCGACCCGCCGACCGATCCCGAGCACGGGCTCGCGCTCGAGGCGCTCGGCGACGTCCGCTGCATCCGGGCCTGGGGCGAGCCTGAGCTACGCTTCTCCTTGGATGCGCGACGCGACGAGCACGACCTACGGACCGGAGCCGTGTCGCTGTACCGACGCCTGCGGCGCGACGGCGCGACGCCGGTCTCGGCGCTCCTCGCCGACGTGCCGTCCGGTCGTCGGCTCGGGCTGCTCCTGCGGGTCCTCGAGGAGGCCGCGGTGGTCGCCGTCGACCGCGACGAGCGGGTCGTGCGCCTGGCCGACGGTCCCGCCCGCCCCCTGGAGGACGGCCCGACCCACCGTGCGTGGACGGAGCGGGGGGAGGCGCGACTTCGATGGCTGAGTCCGATCGTCCCGGGACTCGCGACGAGCTCGTCCCCGTCACCGACGAGCGCAGTCGCGAGCGCGTCGGGATCCACGCGCCGCTGAGCCGCAACGGCACCGGGGCCGCCGCGCTGGCCGAGCGTCCCGACGCGTCGGACGGCGATGGTCTGACCGACGCCGAGCACTCGCTCCGGGCCGACCTGCACGCCGTCATCGCGGAGCACGTCGCCGACGGGCCCGCGACGGTCGACACCGACCGGATCGACGAGGCGTTCCGCTTCGGCTGCCTGCACCATCGCGACCAGCGCCGCAAGTCGGGAGAGCCGTTCATCGCCCACCCGGTCGAGGTGGCGAAGATCTGCGCGGGGATGCACCTGGACACCGACGCGATCGTCGCCGCGCTCCTGCACGACACCGTCGAGGACACCACCGTCGAGCTGGACGAGGTCCGCAACCGGTTCGGCGACACCGTCGCGGTGCTCGTCGACGGCGTCACCAAGCTCGACGGCATCCAGTTCACCAGCCGGGACGAGGCACAGGCGGAGAACTTCCGCAAGATGGTCGTCGCGATGGCCGCCGACGTGCGGGTCATCCTCATCAAGCTCGCCGACCGGCTCCACAACGCACGCACGCTCCAGGCCCACAAGCGCCCCAAGCAGCTCGAGATCGCCAAGGAGACCCTCGAGGTCTACGCGCCGATCGCGCACCGGCTCGGCATCCACGCGATCAAGTGGGAGCTCGAGGATCTGGCCTTCGCCACCCTCCACCCCCGCAAGTACCAGGAGATCAAGGGCCTGGTCAGTCAGCAGCGCGGCGAGCGCGAGGGGTACGTCACCAAGGCCGGCGAGTACCTGCACCGCGAGCTCGAGGCGGTCGGGATCGACGCCGAGATCTCCGGCCGCGCCAAGCACTTCTACTCGATCTACCTCAAGATGACCCGCAAGGGTCGCGAGTTCAACGAGATCTACGACCTGACGGCGATGCGCGTCGTCGTCGACTCGGTCAACGACTGCTACGGCGCCATCGGGGTCATCCACGCGCTCTGGAAGCCGTTGCCGCGACGGTTCAAGGACTTCGTCGCGATGCCGAAGGCCAACATGTACCAGTCGCTCCACACGACGGTCGTGGGGCCCGAGGGACGGCCGCTGGAGATCCAGATCCGCACCGAGGGGATGCAGCGCACCGCCGAGTTCGGTGTTGCGGCGCACTGGCTCTACAAGCAGGGCCGGACCGCCGGAGCCGTGGGCGAGAGCGGTCCGGGGGACGCCGACACCGAGGCGGACAAGTTCTCGTGGCTGCGGGCGATGCTCGACAACTCGCGCGAGGAGGACGACCCGCAGGCGTTCATGCAGGGCATGAAGGTCGCGCTCTTCGAGGACGAGGTCTACGTGTTCACGCCCAAGGGCGACGTGAAGTCGCTCGCCAAGGGCGCGACCCCGGTCGACATGGCCTACGAGATCCACACCGACGTCGGTCACCGCTGCGTCGGGGCCAAGGTCAACGGCAAGATCGTGCCGTTGACCTACACCCTGCGCTCGGGCGACATCGTCGAGATCCTCACCGCCAACCGCGAGCGTGGACCGTCCCGCGACTGGCTGTCGTTGGCCCAGACCAGTCGCGCCCGCAGCAAGATCCGGGCCTGGTTCAAGGCCGCCGGTCGCGAGGACTCCGAGCACCAGGGGCGCGAGCTGCTGCAGGAGCAGCTGCGCAAGGCCGGCCTGCCCGCCCAGAGGATCGTGGGGTCGCCGTTGCTGGCGGACGTCATCCACGAGATGGGCTACAAGAAGGCCGACGACTTCTACATCGCCCTCGGCGGTGGCAAGGTCAGCCCACGCGTCGTCGTCAACAAGGTCCTCAAGCACCTCAAGGAGGGCGAGGCCGCCGACGACGAGCCGGCCGGGCCCGTCGAGCAGCTCCTGCGTCCCGACGTGGCCCGCCGCCAGCCGACGGGCACGGCGTCGAGCTACGGCGTCACCGTCGACGGCGTCGGCGACGTCATGCTGCGGATGGCGAAGTGCTGCCGCCCCGTACCGGGCGATCCGATCGTCGGCTACGTGTCGCTCGGCCGCGGGATCACGATCCACCGCGACGACTGCCAGAACGCCCAGCAGCTGCGCAAGGACCCGGAGCGGTTCGTGCCGGTCGACTGGGCCGGCCAGAACCAGCAGTCGTTCAAGGTCGAGATCCAGGTCGACGGCTACGACCGCCACCGCCTGCTGGAGGACCTGACGCGCGTGTTCGCCGAGGCGGGGGTCAACATCGTGAGCGCGGTCTGCACGACGACCCCGCCGATGGTCCGCAACCGGTTCGTCGTCGAGGTGGGAGACACCAAGGTCCTGCGGTCGACGATCAACCGGCTGCGCAGCACCGACGCGGTCTTCGACGCGTTCCGGGTCACGCCGTCGGCGTAGGTCCGGCCGCACGCCCGCGCGGCCGGACCGTACGGTCGCGGACGCACGGACCGCCCGTCGGCCCCCGCCGTTGGCGGCCGCCGACGCGTCGGACCGGCGCAGGGACGGAGCGGTCGCGCCGGTAGGCTCCCCGGCCGTGACGTCCGCCGATCCCGTCCCTCCGACGCCCTCCGAGGAGCGCGACCTGCTGGCCGACGCCCTCGCGCGTCCCTGGTACCACACGATCGAGCTGCGCCCCGGCGTCCACTCGTCCGGGACGGTCGACCACCGGCGGATCGCGCCGCGCCTGCTGCCGGCCGATCTGAGTGGCCGCCACTGCCTCGACGTGGGCACGTTCGACGGGTACTGGGCGTTCGCGATGGAGGACCGCAACGCCGCCCGCGTCGCGGCGGTCGACCTGGAGCGCTACGACCAGGCGGACTGGCCTCCGCGCAACCGGCCGCGGCTCCTGGCCGAGGGCGGCGACGGCGACCCGGGGGAGCGGTTCCGGATCGCGGCGCGGCTGCGCCGCTCGAAGGTCGAGCGGGTCCTCTCCCCGATCTACGACCTGAACCCGACCGTCGCCGGTGGCACGTTCGACCGGGCGATCCTCAGCGACGTGCTGCTCCACGTGCGCGACCCCGTCGGCGCGCTGGAGGGCATCGGACGGGTGCTGCGTCCGGACGCGCGCCTGGTCGTCGCGGAGGAGATCAACCTGCGCCTGTCGGTGCTGTCGCCCCGTGCTCCGGCCGCGCACCTGCAGACGGGCTGGACGGACTACGGGTGGTGGCAGGCCAACGTCGCCGGCCTGCGCGAGTGGCTGCACCAGGCCGGGTACCGGATCGTGGGACGCACCTTCTACGTGATCGACGCCGAGCAGGCCATGCGGCAGGCGCACGTCGCGTACGAGGTCACGCCCGACCCGACGGCGCCCCAGGCCGCCGGGCGACCGGCCTGACGAGGGCGGGGGCCCGGGCCCGCCGATGGTCTCGTGGGTCGCTCGTGCCCGCGTGGCGGTCAGGAGAGGACCCAGAGCGCGCCCGGGCCGACGCTCAGGCGCGCCTCCAGGATCGTGCCGATGTAGTCGCCGTCGACGTGCGTCGGCATCGGCCGGCCGTCGAGGCTGCGAACGGTCAGCTCCGGTACGTCACCGGTCGCCTCGACCGCGCGGTGGTGACCGAGGTCGAGCGCCGGGACCACGGCCCGCGCGATCACGCCCGGCATGATCGTCGGACGGGTGTGGCGCAGCACCGCGCCGCTCAGGGTCCCGGTGGTGTGGCCCTGGCCGTGCAGGAGGCGGATCGGACGGGCCGAGAAGTACGTGTAGTTGACGGCGTTCTGGAAGATCGCGGTGCGACCCTCCAGGACACGACCGTCACCGGTGGACACCGACAGCCGCGGGGCGTGCGCGACGTACTCGCGCAGGAACGTCGCCACCGCCGACGCGGAGTAGTACCACGGGCCCAGGCGGCGCTTGAGTCGCGGGTGCAGGTCGACGCTGCGCACCACCGCGGCGTCGAGGCCGATCCCGGCGGCGAACGTGAACCAGCGGTCGTTGATCTTCGCGAGGTCGGTGGCCCGGGGCTCCCACCGGTCGGCGATCGCGATCACGTGATCGGTCGCGTCGGTCAGCTTGCGGGGGATCCCGATCAGCCGGTGGAAGACGTTGGTCGCGCCACCCGGTAGCGGTACGAGCGGCACGGTCGTGCCGACCAGGCCGTTGGCCGCCTCGTTGGCGGTGCCGTCGCCGCCGAGCGCGAACACCGCGTCGGCGCCGGCGGCCACCGCGTCGCGCGCGAGGGCGATCGCGTGGCCGGGGGCCTCGGTGTCGACCGGGTCGATGTCGAACCGGTGCGCGAGCGCCCGCAGCTCCGCCTCGCGGGTGCGCGGTGAGGTCGTCGTCGCGTTCGGATTGACGATCAGCGTGACGCGCCGCCTCCCCGTCGGCGGGGTGGGGACCGAGCGCTCCCCGGGCTCGGCGGTGGGCACGGCGGCCCCGCGGGCGGGGACGGATTCGGAGGGCTCGGACACCTTGATCGACGGGACGTTACCCGGGGCGGCGGCCGGTCGACGGACCGGTGGGTAGCATCGCCCGGTGTGAAGGCGGATCCGGACCCGGTGATCGCGCGGATCTCCCGGTTCTGGGAGGCCCGCGCCAAGGAGGACGCGCGGCGATACTCGTTGCCCGGCGCGGCCGGGGACACCGGTCCCGCGTTCGAGGTCTCGGCCGACGCGGTCCTCGACACGCTGGCCGCGC
>JBFWKS010000249.1:0-6889 GCA_050252545.1 Solirubrobacteraceae bacterium
CCGCTGAGCGGGACTCGCCGCCGCGCGCCGAGCGGTGAAGGGTGGCTTGGCGCACACGCTGGGCACGCCCTCTCCCCCCGCGGTAACCTCGCCGATCGTCTCTGCGGCACGTGCGCACGGCGCGTCCGGACGGGAGCGTCTCCGGAGCGGTGTCCGCCGCCGACCTCCACCGGTCCGGCGCGCCGGACCGGCTGCGGATCCGTCGTCCGCGCCACCGCGCCCCACGCATGTCAGCCGCCCCAGCCTTCCTCCGACGACGACCACCCCTGCCGAGCCGGGCGGTGCTCCGCGTCGAGCTGCTCGCCGGACTGGTCGTCGCGCTCGCGCTGATCCCCGAGGCGATCTCGTTCTCGATCATCGCCGGGGTCGACCCCAAGGTCGGTCTGTACGCCTCGTTCACGATGGCCGTGACGATCGCGATCGTCGGCGGCCGTCCGGCGATGATCTCCGCCGCCACCGGTGCGATGGCGCTCGTCGTCGTCGGGCTCGTGGACGAGCACGGCGTGGAGTATCTGCTCGCCGCCGGGATCCTGGCCGGCGTCATCCAGGTCGGCCTGGGCGCGCTCGGCGTCGCCAAGCTCATGCGGTTCATCCCGCAAGCGGTGATGACCGGGTTCGTCAACGCCCTGGCGATCCTCATCTTCCTCTCCCAGGTCGACCACCTCACCGGTGGCGGCACCACGGGATACGCGCTCGTCGCCGCCGGACTGGCGATCATCCTGCTCCTACCGCGGGTCGTCCCGGCGGTGCCGTCCCCGCTGGTGGCCATCGCGCTGCTCACGGCGCTCGTCGTCTTCGGCGGGATCGACCTGCCCGACGTCGGTGACGAGGGCGAGCTGCCCTCCGCGCTCCCCCTCCTGGGGATCCCGTCGGTGCCGTTCTCGCTCGACATGCTGACGACGATCCTGCCCTACTCGGCGACGCTCGCCGCCGTCGGGTTGCTGGAGTCGTTGATGACCGCACGTCTCGTCGACGACATCACCGACACCCCGTCGGACAAGGGTCGCGAGGCCCGTGGCCAGGGCGTCGCCAACGTCGTCACCGGCTTCTTCGGCGGCATGCCCGGCTGCGCTATGATCGGCCAGCCGATGATGACCGTGCGGGTGTCCGGCGCCCGCACGCGGATCTCCACGTTCTGCGCCGGCGCGTTCCTGTTGCTGCTCGTCGTCGGGCTGGGCGACGTCGTCGCCGTCATCCCGATGGCGGCGCTGGTCGCCGTGATGATCTTCGTGGCCTACGCCACGTTCGACTGGCACAGCATCAGACCCGCGACGCTGAAGCGGATGCCGGTCGGCGAGACCGTCGTGATGGTCCTGACCGTCGTGCCGACCGTCGCCACCGACAACCTCGCGATCGGGGTCGGGGTCGGGGTGCTGGCCTCGATGGCGATCTTCGCCCGGCGCGTCGCGCACCTGCTCGACATCGAGCGGACCGTCGCCGTCGACGGCACATCGGTGACCTACACCGTGAGGGGCGAGCTGTTCTTCGCCTCCAACGAGGAGCTCACCGACGCCTTCCACCACCCCGACGATCCCCCACGCATCCTCGTCGACATGCACCACGCCCACGTATGGGACGCATCGGCGGTCTCGGCGCTGGACGCCGTGACCCACAAGTACCAGCGGCAGGGCAAGCGGGTCGAGATCACGGGCCTCAATGCGCCCAGCAGCGACCTGCACGACGCCCTGTCGAAACCGCTCGAGCCCGTCGGCTGACCCTCGGCGCCGCCGGCGCACCGGTCCCGCTGCCGGAAAAGGCGGCGCGGCGCCGGACGGGGCCGGACCGGCGCCGGTGGTCGTCAGGCGGGCAAGCCCACCATCGCCGCCGAGCGGTCCCACACCAAGCGGGCCAGCGCGTCGTCGCGACCCTGCCGGTGGAGTGGCCCGTCGGCGCGCCCACGGTGGAAGTAGCGACCGTCGATCGCGGCGTCGTCCGGGTGCGTCGCCAGACGGACCAGCGGCTCGGCGCCCTGCTCCGGCGTGTGGAACAGCCGCCGCACGGGCCCGCGGTAGAAGGCACCGGCGATCGCCGAGTCGCGACCGAACGACGACGTGACCACCCCGGGGTGGAACGACGCGACGGTGGCGTCGATCCCGGCCGTGGCGTAGTGGGCCCGCAGGCCGCGGGTGAAGACGACGTTGAGGAGCTTCGCGGTGCAGTACGCGCCGTAGTCCCGGTGCCGGCCGGTCGTCCCGTCGAGATGGGCCGGCCGGATCCGGCCGAGCAGGTTGCCGGCGCTCGCGGTCTGCAGGACACGGGCGCGCGGGGCGGCGGCGATGCGGCCCTCGAGCAGCCGGGTCAGCAGGTACGGCGCCAGGTGGTTGACCTGGAACGTCAGCTCGTGACCGTCGTCGGTGATCCGGCGGCCCTCGTTGAAGACCCCACCGGCGTTGTTGGCCAGCACATCGATCCGGGGGCAGCGCTCACGCAGACGCAAGGCCAGGTCGCGCACCTGTCCGAGCGACGAGAAGTCCGCCGTCAGGCCGTCGACGCCGAGCGCGTCGGCCACCCGTGCGGTCTTCTCGGGTGAGCGCCCGACGGGAACGACGGTGGCCCCGCGTTCGTGGAGGCGACGCGCGGCGACCGCGCCGATCCCGTCACTGGCGCCCGTGATGACGATCACGAGCCCTTCGACGCTGCGTTCGGTGGTGTGGGGCACGTCTGCATCTTGGCGGCCGGCGCGGCGCGGCGCCGGACGGGCATCGCGCCGACCGTGGCCGATCAGCAGGGCACGAGCTGGCTGTAGGGTGGCAGCCAGTGGTACCGGAAGCAGAGGCTCGGGCCACGGCTGTTGCCGCCCCCACTGCTCCCGCCGCTGCTGGGCTTCTTGCGGCGCAGGTACAGCGACCGCTCGTCACCGGCCCGCACCCCGCCCTTGCCGGTCGCGGTGATGCTGAGCTTCGTCGTGGTCCGCGCGCGGCTGCTGAGCGTCACCCTGAGCGACACCGTGCGGCGCTTGCCGGCCCGGATCGCCTTGACGGACCGGGACATCCGCACCTTCAGACCGCGGGCCTTCTTGACCTTCAGGCGCACCCGGCCGCTGGAGCCGTCGCCACGGTTGCGGACGGTCAGACGAACCGTCCGCGTCCGGCCGGGTCGCATCACCGACGGGACCCGGCTGAGTCCGGCGGTCAGCTCCGGTAGGCCGCGCAGCTCGTACGGACCGGCGGTGTCGTAGACGATCGTCGGGTTCGCCGGGTCGTTGAGCTGCGCGATGACGCAGTCCGGGCGTTGGCCCTTGACGGTGCTGGTGGTGGCCTCGTACTCCTCGATCGCACCGTCGTAGGTCTTGTTGGCCGCCCCGGTCTGCCGCTCGCGGCCCGGGCCGTCCAGCCGCACCCAGTCGGCGTTGCGCAGGTCGGTCTGCGTCCCGAAGCCGATCGCCGGGAACCCGTTGCAGCCGGTGCCCGTGCGGTGGCCCGCGAAGAGCGTGAGGTTGGCCGGGGCACCGGCGGTCGGTTCGGCGGCCAGCCGGACGCCGCCCTTCAGATGGCCGGTGCGGCGATCGTAGGCGAAGCCGACGCCGACGATGTCGCGTCCCGGGTTGCCGTCGGCGGCGTCACCGGCCGGGTCCTGACCGTCGGCGACGAAGTTCGCGTGCGCGGACGGCGCAAGCGCCAGGCCGAGCGTCAGTACCGCGAGCGGGACGGCGGTGAGCAGGCGGATCGATGAAGTCGACATCGAGGGACCTTCCGGGGGGATCGGGACGGCAGTCGACGCTGACGGACGGCGACCGTCGGGACCGCCCCAGGCTATCCGTCCGTTCGGGAGCGGTGCGCCGGTGCGGTGCCGTTACGGACCGATGTCGGACCGGCGGTGGTCGGCGGGGAGGGCCCGGCCGACCCGGCCGCGCTAGCGTCCCGTCCGTGCCGCGCCGCAAGCCCCGACCCGATCCGGGACGCCGCGGGGCACGCCGGCAGACCACGGGCCCGCGTGTGGACCCGCACGCCGGGGAGCGGATACGCCGCCAACGTGAGGTCTGTGCGGCGAAGGCTCGCTACGCCACGGACGCGGAGGCGCGGGCGCACGCGCTGATGCACCAGCCCGGACCGGGTGACCGACCGAGCACCTACCTCTGTGAGGTGTGCGGCGGCTGGCACTTCACGTCGCGCCGCTGAGCGCCGGGCCCACGCCGAATCCACCGATTCCGAGGGCGCCCGGCGATCGGTGGATTCAGGCTGAGAGAACGGTGAGAACCGGCCGAACCGCTCGGGCACCGTCCGTAGTGTGCGCACCACGGTCGCCGTGACGCCCCGTCCACACCGCCGGTGATGCCGTCGCACCCGGTCGGCCGTGGCGACCGCCCACCACCACTGACACGGAGGTCCACCCGTGGTCCCGTCCCCCACCGCCCCCGCCCGAAGCGTCCCGACGCGCCTCGCGGTCACCGCGCTCTGCGGCGCCGCCGCCGTCACCGGCCTGACCCTCGCCCCCGCGCCGCCGGCGACCGCCGCGCCGTCCGACCTCGATCGCTATTACCGCTACTTCGACGTCGGCCCAAAGAAGATCCCCGGCAGCGACACCTACTGGACGCCCCAGGGCCTGGCCTACTGGGCCGAGCAGGATGCGCTCGTCATCTCGTACTACGACAGTCAGGGCAAGCGCAACAGTCGCCTGGCGGTCATCGACCGCAGGACCGGCACCCGCAAGAAGCTGCTCGCGATGCCGACCAAGGGCCACGTCGGCGGACTGGCGATGTCGCGCAAGCACCTGTGGGTCGCCAACAACGGCCGGATCGTCCGCTTCACCAAGAGGGCGCTGACCCGCAAGAAGAACCTCGCGCCGCTGAAGTCCGCCGGGTCGTGGAAGGTCGCCGCGTCGTCGTACCTCACGATCCACGGCCGCTCGCTCTGGGTCGGCTCGTTCAAGAAGGGCGCCAACGACACGGGCACCGTGTACCGGCACGACCTGAACGCCAAGGAACGCCCCTCCAAGACGAAGCAGACGCTGACCACCCCGTCGCGGGTGCAGGGCATGGCGATCTCCGGCGATCGCGTCATCTGGAGCCGCTCCTACGGACGAGACGTGCGCAGCCGGATCGACGTCGCCGAGCTGAGCAACCCGACGCAGCCGATCCGCATCCTCCACGCCCCGAACATGTCCGAGGGCATCGTCGCCGTCGGTAGCCGGCTCCACGTCGTCTACGAGTCCGGGTCCAAGACCTACGCCGACGCCAGCTACCGGATCCGCTCGGTCCACCACGGTTCGCTGTCCGGGGTCCTCGGGCCCTAGCCGCCGGGCCTCACCATCCGACCGGCCGCCGCGGCCGGGCGAGCGTCATCGCCGCGGGTGCGGACGGACCCGCCGCACCCGCTCCCCGCCGCCGGTCAGGTCTCGCTCCCACCGCCCGGGTCGGCCGCGCCCTCCTGCTCGTCGCGTTCGGCCCACTCCAGCAGCGGGTCGATGGCGAACGGGGCATCGTCGATCCCGCCGTGCAGATCTCCCAGGGTCGCGAATCGCTCCGGCACCGTGGCGATCGTCAGCTCCCGCGGCTCGACGTCGTCGAGCTCGTCCCAGCGGATCGGGGTCGACACGGTCGCCTCCGGCACGCCGCGCACCGAGTAGGCACAGGCGATGGTGTGGTCGCGAGCGTTCTGGTTGTAGTCCACGAACACCTTGCGCGGATCTCGATCCTTGCGCCACCACGTGGTGGTCACGTCGTCGGGGGCGCGGCGCTCGACCTCGCGCGCGAACGCCAGCGCGGCACGACGGACGTCGGCGAACCCGTGGTCGGGTGGGATCCGGACGTAGACGTGCAGGCCGGCGCCACCCGACGTCTTGGGCCAGCCGGTCGCACCGAGCTCCGCCAGCAGCTCCTCGACGACGCGGGCGACGCGCCGCACGCGCGCGAACGAGCAGTCGGGCATCGGGTCCAGGTCGATCCGCCACTCGTCGGGCCGCTCGGGGTCGGCGCGGCGCGAGTTCCACGGGTGGAACTCGACCGTCGACATCTGCACCGCCCAGAGCACGCTCGCGGGCTCGGTGACGCACAGCTCGTCGGCGGAACGGTCGTGACGCGGGAAGTGCAGCCGTACGGTCTCGAGCCACGGCGGTGCGCCGGACGGCACCCGCTTCTGATGCACCTTGGCGCCGTCGAGGCCCTTCGGAAAGCGGTGCAGCATGCACGGTCGCTCGCGCAGCGCCCGGACGATCCCGTCCCCGACGGCCAGGTAGTACTCGGCGAGGTCGAGCTTGGTGGCCCCGGTCGCCGGGAAGTACACCCGGTCGGGACTGGATAGGCGCACCGTGCGCTCCCCCACCTGCAGCTCGATCGCGGAACCGCCCTGGCCGGCCATGGTCCCGGAGACTACGGCGGGAGGCGGGACGAGTCGGCCGTTACGTGCCCGGAGCGGGCTCCACGACGGCGATGTGGTTGCCGTCGGGGTCGCGCATCATGAACAGCAGCGGGGCACCGGGGGCCTCCATCGGCTCGTCGACCTCGATGCCGCCGATCGCCTTCAGCCGGGCGTGCTCGCCACGCACGTCCCTGGTCTCGACGCCGATGCCGCTGCCGCCGGGCTGGGATCCGGGCATCGCCGGGTTGAGCGCCAGGCGGGCCGTCGAGCCGGGCGGCGCGACCTCCACCCAGCGCATCTCGCCGTCCGGGCCGAACGGCACGTCGGCACGGAGCTCGAAGCCGAGCTTCTCGACGTAGAACGCGATCGCCGCATCCTGGTCGGACACGGCGAACATCGCTACGCCGATGTTGTTGACGGTGGTCGGGGCCTGCTGGAGGTTGCTCATGCCCTACAGACCGACGGCGCGCGGGGAACTCATCGCTCGCCGCCCGATCCTCTCGAACCGGGGACGGTCACCGCCGGGCGGGGTCGGTCCGCAGGTGCCCGTCCCGGGACCGCAACCGGTCGAGCACGACGTCGGTGCCGACCCG
>JBFWKS010000250.1:0-6645 GCA_050252545.1 Solirubrobacteraceae bacterium
CGCGGTCCGTCGCTCGCCCGCGACACACCTTGGGGGCCACACCTGAATCCGCGGTAACCGGTCCGTCAACTCCCGATGGGGCCATCGCCGGCCCGCCAGACCGGCGATCCGGCGCCACCGCAGAACGGGGGGCCGTGCCACGGGAATCGCCCCGTGGGACCGGCGTCCCATCCCGCCCGTCGCGATCTCGACACCGGGACAACAAGCGAACCGGGACTCGTGGCTAGCCTGTGAAGGCAGCATGCACCACACGCTCACGCCGACCCCGGAATCCCCCCGATCCGTCGCCCAGCGCACCGGCGAGCGGCTGGCCCCGGGAGCGGGCGCACCGCTGCTGCTCGACGGGTTCCGACTCGTCGGCACGGTCGACGACGTCCCCTCCAACCGTGCCCGCCCGACGACCGTCCGTGGCCGCACGCTCGCGATCCGCCGCCGCGGCTGTGGATTCGCCGCGATCGAGCCGCGCACGTCGCGCCCCGACGTGGTCCACGAGATCATCGAGCGCGACAACCTGCTGTACGTGCGCGTCCGCGACGACGCGTAGCCCCGGCGCCGCTGGGCCGGTCCCCCAGAGGGCGGTGGCAGAACCCTCCAGGGGGTGGTGGCTCGTGACGCCGGCCCGGCGCCGCTACCGCCGCAACAGCCGGACGGCGTGCGCCAGGACGGGCTCCAGCACCGGCAGTGCCTCGCCTGCGGCCTTCGGGGTGCCCGGCAGGTTGACGACGAGCGTGCGCCCGCGAATCGCCGCCACGCCGCGCGAGAGCGGCCATGCGTGGGTGTGCTCGCGCGACGCCAGCCGCAGCGCCTCGGCGATCCCGGGAACCTGGCGGTCGCAGACGGCGAGGGTGGCCTCCGGCGTGACGTCGTCGAGCGTGCACCCGGTGCCACCCGCGGTGATCACGACGTCGCAGCCCTGCTCGTCCGCCAGGCGACGGAGGGCCGTCGCGATCGCGTCGCGGTCGTCGGCGACCCGCTCGACGGCGACGACGTCGGCGCCCAGCCCGTCGGCGAGCGCACGCAGGGCGAGGGTCCCGGGGTCGTCGGGGTCGGGGTCGTCGGCGCGTGACGTGCTGACCGTCAGGAGCCCGGCCCGCACCGGCGGCTGGAGGGCCCGCGGAGCGTTGCGGGGGGCCGGCCCGGTGGCCGACGGGTCGGTGGCGGACGGGTCGGTGGCCGACGGGTCGGTTCCAGGGCGGCCCGCGGCCGGACGGCGGGCCACGGCGGCGGCCGTCTCCCGGCCCAGACGGAACGCGTCCGCGACCCGGAAGTCCGCGTCCCACGGCGCCGGACCCGCGAAGTCCCCCGTCCGGCCGCCGGTCTTGGCGATCAGCGCGACAGGACCGACCGCGATGCCGCGCTCCACGCCCTTGACCATGTCGTAGACGTTGATCGCCGCGATCAGCGCGGCGGTCATCGCCTCGATCTCGACACCGGTCTTGCCGACCGTCCGCACCTCCGCCTCGATCCGCACCTGTCCGAGCGCCGGGACCACGTCGGCGCGCAGGTCGATCTTCGTCAGCGGCAGCGGGTGCGCGAGCGGCACCAGGTCGGGCACGCGCTTGGCGGCGGTGATCCCCGCGATCCGGGCAACGCCGAGCACATCGCCCTTCGGCAGGTCACCGCGGCGGATCAGCTCGGCCGTCTCCGGCGTCGTCGACAGCAGCGCCGCGGCGACCGCCCGTCGCTCGGTGATCTGCTTGCCACCGACGTCGACCATCGTCGCCCCCCCGTCGGGACGCAGGTGCGGCAACGGCCCGCCGGGATGACGTTCGCCGGGCTCGCCGGATGCGCCGACCCCGGTCCCGCCGCCGGAGTCCCGGCCCTCGTCGCCGGTCGCCGAGGCCCCCGCCCCGGCCGGCCCCGGCCCCGTCGTCGTCGCGACCGCCGACCGGGCGCCTCCGGCCTCCGCTCCGCGCTGCCGCGACGTCCGTTCCGGGACCTGCGGCACCGTGCCGTCGACCGGCCGGCGTGCGTCGCCCTCGACCTCCTCCTTCCAGATCGGTGCCTGGGCCTTGACCCGATCCAGTGCCTCTCGCGCGGCCTCGAACGCCTCGCCGCGATGCGGCGTCGAGACCGCCACCACGACCGCCGGCTCGGGCCACGGGACCGCGCCGACGCGGTGCTCGGCGGCGATCGACAGCACGCCGTGGCGCTCGGCGACGTCGGCGAGGATCCGTGCCATCTCGCGGCGTGCCATCTCGACGTGCGCCTCGTAGTCCAGCTGCGGCACGTCGCGCGGGGTGCCGCTGAAGGTGACGATCGCCCCCGCGCCCGGGTGCGCGACGCGCGCGTGGAGCCCGGCCTGGTCGATCGGACCGTCGACGACGTCTGCGTGGATGGTCACCGCTCCACCACTCACCGGCGGGATCACCGCCACCTCGTCCCCGTCGGCCAGCCGCGTGTCGGCCGGCGAGTACTCCTGGTTGACCGCCAGGGCCAGCTGCTCGGGTGCGAGCGGGCAGACCTCTCCCACCTGGGCGAACGCCGCGTCGAGCGCGTCCTGGGCGGTCGCCCCGACCGGCAGCCCCACCTGCACGTGATCGGTCCCGGCGCGCTGGCGCAGCACCGCGAAGAGGCGGACATCGATCGTCATGCGGGACTCGGCCATGCGCTCATCCTCCCGGATCGTCAGAGTCCCGCGGACCATGGCCTGGGTCTTTCTCGCCGGCGCGATCATCAGCGAGGTCACGGCCACCGTGTCGCTCCGCCAGTCCGAGGGGTTCAGCAGGCTCGGGTGGTCGGCGATCGTCGTCGTCGGGTACTGCATCTCGTTCTTCCTGCTGTCACAGGCGCTGCAGCGCGGGATGAGCCTCGCCGTCGCGTACGGCATCTGGTCGGCGATCGGCGTCACCGCGATCGCGCTGATCGGGTGGATCGCCCTCGACGAGGGACTCTCGGGGCTGCAGGTCGCGGGCATCGCCCTGGTCGCCGCCGGCGTGGCCGCGCTCCAGAGCGGCGCCGCCGGTCACTGATCGCCCGCGACCGCGGGTAGGGTCGCACCATGACCCGCGAGGACGTCACCTTCCGCTCCGGTCAGAACGGTTGCGCCGCCTGGCTGTACCGGCCCTCGCCGGGGGACGGCCCGGTGCCGTGCGTCGTGATGGGGCACGGGTTCTCGTTGACCCGGCACGACGGGCTGGAGCCCTACGCGCAGGCACTCGTCGCCGCCGGGGCGGCGGTCCTCGTGTTCGACCATCGGCACCTGGGCGACTCCGGTGGCACCCCCCGACAGCGGTTCCGCGTCGCCGGGCAGACCGCTGACTACCGGGCGGCAGTCGACTACGCCCGCACGCTCGAAGGGGTCGACCCCGACCGGATCGTCCTCTGGGGGTTCTCGTTCAGCGGCGGCATCGCCGCGCAGGTCGCCGCGAGCGACGCACGGATCGCCGGTCTGCTCCTGCTCTGCCCGTTCCTCGACGGGCTCGCCCGCGTCCGGTCGACGTCGCCGCGTGCGATCGCGTGGATCCTGCCGCGCGCGCTGCGCGACATGGCGGGCGGCCACACCCTGATCCCGGTGACCGCGCAGCCCGGCGAGCACGGTGCGATGACGCTCCCCGGCGAGGCCGACGGGTTCACCGCGTCGATCGCCGCAGGGTCTCCCTGGCGCAACGAGATCTCGGCGGGGATCTTCGCGACGGTCGCGATGCACCGTCCGGTGACCGTGGCCCCGAAGGTCCGGTGCCCGGTGTGGATCGGGCTGGGCGAGCGGGACGTGTCGGTGTCGGCGCCCGCGATCGAGCGGTTCTCGGAGCGGGCACCGCGTGCCGAGCTGCGCCGCTACGACGTCGACCACTTCGAGCCGCTGTACGGCGACGGCCCCGAGCGGATCGCGGACGACCAGGCGGCGTGGCTGCGCCGCACGGTCGTCGGCGACGGCGCACCCGCCACCGTTTGACCCTGGCCTACCGGCCACCGGCCGCCGGCCGCTCCCCGACCGGGATGACCCGGGTCGCGGACGCCTTCCAGGCCACACCGACGCGCGTGCCGACCTCGATCGCCAACCGCGCGGCCGCCTCGGCGGTCACCTCGGCCGTCAGCGGCTGACCGGCCAGCAGGCCTACCCGCACGCGGTTCCCGATCGCGGTGCGGGACGTGACGACCGCGTCCAGCACGTTGCGAGCCGATCCGACCTCGCGATCCCCCACGGGGTCCGGTGCGTGCAGGGTGATCTCCCACGGGTGGGTGCTCACCGCCACCGCCCCGCGACCGTGATCGGTGCTCGTCACCGTTCCGCCACCATCCAGGATCACCCGCGTCAGACCGTGCTCGCCCGGCTCGGCCGTGCCGGTCAGCACGACCGCGCCGCTCATCTCGGCGACGAACGCCGTCGACGGGGACGCGGCGACGGTGGCCGCCGGACCGCGCTGCACGATCCGACCGTGATCGACGATCGCCACCGACGTGCCCAGCGTCGCCGCCTCGACGAAGTCGTGGGTGACCAGCAGCGCCGGAACGGGGTGCTCGCGCAGCAGGTCGGCGAGCTCGCGGGTCGCGCGGCCCCGGGTGGTGGCATCGAGCGCCGAGAGCGGCTCGTCCAACAGCAGCACCCGGGGCCGACGCACTACGGCGCGGGCGAGCGCCACCCGCTGCCGCTCCCCGCCCGACAGGCGGGCCGGTCGCGCGTCCGCCAGGTGACCGATCCCGAACCGCTCGAGCGTCTCGACCGCCACTGCGCGGCGCTCGGACCGTGGCGTCCCGTGCAGGCCGTAGGCGACGTTGCGCCACGCGCTCAGGTGCGGGAAGAGCGCGTAGTCCTGGAAGACGTAACCGCACGAGCGTGCCTCGGGCGCAACGGCGACGCGGTCACCGCGGGCGAACCACGTCTCGTCGCCGCAGGTGACGACGCCCTCGTCGGGACGCACCAGTCCCGCGACGATCCGCAGCACGGTGCTCTTGCCGGCACCGGACGGACCGACGACCGCCAGGCACGCTCCGGGATCCACGTCGAGCGCGACGTCGAGGACGAAGTCCCGCAGCCGGTGGCGGGCGGTGACCGACAGCCGGCCGTCGGTATCGCCGGAGCCCGGGGCCCGCATCAACGACAACCCCGGCGCGTCGCCGATCCGGGCGCCGACGCGCCGCGCTCCACGATCGCCGGCGCACGGCGACGCCCTGCACGATCGCCGGACATCAGCGGGCACCTCCGAGGACCGCGCCGCGGCCGACGATCCGGACCGTCAGGAGCACCGCCGCCGAGAGCGCCACGAGGACCGCCGACAGGGCGAGCGCCCCGTCGAAGTCGGACGCGAACCGCTCGTAGATCGCCAGTGGCGCGGTCTGGGTGACGTCGCGGAACGACCCGGCGAACATCAGCGTCGCGCCGAACTCGCCCAGCGCCCTCCCCCACGCCAGCGCCAACCCGGTCACGAGCCCACCACGGGCGACCGGGATCGCGACCGTCAACCACGTGCGCATCTCGCCCGCGCCGAGCGTCCGCGACGCATCGAGCCACTGACGGTCGACCGCCTCGAACGCCGCCTGCGCCTGCCGCAGATAGAACGGCGCGGCGACGAACACGAGGGCGATCACCACCCCGGCGGTGGTGAGCGCCGGTTGCAACCCCAGGTCACCGAGTGGTCCACCGACGATGCCCTGTGGCCCGAACGCCGCCAACAGCCCGATCCCGGCGACCGCGGGCGGCATCACCAGCGGCAGCTCGACGAGGGTGATGACGACCGCCCGGCCCCGGAAGCGGCGGGTGGCCAGCAGCCACGCGGCCGGGGTGCCGACCAGCACGATGATCGCGGCGGCGATGCTCGTACAGACCAGGCTCAGCCGCAGCGCGTCCTGCGCGGAGGGATCACGCAGCCCGTCGAGCAGCGCGCCGGGCGAGCTACGGACGAAGATCGCCAGGACGGGGAAGGTCAGGAAGGCGACGGCGACCGTCAGGGCCACGACGAGCGCGGCGATGAAGGCGCCGCGCCGGATCACGGCTTGGGCCCGAGCCCGGCGCCCCGCAGCGCCGCCTGACCGTCGGTGCCGACGAGCCCGGCGAGGAACGCCCGGGCCTGCTCGGGGTTCGGGGCGTCGTTCACGACCGCGGCACCGTAGGTCACCGTCGGCTCGAGATCGTCGGGGATGTCGATGATGCGCAGCGCGTCGCCGGTGGCGTGCACGTCGCTGGCGTAGACGAAGCCGGCGTCGACGGCGCCTTGGGTGAGCTTGCCGACCACCCCGGAGACGTTGGGCTCCTCCGACCGCACGTTGCCCTCGATCGCGCGACGCGTGGCGGCGGGTAGGCGCCCGAGCACGGTGCGCGTGTAGCTCCCGACGGGCACGGTCCTCGACCCGATCGCCAGCTTGACGCCGTCGTCACCGAGGTCGACGAAGGTGCGGACCGTCGCGTCCTCCGCCGGGACGGCCACGACGAGGGTGTTGGTGGCGAACTCGACCGGCTCCTCGAGCAGCCCCTCACCGTGCAGCTCCTCCGGCAGGTTCGTGTTCGCCGCCGCGTAGACGTCGGGCCGCACGCCCTGGCGGATCTGGGCGGCGTGCTCGTCCGATCCGGCGAACGAGAAGGCGACCCGCGCGTCGGTGAACCGGGCCCCGTAGCCCTCCATCGCCGTCTTCAGCGACGCTGCGGCGGAGACCTTGATCCGGACGTCGGCGGTGGCCGCCCCCGCGCCGGCGGGTTCGTCGTCGCCG
>JBFWKS010000251.1:0-6592 GCA_050252545.1 Solirubrobacteraceae bacterium
CGTCGCGTGGGACCTGGGTCGCGAGGCCGCGGGTGTCCTCGCCGCGGCGACGTGTGGGGCGGCGGTCGGGTTCCTCGTCCACAACTTCCACCCGGCGCGCGTCTTCATGGGCGATGCCGGCGCCAACCTGCTCGGCTACCTGCTCGCCGCCGTCGCCGTCGAGGGCTCGGTGAAGACGCAGGTCGTGCCGGCGCTCGTGATCCCGCTCCTCGTGCTCGCGCTCCCGTTCCTCGACACGACCTTCGTCGTCCTCAAGCGGCTGCGGACCGGGCGTCGCCCGTGGTCGCCCGACCAGAACCACTTCCACCACCGGTTCGGTCGCCTCGGGTTCAGCCAGCGCCGGACGGTCCTCTATCTGTACGCCTGGACGTCGGCTCTGGCCGGGCTCGCGATCGCGCTGCGGTTCGTGCCCTACAGCCCCCAACCGGGCGTGTACGACTGGGGCTGGATGACGGTCATGATCGCGTTGGCGATCGTCGTGCTCGCCTTCAGCTTCTACCTCGTGCTCGTCCTCGAGATCGTGAAGCTGCGCAACCTCGATGCGCTGCGGCTGCGGCGGCTGCGCCCCGACGTGACCGACGGCGAGATCGACGCCGACGTCGCCCGGGCCCTGGAGACCGGGGAGTTCGCCCAGATCACCGGCGAGGGTCCCGCCGTGCCATCCGACCGCGCGGGCTGACCCCGGCCCCCGGGCGATCAGCCGCCGACACTCTTCGGTACCCGCCCGTAGATCGAGCGGGTCCACGTCGACGCGATCGCGTCGACCAGTTCGTCGTGGGGGAGGAGATCGTCCTGCACGAGTTGCTGGTAGAGCACCCGCTCGACGCCCCAGACGAGCGTGAACGCCGTAGGGCGTGACGGATAGTCGGGCGCGCGCCCTGCCAGCTGCTCCTCGCGGATGCGACGATCGGTCGCGTCGACGAACCGCTCGAGGAGCCCGCGCCAGAACGCGGCGACCTCGGGCTCGTACGTCGATACCTCGATGACGGCACGGACCATCGGCCCGTGCTCGGCGAAGAGCCGGGCGATGATCCCGATCGCCTCGGGTATCGCCGTCGAATCGTCCTCGGTGCCCGAGAACCACAGCTTCGCCGCGGTGAAGAGCTCGGACGCGACCGTCTCGGCCAGCCGCTCCAGGACCTCGCGCTTGTCGCGGAAGTAGAAGTAGAACGCCGTGCGTGAGATCCCGGCCCGCCGGGCTATCCGCTCGACGTTGAGCTCGGCGTAGGTCTCGCCCTCGCCGAGGAGTGCCTCGAGCGCCTCCAGGACCGACGCCTGGACCTTCGCGCGCTTGGCGGTGCTCTCGGCGCGTCGGGCGGTCGGCGGCACGGATCGAGCGTAGAGGATCACGCGGCCGGGCCGACCCGGTGCCGCAGGAGGGGTACGGCGAGCGCTTAGCATGCTCCGGGTGCTGGAAGGCATCCTGCTGCTCGCCGGGGCGCTCCTGGTGGCCGGGCTCGCGGCGTCGTTGCTCGCGGGACGCTTCCGCGTGCCGAGCCTCGTCGTCTTCCTCCTGCTCGGCATGGTCGTCGGTCCCGACGGGCTCGACGTCGTCAAGGAGCGCGACGTCGACCTCATCCGCGACATCGGGATCGTCGCCCTCGTGCTCATCCTGTTCGAGGGTGGCCTGGCGTCGGGCCTGCGCGAGATCCGCCCGGTGCTCGCGCCCGCCACCTCCCTGGCGACCCTCGGCGTGCTCATCACGGCGGGCGTCGTCGGCACGGCCGCCCACCTGTTCCTCGGGTTCGGGTGGGAGGAGGGGCTGCTGCTCGGCGCGATCGTCGCGTCGACCGACGGCGCAGCGATCTTCGCGCTGCTGCGGGGGTCGAGCCTGCGCAGGCGCCTGACCCGCACGCTCGAGGGCGAGGCCGGGATGAACGACCCGGTCACGGCGCTGCTCGTGCTCGGACTGATCGAGGTCATCCGCCACCCGGACTACACGGCGGTGGACCTGTTCGCCCACATGTTCCAGGAGCTCGCGATCGACGCCGTGGTCGGCACGGTGATCGGGCTCCTCGCGGTCCAGGCGTTCCGGCGGATGTCGCTCTCGAGCGACGGCCTGTATCCCGTGGCGTCGCTGGCGACCGCGATCCTGGCCTACGCCGTCGCCGCCAACCTGCACGGCTCGGGACTCCTGTCGGCGTACCTCGCCGGGCTGCTGCTCGGCTCCGGCGCCCTGCCCGGCAAGCGGTCGATCACGGCGTTCCACGACGGCCTGGCCTGGGTCGGGCAGCTCGCGATGTTCCTGGCGCTCGGGCTGCTGGTGCCACCCGAGGCGCTCGGCGACGTCTGGGTCCAGGGGCTCGTGATCACCGCGGTCCTGCTCTTCGTCGCCCGTCCGGTCGCGGTCCACCTGCTGCTGGCGCCGCACCGGTTCACGGTCGCCGAGCAGGCGGCGATGTCGTGGGCGGGTCTGCGTGGCGCCGTCCCGATCGTCTTCGCGACCTTCCCGATCCTCGCCGGCGGCATCCCGGAGGCGAGCGAGTTCCTCGCGATCGTCTTCTTCGTGGTCCTGCTCACGACGATCGTGCAGGGCGTGACGTTCGAGGGGCTCGCACGGCGTCTCGGGGTGACCACGACCGGGGACGCCGACGACGCCCGGCTCGTCGAGGTCTCGACCGTCCGGCAGCTCGGGGCGGAGGTCGTCGAGGTGCGGGCGCGTCAGGGGGACGCGATGGTGGGCGTACGCGTCAAGCACCTGGGACTCCCGCGGGAGGCGCTCGTCAGCGTCCTGGTGCGGTCGGGAGAGGCGCTGCTGCCGCGCGGCTCGACGCAGATCGAGGCCGACGACCGCCTCCACATCCTCGTCCGCCGGGAGGTCGCGGACGAGCTGCCGGCGCTCGTGGCCCGGTGGCGCGCCGGTCCGGTGGGCGCGCCGATCCGTCCCGTCCGCCGCCACGTGTCGATCGCCCCGATCTTCCGGACCGGGCCGTGGGATCCCCGCGACGGGGATCCGGGGGAGCCCGACGCCGTGGGCGGTCACGAGATCGTCGAGCGGCTGCGCCTCCGGCGCGACCGGCCGGGTGCCCTGGTGGTCCTGGCCGACGGGCGCTACGCCGTCGCCGGCCCGTCGGTGATCGTCGGGTCGCGGCGTGCCGTGCAGAACCACGCGCAGCGCCGGATGCAGAGCACCGAGGACGACGCGGAGATCGGCTGGTGGCAGGAGGTCATCGGCGCCTGCGCCGTGTGATCGCCCGGCCGGCGCTCCTCGCGGTCCCGGCCGACCGGGACCGCCGTGGCGGCGGGCACGGCTGGCTCGTGCGTCCCGTCACGAGCGTGTCCCGTTCGCTCGTACCCACCGCCACTTGGCGGCGCGCCGCTCGACACGACGGCGGGTGCGAGCGCGCACGATCCCCCTACGGCAAGGGAGATATGCCCCCTGGGGGCAACACGCGTACGCCCGACATTCCGATATGTTGGCCGCGTCGCTGGCGGATCCCTTCACGATCCGCCGCGCGTCGCCGTTCCGACGATGCCGCCCCTGCCCTTCCCCACGGACCTGCCGGTCTTCCATGAGTCCCTCCGGTCCCTCCCCGAGTCCCGCGACCGCGGGGATGCTCGTCCTCAGTGGACTGGTGCTCGGGGTGTTGCTCGGGTTGCTCGTCGGCCATCTGACCGGTGCGACCGGACCGGCGTTGATCGTCGGGACGTTCGGCGGTCTGACCGCCGGGGTCGTTGCGGTCGTCGTCCGATTCCGGGATCTATGAGGCACGCCTCCTGATGCCGGTCTTCCGCCTACTCGACGTCGTCCTCGTCGTGCTCAGCCTCCCGGTGGCGCTCCTGCTCGGGGCGCCGGTCGGCGGCTGCCTCCTCGGAGCGGGCGCCTGGGTCACCCAGCGCGTCATCGCCGAGGTCGTCGTGCGCAAGGCGCAGGCGGCCGGCGACATCCGCACGGCGGTCAAGCTCAACGTCGGTGCCCTCCTCGTCCGGGCCTGGCTCGTGGCGGTCGCGATCGTCGTGGCCGGCGTGGCCATCGGGGACCGGCACGGCGCCGCGGCCGCGATCACCGTCCTGGCGGCGTTCTCGGTCTACCTCGTCCTCTCGCTGCTCAGCCGGGCCGGTGCGGATGCGCCGACGCCGGCGGGACCCGACACCGTCGCGGCGAGCCACACCCGTACCGGAGAGTCCCTCCAGCCATGAGCACGCGCGCCAAGGTCTTCACCGGACTGGGCATCTACGTCCTGCTGATCGTCGCCGTGTTCGCGGCGTTCGGCGGCGAGCGCCCCGAGGAGAGCCCGTTCAAGCCACAGAACGAGTTCAAGCTCGACGACTGGGTCGACCTCGGCGTGATGTCGATCAACAAGGCCGTCGTCTACATCCTGCTCGCGGCCCTGCTGACCGTCGGCACCATGCTCTGGATCGCCAAGCGGATGCAGGCCCGCCCCAACCGGGTGCAGACCGCGGTCGAGCTGCTCTTCGGCCTCATGCGCGACACGATCACGCGCGGCAACATGAACCCGAAGATGGCGGCGAAGTGGTTTCCCTTCATCGGGGCGCTCTTCCTCTTCATCTGGTACTCGAACCTCATCGGCTTCATCCCGCTGCCGATGAACACCGAGCACACCATCAAGGGCACCGAGATTCCCGGGTTCGCACTGTACGCCGCGACGGCGAACCTCTCGATCCCGCTCGTCCTCGCGCTGGTCGTGTTCATCTCGTACACCGTCGAGGGCATCCGCGCCAAGGGCCTGTTCGGCTACCTCAAGGGCCTCGTCCCTGCGGGTGTCAAGGGCCCGATGGCCGGGTTCATCTTCGTGCTGGAGCTCTTCTCCAACGTCATGCGGCTCATGTCGCTCTCGGTGCGACTGTTCGCCAACATCCTGGCCGGCCACCTGATCATCCTCTTCATGGCCGGCGGCCTGGCAGTGCTCCTCGGCACCGCCGCCATCGGTGTCGTCACGCTGCCCGCCGGCGTCGTCCTCTTCCTCTTCGAGGTGGGCCTGATCGCAACGCTGCAGGCCTTCATCTTCGCCATCCTCACCGCCATCTACCTCGGTTCGGCCGTCGCCGACGAGCACTGATCCCGAGAGATCTCAGAAGGAGCAAACCCCGTGGACCTCTCCATCATCACCACCCTCGCCCAGACCGCCGCCGAGCTCGAAGGCCAGTCGGCCGACGCCGGTAAGGCCATCGCCCTCGGCCTCGGCGGTGGCCTCGGCGCCGCCGGTGCAGGCGTCGGCATCGGCAACATCTTCGGCAAGATGATCGAGTCGGTGGCGCGTCAGCCCGAGCTGCGCGACGAGCTGACCGGTATCCAGTGGCTCGGCTTCGCCCTGACCGAGGCCTGCGTGTTCTACGGCCTCGTCGCCGGCCTGCTGGCCTTCTTCCTGTAGGAGCCCGATGACTGCCGTCGCCAACCTCCCGACCATCCTGGCCGCCTCTGGCGGTGAGGACGAGGGCGGGAGCTTCCTGGTCCAGCCGGACATCGGCTTGATGCTGTGGACCCTGTTGGTCTTCGGCATCTCGATGTTCCTGCTGGCCAAGTTCGCGTTCCCGAAGATCGCCGAGGCGCTCGATGAGCGCCAGCGGAAGATCACCGAGTCCATCGATGCCGCCGAGCAGGGCCGCAAGGAGGCCGAGGAGCTCGCCGCGGAGTACCGCGAGCAGCTGCAGAAGGCCCGTGCGGAGAGCGAGGAGATCATCGCTCGCGCCCGTCGCTCGGCCGACCAGCACGTGTCCGAGTCCAAGGACGCGGCCAAGAAGCAGCGCGAGGAGATCCTCGACCAGGCCAAGAGCGACATCGCCGCCGAGACCCGGCGCGCGGTGGGTGAGCTCCGCACCGAGGTCGCGGCGCTCACCGTGCAGGCCACCGCCAAGGTCACGCGCAAGTCGCTGACCGAGGACGAGCAGCGTCGTCTGCTCGACGAGGCGCTGAGCGAGATCGACTTCTCGGCGCTCGCCGGCGAGGGGAGCAAGTAGTCAGATGGACGAGATCGCCCGCGTCTACGCACGTTCGCTGTTCGAGGTGGCCCGGGAGCAGGGCAACCTCGACACGGTGGCCGGTCAGCTCGGAGAGCTCGACGAGGCGTTCGCGTCGTCGGACGACCTCCGCGTGTTCTTCTTCTCGCCGTACTTCGGTACGACCGAGAAGCGGGACGCTCTCGCGCGGGTCGTGACGGGCGCCGAGCCGATCGTCCTCAACCTCCTCCAGGTCCTGGTGGAGAACCACCGCCTGCCGGTGCTGCCGCGACTGCGGCGCGCCTTCGACACGCTCTGGCGTGAGGAGCGCAAGCTCCTGCCGGTGCAGATCACCAGCGCCGTGGCGCTGGACGCCGCCGAGGCGCAGCGCATCGGCGACGAGATCGGACGCCGTACCGGCCGGACGATCGAGCTCTCCACCGAGGTCGATCCCGAGCTCATCGGGGGGATGACCCTCCGTGTGGGCAACCGCATCCTCGACGCGTCGATCCGCAACCGCCTCGATTCGCTCCGCCGCACGGTCGCCGCCGGCTGACCGCCCGCCCACCGGCACCCCCGCCCACCATTCCGCCCCACCAAGGACCACCGCCACTCATGCAGATCAAGCCCGACGATATCACCAGCATCCTCAAGAGCCGCATCGAGGGCCACGACGCCGGCAATGCCGAGCACA
>JBFWKS010000252.1:0-6565 GCA_050252545.1 Solirubrobacteraceae bacterium
CCTTGGTGGGGCGCTCGAGGCGGCGCTGGATCGGTACGAGGCGTCCGCGGGATTGGCACGGTTTGCCGGGTGATTCGTGCGGCGTCTCCGGCAACACTCGTCGGATGCACCGCGATGCCAGCTCGCTCGCCCGAGCGGTCCACCACCGGGATCCCGCCGGCTACGTGCCCCGGACCGGATCGGCCGGCACCACCCTCGCCCCCGTCGTGGGTACCACCCCCGCCCGCAGCGACTGGGACCGGATCATCGTGCGGATCGCCGACGACCAGCACGGAGTGGTGGCGCGGCGTCAGCTGATCGCCGCGGGGCTCTCCGGTCGCGCGATCGAGCACCGGGTTGCGCAGGGCCGGCTCCACCCCGTGTATCGGGGCGTCTACGCGGTAGGGCGACGCCAGATCCCGACGCCCGGACGGTGGATGGCGGCCGTACTCGTAGGCGGTGACAGGGCCGTCCTCGCCGGTCGGTCGGCCGCTGCGCTGTGGGGCCTCGTCGACGGTGGTCCGTATCGTCCGGATATAGAGGTCCCGAGCCGCCGGGATCCGTCCCCAGGCGTTCGCGCCACGCACGCCCGAGCCTGGGTCCCCGGTGATCGCGCCACTCGCAACGGCATCCCGTGCCTGTCGGTCGCGCGCGTCCTGGTCGATCTGGCGGCGATCGTCAGTGAGCGGCAACTCGACCGGATGATCCGGCGAGCGGAGGATCGTCGCGTGTTCGACCGGTTCGCGGTCGAGGAGGTGCTGTCCCGCCGCCGGCCCGGAACGATCGCTCTTCGCGCCGCCCTTGCCGCGATCCGCGATGACATCGCCGCCGAGCGACACACGAAGAGCGAGCTGGAGCGGCGGTTCCTCGAGATGCTCGAGCGCCGCAAGTTCGCGATGCCGCAGACGAACGTCATCGTCTCGACGCCGTGGGGCGACCACGAGGTGGACACCCTGTGGCCCGATCCGCGCATCGTGATCGAGCTCGACGGCTGGTGGACGCACGGTGATCGACAAGCCTTCCGCCGTGATCACCGGATGGGTGCGGATCTCCGAGCGGCCGGTTACGAGCTGGTCCGGCTGGATTGGGATCAAGTCGTCGTGCACGAGGTCGACACGATCGAGCGACTCGCACGGTTTCTTCCGCGTCGCAATGACCCGGGCATTGCAGGCGCTGTCCCGGGAGGTGCGGGGCCCTGCCGCGGGACGTGAGGCGGGCTGACCTGGGAGCCGCAGGAGCGCGGCCGATCGATCATCGAGTCCGGGCCGCAGATCCGGTCACCGGTCCTACCGCTTCCACCCCGGGTGCATGGTTGTCCACAAATAGCGTGGACAATCGTGCACCCCCTTGGTGGGCAAGCGGGCGTGGGATCTGCTTCGTCGGCGGGGTGCATGGTTGTCCACAAACAGCGTGGACAATCGTGCACCCCGTCGGGACCCGGACCGGGCCCGCCGCCCACCGCCAGCGGGTTGCCGGGCGGCGACGCTGGCCGTCCAACCGTCCACCCTGACGCGGGACAGCCCCGCCACCCGTCAACCGCCCACCCAGCCGAGGGGCCCCGCCACCCGTCAACCGCCCGGCCGGCCCGCCCGCCACCCGTCAACCGCCCAACCAAACCGCGGAGCCCGCCGGCGCGGGCCCCGCCGGGCCGGGATCAGAACAGGTGCGGCAGCGCGTCGGCGACCGCGCCGACGGTGTCCATGAGCGGGTCCGGGAAGATGCCCAGGCCGACGACGGCGATCGCCGACACCGCTGCGACGAAGATCGCCGGGTAGTGGGCGGGTTCGGGTTCGCCGTCGGGGCCCGGCTCGACCGCCACGGCGATCGTGGCGGGCTCCGTGACCGCCACGGCCGGGCCGCCCGGAGCCGGGCCGCGCTCGACCTCGCTCGAGCCGGAGGACATCCCGGTGACCCCGGCACCCGCCGGCGCACCCGCACCGGCCGACGCCCCGGCGCCCGACCCGCCCGCGCCGGCCATGGCCACCACCGAGGCACCCGCGGCCACGGCCGCACCGGCACCGGTCATGCCGCCCGCGTCGGGAACCCCGTCGGTCGCCTCCCCCCCACCGAGCCACATCCTCGCGACCAGGCGCAGGTAGTAGACGAAGGAGATCATCGAGCCGATGACGAGGACGAGCGCCAGCCAGCCGTAGCCGTTGTCGAACGCCGCCTCGACGAGGCGCAGCTTGCCGACGAAGCCGACGGTGGCAGGCACGCCGGCCAGGCCGAGCAGACCGAGGGTCAGCGCGATCGCCACCACCGGACGGCGGCGCGCGAGGCCGTCGAACGACCGCTGGTCGTCGGTGCCGGTCTCCTCCTCCACCGCCACCACGGCGGCGAAGCAGGCGAAGCTCATGACGACGTAGGCGAGCAGGTAGAAGACCATCGCCTCGGCGCCGAGCTTGGTCGCCACGACGACGCCGACGAGCAGGTAGCCGGCCTGGGCCACCGACGAGTACGCCAGCATCCGCTTGACCGAGCCCTGGCCGAGCGCGCCGACGTTGCCGACGATCATCGCGATCGCGGCGAGGGTCGCGACCGCGGGGGCCCACACACCGGACACGCCCGGCAGCGCGACGTCGAACAGGCGGACGATCGCGATCAGCACGGCGACCTTGGTGGCCGTGGCCATGAACGCCGTCACCGCCGTCGGGGCGCCCTCGTAGACATCGGGCGTCCACTGGTGGAACGGCGCCACGGAGGCCTTGAACGCCAGGCCGACGAGCGCCATCGCCACGCCACCGAGCAGGAGCGCGTCACGGGAGAGGTTCTGCTCGGAGATCGCCGTGGCGATCGCGGCGTAGTCGGTCTCGCCGGTCGCACCGTAGATCAGGGCGTAGCCGTACAGGAGCGTGGCCGACCCGATCGAGCCGATGATCAGGTACTTCATGCCCGACTCGAGCGACCGGCGGCGACGCAGCTCGGTGGCGGCCAGGACGTACAGCGGGACCGACAGGAGCTCCAGTCCCAGGAACGACGTGACGAGGTTCTGGGCGCTGGCGAACATCACCATGCCGGCGCCGGTGATGAGCAGCAGCGCGTGGAACTCGCCGTGGGACGCCTCGCGGGCGGCCAGCGAACGGATCGACAGCAGGGCAGCCGCCGCGCCGGACACGCCGACGCCGATGGTGCCCAGGAGCGCCAGCGGGTCGAGGGCGAGCGCCTCGGAGAGGAGGCTTCCGCGCTCGTCCCACTGCCAGATCGCCAGGCCGACCGAGGCGAGGAACGCCAGGAAGCTGATGCCCGGGACGACGACCTCGCGTACCGCTCGGGCCCGAACGAGCCCGAGCATGAGGACCAGGACCCCGCCGGCGAGCAGCGCCAGCAGCGGCGACAGGCCGGCCCAGTCGATATGCGGTCCCTCGACCTTGGCGAGCGCCGCGAGGGGCGTGAGGATCGACGTGCTCATCGGCCCGCTCCGTCGGTCGGCAGATCATCGGTCGGGGCGCCGGTCGCCGGATCGACCGCGGACGGGTCGACGGGCATCCCCGTGGAGGGGTCGACCGGCATGCCGGTGGAGGGATCGACGGGCGCCCCGGTGGAGGGATCGACCGGCATCCCGGTCGTCGGGTCGATCGGCATCCCGGTCGTGGGGTCGATCGGCACGTCGCCCGCGCCCGCAGCACCACCGGCGCCCGACGCGCCACCCGCGCCAGCGGCACCGCCGGCACCCGCAGCGCCAGCGGCCCCACCGGCACCCGCGCTCGCAGCGCCACCCACCGCGTCGGCCAGCTCGCGGCCATCCGCGAGCGCCGCGGACTGCACCGCAACCCCTGCGGCGCGGTCGGTGTCGCGCAGGATGACGTCGGGCTGCAGGGCGAGCGCCACGATGACGAGCACCGGGACGGCCAGCAGACCGAGCTCGGTGAGCGACAGCTCGCGGCTCTCGACCTTGGGACCCACGCGGTTGTGGGTCGTGCGGATGAACAGCCGCAGGGCGTACACGGATGCGAGCACGACACCGAGCGACGCGACGATCGCGTAGCCCGGGGCGACGCCCTCCCACGCGCCACGCAAGATGTAGAACTCACCGGCGAAGTTGGAGCTGCCCGGCATCGCCAGCAGGGCGTAGGTGACGATCACGAAGAGCGCCGCGAACACCGGGGCGCGGAAGGCCACGCCACCCATGTCGCGCAGGTCCTCCGACCCACCCGCGCGGGCGGACAGGATCGCCACCACGAGCATCGCGGGCAGGACGACCAGGCCGTGGTTGACCGACTGCAGGATCGCGCCGGCGGTACCGTCGTCGCGCAGGGTCATCACGCCCACGGTGATGAACCCGAGCTGCGCGATCGACGAGTAGGCGAGCACCAGGCGGATGTCGGTGGTGGTGAAGGCCACGACGCTCGCGTAGAGGATCGAGATCACCGCGATGATCAGCACGATCATCCGCAGGTCGGCGACGCCCTCGGGCAGCAGCGGCAACGCCAGTGCGACGAACCCGTACGCGGCGACCTTGCTCAGCACGCCCGAGAAGACGGCCAGCACCGGCAGCGACATCGACTTGTAGCCGTCGCGGATCCAGCCGTGGATCGGGAACGCCGGCATCTTGACGAGGAACGCCGCGGCGAAGCACGCGAAGATCCAGCCCTGGCTGCCCTCGGGAACGCCCCGCTCGGCGATGTCGGCCAGCGCGAAGCTGATCTCACCACCCTGCGGGGTCGCGAGCACACCGGTCGCGACCGCGCCGATCAGCATCAGCAGCGACCCGACGAGCGTGTAGACGACCATCTTGAGGACGGCCGACACGCGCTGCGTGCGCTCGCCGTCGCCCCAGCCGATCGCCAGGAAGAAGAACGGGATCAGCATCAGGTCGAAGAACCCGACGAAGAGCAGCAGGTCCTGCGCCAAGAACGCGCCGAGCACCGACGTCTGTCCCACGCCCAACAGCAGGTAGTACGTGCCGGGACGGTCGTCCTGGACCCGCGACCGGGTCGCCGACCAGATGATCGTGAACGCGAACCCGACCGTCGTCAGGACGAGCAGCCAGACGTTCAGCCCGGTGGTCGCCAGCGAGTAGTCGACGCCGAGGGCCCCGATCCACTCGTCGGACGTGACCCGCTGCAGACCGCCCAGGTCGCGGTCGAAGTCCAGCAGGAACGCGACCGACAGCGCGAGCGTGGCGATCGCCCCGGGAACGGCGACGAGGCGGGCGTGGCGTCCGGGGGCCAGCAGGCCGAGCAGGCCGACGGCGACGGGAAGCCAGAGGAGGATCGAGAGGTGCAGCATCGCTCAGCTCTGGGCCAGGAAGTAGATGAGGAGGGCGCCCAACCCGGCGAGCAGCACCGCCGAGTAGCCGCGCAGGTAGCCGGTCTGCATGCGCCGCACCAGGGCGGACGCGCCGCGGACCGATCCCGTCGCACTGCCGACGATCCCGACACCGACCACCAACCGGTCGAACGTGTCGTGGAAGAACCGCCCGAGCCACCGGGACGGGGCGACGATCGTGGCGTGGATCAGCTCGTCGAAGTACCACTTGTTGACGAACAAGCGGTGCGCCCTCGGGAACCGCGCCTGCCAGCCGGCGGAGACGGCCGTGGCCGCCTCGCCGCGCTGGGCAGGACGGGCCCAGATCACGTAGGCGACGTAGATGCCGGCGACGGCGATCAGCGTGCCGACGACCATGCCGACGACGATGATCGTGTCGCTGGCGTGGTGCAGCCCGCGCTCGCCGATCACCGGGTGCAGGAAGTTCTCCATCGGCGTCAGGACCTTGGGAATGCCCAGCAGGCCCCCGACCGAGGCCAGCACGGCCAGGCCGCCCATCGCGATCCGCATCGGCAGCGCGCGCTCGGCGATGTGGTGCTCCGGGCCGGGGAACCCGACGCCGGTGTCCTCGACCTCGCCGGTGGCGGGGTTGCGCGGCTCGGGGGCGTGGTGCAGGTGCCCGTCCTCGAGCTCCTGCGCCTCCGGGCACGGTGGTCCCCAGAACGCGCGGAAGATCATCCGCCACGTGTAGATCGCGGTGAGGAACGCGCCGAGGTAGCCGCCGACCACGAGGATCCACATCCAGCCGCCCTCGCCGGCCATCGCCGCGAGGATCTCGTCCTTGGAGAAGAAGCCCGAGAACGGCGGCACGCCGGCGAGCGCGAGGCCGCCGATGACGAACGCGCCGTAGGTGAACGGCATCGCCCTGCGGAAGCCGCGCATCTTGTCGAGCGACTGCTCGCCGGCCATCGCCGCGATCAGCGACCCCGCCGCCATGAAGAGCATGGCCTTGAAGAACGCGTGCGTCGTCAGGTGGAACATGCCCGCGACGTAGGCGCCGGCAGACACGGCCATGATCATGTAGCCGATCTGCGACATCGTCGAGTAGGCGATGACGCGCTTGAGATCGGTCTGGGTCAGGCCGATCGTGCCCGCGACCAGCAGCGTCAGCAGCCCGACGACCGCACCAACGACCTGCGCCGTCGGCGCCAGCTCCATCAGCGGGTTCATGCGGGCGATCAGGTAGACGCCGGCGGTGACCATCGTGGCCGCGTGGATCAGCGACGAGACCGGGGTCGGGCCCTCCATCGCATCGGCCAGCCACGTGTGCCGCGGCAGCTGCGCGGACTTGGCGAACGCGCCGACCATGAGCAGCAGC
>JBFWKS010000253.1:0-6544 GCA_050252545.1 Solirubrobacteraceae bacterium
GCATGTGCGCCTTGAGGTCGGGGTGGGCCTCGAGCTCCGGGCTCGTCAGGGCGAAGCTGAACGTCTCGGTGTCGCCGACGTAGCGCTCGACCATCGCCCGCAACGCGGTGCGGTGGACGTCGGCGTCGTCGCCGCCGGTCGCCACGACGACTCCGCTGGCCCGTAGGGACGCCTCCCACCGGTCCAGCGCGTGGACGCCGATCTCGTGGAGCAGGACCTCGCGCGAGGCGAAGTGCCGGTGCAGCGTCGCGCGCCCGACCCCGGCCGCCTCGGCGATCTGTGCCATCGACGCGGTCGGGTCGGCGTTGAGCGCCCGCAGCGCGGCGACGAGGATCGGATCGTCGGGCTCCTGCGCCAGGGGCGAGACAGTCATGTCTCAAGTAAGACAGGTCCGTCCCGATTTGTCGAGGCACGCGGCCGACCGGCCCCGCACGCGGTCGTGGCCGCGTTGCTGCAGCGGCGGTCGTCGCGGCTGGGCCGGTGCCTCAGCGCGAGGCGGTGCTTCGACGTGCCCGGAGGCCCGGAGGCCCGGCTGGGTCAGCAGCGCACGGCGCGCCGCACGGTGTAGTTCCGCCGTACGGTCCGTCCGTCCCGGCGGGTTCCGACGGTCTTCACGCGCAGCGACCGGCGTCCCGGCGCCAGACGGCGGACGACGACCGACCGCAGCGCCTTGCCGCGCCGGGTCGCCAGGCGCTTCTTGCCCCGGGTGACCGTGATCCGGCGGATCCGCTCATCCTTGCCGCGGCGCACCCGGACGCGGATCGCCTTGCCGGTGCGGCAGCGGGTGGCCTTGGCGGGCGCCGTCGAGCCGTCCCGGGTCACGACCTTCGCCGGCGCCAGGCCGATGTCCGGGACCGGTCCGGCCGGGCCCGCCGGCGTCATCGCGACGCACGGCACCGGCCGCGCCCGTTCGGGCGACAGGGCGTTGAGCACCATCTGGGCGACGTTGGGGTCGTACGCCACCGCCAGGTGCTCCGAGAAGTCGTTCGGGCACACGTCCTGCAGCACGTGGTTGGTCACCTGCGGGTGCTCGAGGATCCCGCTGGTGTAGGGGCTCACCAGCTCGTCGTACTTCGTGACGATCGTCGTGTAGGTGATCCCCGGGACCGGACGGCCGACCTCGTTGACCGCCTGCATGAACGAGGACGTGGACAGGAACTGGGCGCACGACGCGCAGGCGATGCCGACGAGCCCACCGGCCAGGTCCTCCAGGGCCGGGTCGATCGCCTTGGCGAGCCCGAGCAGATCGCCGAGGCCCAGCAGGTTGGTGCCGTCCCAGAGCGGGGTGAGTTGCACGTACTTGTCGACCTTGTCGGCCCCGTCCAGGAACGACAGGTACCAGCGGGGCATGACCGTGCCCTCCGAATGCCCGACCAGATCGACCTTGTCGGCGCCGGTCTCGCGCAGCACCTTGTCGATGAACGCGTCGAGCTCCTTCGCGCTGTCCTCCATCCGGCCCAGGCCGCCGACGAACGGAAACCCGGGGATGCGACCGTAGCTCAGGCCGAACACGCAGAAGTCGTTGTTGGCCAGCAGCGGCGCCATCGTGGGCCAGTTGGTGCCGAGGGTCGCGATCAGTCCGTGGACGAGCACGACCGGGCGCGGGTGCTCGGGGCTCGGCTTGCAGCTGAAGTCGTTGGCTCCGGCCGCGGAGTCGGGGTCGATCCCGCCGGCGACCATGCCGACCGGCGACCACGGGACGGGCAGGTCCCCGTCGGCGGCCGCGGCTGGGGCGGTGCCTGCCGCGGCGAGCAACAGCGTCGCCGCCAGGGCAGCGAGTGCCGGGCGGATCGCGGCCCGGAAGCTCGGCCGGCGACGGAGTGGCGCACGCATGGCGCGACGCTACACGGCAGGCCGTCGAGCCACACGCGAACCGGCGATCGAGGCGTGCCAGAGATTTCATGGCGCGTAGGCGCTCGATGAACGGCGGGTCTGCGACCCATCCGCCCTTGCGCTGAACGTCCGAGCGCGCTAGTTGCGGCCATCGGGCTGTTTCGCGTAGGTTGGGCCGCCTATGGCGCTTCCCAACCCGCTCTCCTCCGCCGGCCCGACCCTCGCGCGCGTCCGGGACGAGTTGCGTTCCCTGAAGGCCTGCAAGGAGGCCGGGGTCCTGTCGTCCGACGGGATCGGCCAGCTGCGCGACGTGCTCAAGGCGTCGCGGGCGTTCGGCCTGGTCGGCGGCGGCATCATCGGGGCGGCGATCCGTCACGGGGATCGCCCGGCGGTCATCGACGAGCGCGGGACCCTGAGCTTCGTCGAGCTCGACCGGCGGACCAACGCGATCGCCAACCACCTGCGCGCGCAGGGGCTGAAGCCCGGGCAGGGCGTGGCGATCCTCGTGCGCAACCACCGCGGTTGGCACGACGCCTTCTACGGCACGCTCAAGGCCGGGGGCAAGGCGATCCTCATGAACACGGAGTTTGCGGGCCCGCAGCTCAAGGACGTGTTCGCGCGCGAGGGCGCCGAGATGCTCATCCACGACGACGAGTTCGCGGCGGCCGCCGGGGCCGTCGACCCGCCGCTGGGCAAGGTCCGGAGCTTCACCGAGGACGGCGCCACCGGTGACGGCACGATCGAGGGGATCATCGCGTCGGCGTCGGGCGAGCAGCCGCCGACCCCGGCGCGCCAGGGCTCCTTCGTCATCCTGACCAGCGGGACGACCGGTACCCCCAAGGGCGCCAACCGCCAGCAGCCCAAGACCCTCACCCTGATGGGCGGCATCGTCGAGCGCGTCCCGTTCCGCGGCCACGAGACGACGCTCATCGCCGCGCCGCTCTTCCACTCGCTGGGTCTGGTCCACGCGGTCCTGGCGCTGAACTCGGGTACCGCGGTCGTGCTGCAGCGGCGGTTCCGTCCTGACGCGGTCCTCGACGCGATGGCGGAGCACCGGGCGACCGGCCTGATCTGCGTGCCGATCATGCTCTCGCGCCTGCTCGACGCCTACGACGACCGCGCCGACAAGCCCGACCTCTCGGCGCTGCGGATCGCCTTCGTCGCCGGGTCGCAGCTCGGCACTGCGCTGGCCCTGCGGGCCCAGGATCGCTGGGGCGACGTCGTCTACAACCTGTACGGATCGACCGAGGTCGCGCTGGCGACGATCGCCACCCCGCAGCACCTCAAGGTGTCGCCGGACACCGTCGGCCCGCCCACGCTCGGGACGCGCCTGCGGATCATCGACGAGCAGGATCGGGAGGTGCCGACCGGCACCACCGGCCGGATCGTCGTCGCCAACGTCACGCCGTTCGAGGGCTACACCGGCGGCGGCGGCAAGGCCGTCGTCGACGGGATGATGGCGTCGGGCGACGTCGGCCATGTCAACGCCGAGGGCTGGCTGTTCATCGACGGACGCGACGACTCGATGATCGTGTCGGGTGGCGAGAACGTCTTCCCGGACGAGGTCGAGGACCTGATCGCGAAGCTCGAGGGCGTGTCCGAGGTGGCGGCGATCGGTGTGCCGGACGAGACGTACGGCCAGCGGATCCGCACGTTCATCGTCAAGGACGACGACGCTCCGGCCGACCTCGACGGCGACCGGGTGCGGACCTACGTCAAGGAGAACCTCGCCCGCTACAAGGTGCCGCGCGACGTGATCTTCCTCGACGAGCTGCCGCGCAACCCGACAGGCAAGGTCCTCAAGCGCAAGCTCGTCGAGTACGAGGTCGAGTCGCAGGGCTGATCGAACCACCGGGGTCGCGTCGCGGGCGGTGGCCCGGACCGGCGGCGGCAGGATTCCGGCCTCCGTGTCAGGAGGCGCCGCGCGGCCGGGCGTTCCAAGGCCGAGGGCCGTCGACCGGGCGGTCGTCGACTCCTTGTCGGGCGCCCTCATCGATGGACGCGAGCCGGAAGATCCTCGCGGTCATCGCCTCGTACATCGCATCACGCAGCGCCGTGGCCTCAGCGACGGCGGCGTCCCGGACGGCGGCGGCGTCCCGGTCGGCGGCCGTCGCCGTCTCGCGGGCCCGGCGACGCGCGTCCGCTTCGATGGTCGCGGCCACGGCCTCGGCCGTCTCCAGGATGCGGCGGACCGCCTCGGAGGCCGTCGTCGCGATCGGCGTGTCCGGGATCTCGGAGGCCGGGTGCGCGGTCATCGGGTCACGATCGGTCTCGCGGGGGATCCCGGCGCCGCGCCCTTCGGTGGGGCGGGCCGCGACATCGGCGGGACCGGTGCCGTTGGGGATCGGCCGGTCCGGATGCGGTGCGGTGTCCCGGGTTGGGAGCAGGACCGCGTCGGCACCGGCGGACCACGCCGCCGGGTCGGTGCCGCCGACGGCCGCTGTGACCACGGCGGCCTCCTGCTGTGGGTGCGCGGGAAGGAAGAGGAAGGCGAGGATGGCGCCGACGAGGCAGACGCCGGCGGCCACGAGGCAGCCGACCATCAGGCCACTGAGGAAGCCCTCCTGCGCCCCGGCGAGCAGCTGGGGATCGTTCGCGCGTGCCGCGGCTGCCGCGGCGGCGCCCAACGATTCCTGGGCGATGTCACGGAGGGGCCCAACCGGGACGTCGGCGGCGACCCGGTCGCGGTAGATGGAGATCGCGACGGAGCCGATGACGGCGACGCCGAGGGTGCCGCCGAGCTCGCGGGTGGCGTCGTTCATCGCGGAGCCGATCCCGGCCTTCGCGGCGGGCACCACGCCCATGATCGCCTCGGTGGCCGGCGTGCTGGTGAGTCCGAGACCGGAGCCGATCGCCAGCATCTGCAGGGCGATGATCGTGTAGCTCGTGTCGGCGTCGACCGTGGACGTCCAGACGAACCCGCCTGCGAAGATCAGCAGACCGGCGGTGACCACGGCCTTCGTCCCGAACCGCACCGCGAGCGCCGTACCGAGGATGGAGGTGGCCGCGACCGACAGCGCCACCGGGATCTGGCGCAGCCCGGCCTCGAGCACGTCGTAGCCGAGGACGAACTGGAAGTACTGCGAGACGAGGAAGACGAAGCCGAAGAGGGCGAAGTAGGAGAACGTCACCGCGCCGCTGGCGGCCGTGAAGCGCAGGTTCTTGAACAGCCGGACGTCGAGCATCGGGTACTCGCGCCGCCGCTCCCAGGCGGCGAAGAGGAAGAGCACGAGGGCCGCGCCGCCGAACCCGCCGAGCGTCTCACCCGAGCTCCAGCCGCGTTCCGACCCCTCGATGATCGTGTAGACGAGCAGACCGAGTCCGACGATGCTGAGCCCGAGACCGACGAGGTCCAGCGGCGGGGTCTCCGGGTCCCGGCTCGTTGGCACGAGCCAGACGGCGAGGAGCAGGTTGACCACGCCGAGCACGGCGCAGAGGACGAACGCCGAGCCCCACCAATAGGTGTCGAGGAGCGCGCCGCCCGCGATCGGGCCCAGAGCGATCGCCGTGCCGGTCGCCGCGCCCCAGAGGCCGATCGCCTTGGCACGCTCCCGCCGGTCGGGGAAGACGTTGGAGATGATCGACAGCGTGGTGGGGAAGATGATCGCGGCGGAGATCCCGGCCACGAACCGCCACAGGATGAGCTCGTCCGCGGTGCCGCTCCAGGCGCAGAGCGCGGAGGCGACGACGTAGAGGGCGAGTCCGGAGACGAGGGCGCCCTTGCGGCCGAAGCGGTCACTCAGTGAGCCTGCGGCGAGGACCAGCGCTGCGAACGTGAGGTTGAAGCCGTCGACGATCCACAGCAGGTCACGCGACGACGCTCCGAGCTCCTCGGTGAGCGTGGGAAGCGAGACGTACGCGATCGATGTCGCGACGTTGATCGTGAAGGCCGCGAGGCAGAGGACCGCCAGGACGGCCCAGCGGGACGATCGCATCAGACTGCCCCGGAGGGTCCGAGGGCCGCGATGCGATGGCCGGAGACCGGGTCGACCCGGGTCGACGGCCGCGACCCCTCGCGGCGACCGGGCTCCAGCGACCCCGCGGACGTCATCGGGCGCGACCGGTGCCGTCGAGGACGTCGGCGGCGACCCGCACCAGTGGGGCCCGGACGATGGCCCACCGCTCGTCGAGCTCGGACGGGTCGACGACGGGCCGCAGCAGGAGCGTGCCCTTCAGGGTGGCCAGGGCGAGCTCCACGAACGACGCGAGGCGTCCGGCGTCGACGTTCGGCGGATAGGCCCGCCGCATCGCCTCGAGGACCACGTCGACGTGCCGGCGGTCGAAGTCGGCGACGATGGGGGTGAGCTCGGCGTCCGACCAGGCGGCGCACCAGACCTGGCCGATGGCGACGCCGGCCGGGCTCTTGAGCCCCTCCCAGAGTTGGTCGAGCATCGCCGGGGCGCTCGCGTCCCCGGACGGTAGGCCGGTGATGAACGCCTCGGCGTCGGCGACGATGGCGTCGCACAGCAGCCTCATCGCCTCCGTGAGGAGCAGGGAGCGCGTAGCGAAGTAGTGCATGACCGTCGGCTGCGACACGCCGGCTCGTCGTGCCACGGAGCGCGTCGTCAGTGCCGCGTACCCCTCCTGGGCCAGCGCTTCGGCGGCCGCATCCGCGACACGGGCGCGCGTGGCGGTCCGGCGCTCCTCCTGCGTCGGGCGAGGGGTGTCGGCCGACGTGATAACGTCGGCAACCAAGCACCCGGTGGTTCAA